>DIKL01000004.1 GCA_002424545.1 Syntrophaceae bacterium UBA5619
TCGGGCTGTTCTTCCTGGCGCTCGTGACCTCGATTGCAAGGCTGTATCAGGAGGCCTGGGTCAAAAGAAACAAAGTGTGAGATAAGGTATGAACGAAGGGGGACAGGGCAAAAGCCGCGTCCCCCTCCGCATGAGATCTTTTCATGATCTGCCAAAAGCCCCTTTTACGATCGTGTCGTATCAGGGGCTTTTGTTTTGCCAAACTACCCGAGCTCGAAACGGGTCACCCCGAATATTTTATCCAACGATTAAATCCGATCATGATCACAAGCGCCATTTACGCAACTTTCACAAACCGCTCCCTTCCGATGCGGCAACATGCAAATCATATTGGCGTGAGACAGGCGATCAATGGGCAGGTTCAGCGACGATAAGCCGGATCAAAGCCTGCTGTTTTAGACGATGAAGATTTCCTTCGGGTCACAATGGCAGTCGTAATTTTTTGTTGACAGCCCTTTTCTTTGCTGCTATGAGGCGGCCATATTTGAAATGGATGGAAGCATGAAGCGCAATTTTTTCCTCAAGAACAACTGGTGGTGGCAGACCGAAACACAGGAGGGGTTTGTCCGCAGCTGAGAAAACTTAAATAATCATACGAGCCGTGGCAGATCTCTCGGGGTCTCTACGGCTTTTTTGTTTTATCCATACCCGCGCAAAAGGCCGTGATTCCTCACGGCCTTTTTTTATGGCCGCAAGCGGCTTGGCGACACCAGTGCAAAATGGTTCGCCGGCGGCGAACCGGGCGGCGACTTCTTGAGGCTCTGTTTGATCGATATAACGGTTCATCATGCGAAAGGGACAAAAAAATATGTATTATCCTGATCTTGCAACATTCAGGAAGCTCAGCGGCGAGGGGAACCTCATCCCCGTTTACCGGGAGATCCTGGCCGACCTGGAAACACCCGTGACGGCGCTCATGAAGCTGCGCGAAAAGAGTCATGTTTTTCTGCTGGAGAGCGTCGAGGGCGGCGAAAAATGGGCGCGTTACAGCTTTGTGGGCGCCGAGCCGCATGTGATCTTTGAAATCAGCGGCGACGACATCCTGATCCGGGAGAACGGAAAAGTTCGGCGCATGCCTCACGAGGGCCGGCCGCTCATGTTTCTCAAAGAAATGCTCGGCCGCTACCGTCCCGTGCCCGTTGCCGGACTCCCCCGCTTTTACGGCGGCGCGGTGGGATTTCTCGGCTACGACATGGTCCGCTATTTCGAACGCCTGCCCCACGATAGGGAAAACACGCTGAAAACGGCGGATGCGGTTTTTCTGATCACGGACACGATGATCATCTTCGACAATGTCCGCCACACGCTCAAGATCGTGGCCTGCGCCATGACGGACAACCACGCGGACCCGGAATCCGCCTATCGGGAGGCGGTCGAAAAGATCGACCGGCTGATCGCCCTGCTGCAGGCCCCCTTCTCTGTGCCGCAAGCCACGTCGCAGGAGGCCGGTGGGGATGCGCTCCAGGCCAACATGACGCCCGATGCGTTCCGGGGCATGGTCCGGCAGGCGAAGGAGTACATCCTGGCCGGCGACATCATTCAGGTCGTTTTATCCCAGCGGTTTCATAGGGAAAACAGTGTCGATCCCGTCAATCTGTACCGGGCGCTGCGCTTTGTGAACCCTTCCCCGTATCTATTTTTCCTGAAACTGGGCGATCTGACGCTGATCGGTTCTTCGCCGGAGGTCATGGTCCGCCTCGAGGAGGGGATCGTGGAACTGAAGCCCATCGCCGGGACGAAACGCCGCGGCGTCAATGAGCAGGAGGACCGCAGGCTTGCCGATGAACTGCTCAACGATCCCAAGGAGCGGGCGGAACATGTCATGCTCGTCGATCTGGGGCGCAACGACCTGGGCCGGATCGCCCGGACCGGCAGTGTGCAGGTGAACCGGTTGATGGCCGTGGAACGTTACTCCCACGTGATGCACCTCGTCTCGGACGTCCAGGCGCAGCTCGCGGAGGGGAAAGACGCCTTTGATGTCCTGCGGGCGACATTCCCCCATGGAACGTTGACCGGGGCACCGAAGATTCGGGCAATGGAAATCATCGCAGAACAGGAATCCTCACGTCGCGGGCCATACGGTGGTGCTGTCGGGTACTTCAATTACAACGGGAACATGGATTTCTGCATCACGATCCGGACGATGCTGCAGAAGGACGGGAAGATTTTCATCCAGGCCGGCGCCGGTATCGTCGCCGATTCCGATCCGGAAGCCGAGTACAGGGAAACGCTCAACAAGGCCGAGGGAATGGTCCAGGCGGTTCGCCTGGCGGAGAACGGTTTCGAACTTTAGAAAAGGAGAAGAACCATGATCCTGATGATAGACAATTATGACTCCTTTACCTACAACCTGGTCCAGTACCTGGGCCAGCTCGGCGAGGAGGTCGCCGTCCGTAGGAACGACGCCATCTCGCTGGACGGGATCGCGGAGATGAACCCGGAGGCGATCTTTCTCTCCCCCGGACCCTGTTCTCCGGAGCATGCGGGGATCACGATCGACGTGATCCGGAGGTTTCACCGTGAGGTGCCGCTGATGGGAATCTGCCTCGGACACCAGGCCATCGGTCAAGCCTTCGGCGGCCGGGTCGTCCGGGCGGGAAGGATCATGCACGGCAAGACTTCCCCGATCCGCAACGACGGCCGGACGATCTTCCAGGGCCTTCCCAGCCCCTTCCCCGCGGGGCGCTACCACTCGCTCATCGTGGAGCGCGAAACGCTTCCCGGCTGCCTGGAGGTGAGCGCGGAGACGGAAGAGGGGGAGATCATGGGGCTCCGTCACCGGGAATGGTCCGTGGAGGGAATCCAGTTCCACCCGGAATCGATCCTGACGCCGTCCGGCAAGAGGATCATCCGTAATTTCTTGCGACTCATCGACAGAAAAGAGAGGTGTGACGCATGATCAGGGAAGCCATTGCCGGGATCGTCCGCGGGGAGGACCTTCGGGAAACGGAGATGATGTCCGTGATGAAGGAAATTATGGAGGGCGAGGCGACGCCCGCTCAGATCGCCGCCTTCATGACCGCGCTCCGGATCAAGGGGGAGACGGTGGAGGAGGTGACCGGCGCAGCCCGGATCATGCGGCAGAAGGCGACCCGGATCGACGCTCGGTCGTCCGTGGTCGTGGACACCTGCGGGACGGGCGGGGACGGAAGGAGCACCTTTAACATTTCGACCACGGCGGCCTTCGTCGTTGCGGCGGCGGGTCTGACCGTTGCCAAGCACGGCAACCGGGCGGTTTCCAGTGGCTGCGGGAGTGCGGATGTCCTGGAGGCCCTGGGCGTCAAGATTGACGCAGCGCCGGAGATCGTTGAGGAGTGCCTACAGCAGATCGGGATCGGCTTCCTCTTTGCACCCCGGCTCCACGGGGCGATGAAATACGCCATCGGCCCTCGCCGGGAGATCGGCATCCGGACGATCTTCAACATGCTGGGGCCGCTGACGAATCCCGCCGGGGCGACCGCCCAACTGATCGGGGTCTACGACCCAAAGCTCACCGAAATGTTCGCTGGGGTCCTCAGGAACCTCGGGACGAAACGGGCCTTCATCGTCCACGGCGCCGACGGTCTTGACGAGGCGACCGTTACCGGACCGACCCGGTTCGCGGAACTCAAGGAAGGCTTGATCACAACCTATGACATCGACCCCATGGAACTCTTCGGCGGGATCGCCGATTCCGCAGACCTCCGGGGCGGGGATGCGGAGGCCAACGCCCGAATCACGACAGAGATCTTGAACGGCGAAACCGGAGCGCGTCGCAGAATCGTCGTCTTCAACGCCGCGCTCGCCATCGTTGCAGGGGGGCGGTCGGGAACGATCAAGGAGGGAATCGCGGTCGCTGAAGGCTGCATCGACAGCGGCGCGGCCCTGAAAAAATTGCGGGGGTTGATCGAGCACAGCCACAGTTGAGGCTGGTATGATACTGGATACCATTGTCGAGAACAAGCGCAGAGAAGTGGCGGAGCGAAAAACGCTGCGGCCGCTGACCGATCTGGAGAGGATGATCGCCGGGTGCCCCCCGGCCCGCGATTTCGCAAGGGCGATCGGTGGAAGAGACTGCGCGATCATCGCCGAAGTGAAGCGACGTTCCCCCTCACGGGGCGAGCTGCGGGCGGATTTTGATTCCGTCCGAATCGCGCGGGAATATGAACATTATGGGGCGGCGGCCGTATCCGTCCTCACCGATGCGACCTTCTTCGGGGGGAGCAACGGGGATCTTATCGCCGTGAGGAAGGCAATCGCACTTCCAGTCCTGAGGAAGGAGTTCATCATCGACCCCTGGCAGATCCACGAGACACGGGCGATCGGCGCGGACGCACTCCTGCTCATCGCGGCCATCCTCAGCACGAACGAGATGAGGGAGTATCGCGAACTCGCCGCTGCGCTGGGGCTCGCCTCCCTGGTCGAGGTCCACGACCGGCGGGAGTTGGAGGCAGCCCTGAGCTCCGGCGCGGAGATTATCGGAGTAAACAACCGGGACTTGAAGACCTTCGTGACCGACATCACAACATCGAACACGCTCGCACCCATCGTCCCGGCGGGGAAGATCGTGGTTGCCGAAAGCGGGATCCGTTCGCGGCGGGATATCGAGGCCCTCATGGGAACGGGTATCCGCGCCTTCCTGATCGGCGAGACGCTCGTCGCGTCGCCCGACATCGGAGCTGCACTGAAGGGATTGTTGAACCCATGACCGAGATCAAGATCTGCGGGATCACTCGCATCGAAGACGCGCTCTGCGCCTCCGAGTGCGGAGCGGACGCCGTCGGGTTCATCTTCCACCCGCCAAGCCCCCGGTACATCACAGCCGAAAAGACGAAGGCGATCATCACGGAGCTCCCGGAGGGGATCGTAACGGTCGGCGTCTTCGTCAACCGCGAGGCCCAAGAGGTCGCGCGGACGGCCAACGATTGCGGCCTCGACCTGATCCAGTTCCACGGCGACGAATCGCCCGAATACTGTCGCTGGTTCCCGGCGGAGCGGATCATCAAAGCCGTCTCTCTCCGGACGCCCGGAGATCTCCGGACGCTCACCGCCTACAGGGTCCGGGCCTTCCTGGTCGACACCCGCGATTCCGGCCGTTACGGGGGCACGGGGAAGCGGGCCGACTGGGAGCTCGCGGCCGAACTCGGGAAGGCTCACCCGCTGATCCTCGCCGGCGGTCTCGACGCGGACAACATCGCGGAGGCCCTCGCCGCCGTCGCCCCCGGGGCCGTGGACATCAACAGCGGCTGCGAGTCGGCGCCGGGGATCAAGGACCACGACCGGTTGCGGCAGATTGTCGGGATGATTCAGGGAATGACTCGGAGGATGATCCACGCCGGCGGAGCGCCCGGGCCCAACGTCATCTTTGACAACTTCGGAAAAAGTAAATTTTCCCCTCCCCCGGCGGGAATAAGGGGAGGGGGAGGGAATTTTGGAAAGGAAAAATGAACCCATGACTCGAACACAACCGGACAGACACGGCCATTTCGGGGTCTTCGGGGGGCGCTATGCGGCGGAAACCCTGATGCCCGCCCTGCTGGAACTGGAGGCGGCTTATCGCGAAGCCCGGAGGGATGCTTCCTTCAAAAAGGAGTTTGACTTTTATCTCCGTGAGTACGCGGGGCGGGAAACGCCTCTCTACGAAGCGAGGCGGCTCACCGAGGTTCTCGGCGGCGCGAAGATTTATCTGAAACGGGAGGACATGAACCACACGGGGTCGCACAAGATCAACAACACATTGGGGCAAGTCCTTCTCGCCCGGCGGATGGGAAGGAAAAAGGTTATCGCTGAGACCGGGGCGGGCCAGCACGGCGTGGCGACGGCAACGGCGGCGGCGTTGTTCGGCATGGAATGCCGGATTTTCATGGGCGAAGAGGACATCCGGCGGCAGGTCCACAACGTCCATCGGATGAATATCCTCGGTGCCAAGGTCGTTCCCGTCGCCGCCGGGACGGCGACTCTCAAGGATGCAATGAATGAGGCGATGCGGGCCTGGGTCACATCGGTCCGTGATACCTTCTATGTGATCGGCACCACGGCCGGCCCTCACCCCTATCCGGTCATGGTCCGTGATTTCCAGAGCGTCATTGGCCGGGAAGCGAGGCGGCAGATTCTGAAAAAGGAAGGACGGCTCCCCGATCTCCTCATCGCCTGCATCGGCGGCGGAAGCAACGCGCTGGGTTTCTTCCACCCCTTCCTGGGAGATGCCGGTGTATTGCTGACCGGCGTCGAGGCAGCCGGAAAAGGGCTCGATACCCGGTTCCACGCGGCCAGTATCACGGCCGGAAGAATCGGCGTCCTTCATGGGAACAAGACCTACCTCCTCCAAGACGAACACGGCCAGGTCCGGGACGCATATGCGATCGCCGCCGGCCTCGACTATCCCGGCGTGGGGCCGGAGCATGCCTGGCTCCACGATACTGGGCGAGCCCGCTACGTCTCCGTTACCGATGAAGAGGCGGTAGAGGCCTTCATGACCCTCTCCCGGCAGGAGGGGATCATCCCCGCACTGGAGAGCGCTCATGCCGTCGCCCATGCGATGAAAACGGTGCCCGCCATGGCCAGGGACCGAATTGTGATCATCAACCTCTCCGGCCGGGGAGACAAGGATGCGGAAACTATCGCCGAACGAAGAGAGGGAAGGGGATGATGGGACGGATCGAAGAGAAATTCAAGGCATTGAAAAATGAGGGACGGAAGGCGTTCATCGCGTATCTGACGGCGGGCGATCCGGACCTGGAAACGACGGTGAAACTGATCCCGGCCCTGGAGGCCGCCGGGGTGGACATCCTGGAGATCGGCGTCCCCTTCTCTGATCCGACGGCGGACGGCCCCGTCATCCAGGCAGCCTCCCAGCGGGCCCTGAAAAAGGGTGTCACCTTGGAGAAGATCCTGGCGATGATCGCCGGACTTCGCCGCTTCAGCGGAATTCCGATCGTTCTTTTCGGCTACTACAACCCGATCCTTAACTATGGGCCGGAAAGGTTTGCAGCGGATGCGGTGGCCGTCGGCGTGGACGGAATCCTTGTCGTCGATCTTCCCCCCGAGGAGGCGGATGAGCTTAGAAGATACTCGGATCCGGAGGGACTGGCGTTCATCACACTCATCGCCCCGACGACAGATCCCCCGCGGGCACGCAAGATCCTACAGGGGGCGGCGGGATTCGTCTATTACATCTCCGTGACCGGTGTTACGGGAACGGCCGTCCCCAGGTCCGACGGCGTCCGACGGGACGTGGAGCGGCTCAAGAAGATGACCTGTCTTCCCGTCGCCGTCGGCTTCGGAATCTCCACACCTGCACAGGCGGCAACCATCGCACCGCTGGCCGATGGCGTCGTCATTGGGAGCGCCCTGGTCCGCCTGATCGGCGCGGAAGGGAAAAGCATCGGCCTCATCGAGAATGCCTTTTCCTTCACGGAAGAAATCCGCCGGGCGATCGACGCCGCAGAGAGGTTATCTGCCGGGCAAACAGCTTCTGAAGAAAGGACGTGTTAGCGGCGTCGATCGTCTCCGCGAACGACCAGATGGACTTTGGAGTGATGGATACAGCAAGGGAGCCCTCAATGACCTGAATGCGGGGACCAGCCAGTTCGCATTAATCTATGACCTTGAAAAGCGGCGCATCGGGCTTCACTCGACGAGTTTACACACATCGCCAGAATCTGGACTGGTCGAAGCGGTATTTCCTGAGATGTGTCGGCCTTCAGGTTTCATACGCCCACAGGATGGCGGAAAAAGCCAGCCGTCTGTTCGCGGGATCGGAGCCGGACATATCCTCCCACCCGGACAACGGATTGAGGCAGGAGAGGGATGAACTGGTTGGACTGATCGACAATTTCTACATCCCTATGGGGAAGAAGGAGCCGCCCCTGCAAAGCGGCGCATTCCGATTCGTTAAAGAGCATCTCCCGGCTCATCTGCTGTTCACAGCCGGGGCCGACCGGCTCACGGTCGAATTCCCTTTCTCGGGAGATGAACCTGTAATCGTCCGGCTTGCGATGGGGAAGCGGGGTGTGGTGACCTCCCTCTTGAGGATGAACTCGACAGAGGGGCACCCAATGCTGGGAAAGGGACTGATGATGCGCATGATGCTTCCGGTATCCTATTTGCCCGTTATGGCCATAGCGCCCAGTTTCGATTCAAGCTCCCGCACCGGGGCCATATGGGGCGGCATCCCCACCACCCCGTCTTGACCACGGAGGGGTCCCATGCTCTATGATGCGCATATAGATGAGTCCGCAGGTAGAAACACAACACCTCATGCCGGGGGCAGCATAAGGATTGCAATGAAAGATCGTGATGACGTAAAATCAACGATCTCATTGGGGGCATAATCAGAAGAGGTAGGGGTAGATATTGGCTCCTGGACCAATCTGACAAGCCACATAGGCGTAAGAGTGGTGACACCGGACGAGTGCCATGGGCAGGATGAAAAAGCTGCCGAGTCACAGGTAGGAGGGACGATCCGACTTCTAAACTTACCGCTCAAGGGTGGGTGTTTTAGAGAAAAGTGGGGAGAGATCAGCAATAAAACGAAAAAGGGGTTAGCCCTCATTCGGCTAACCCCCCGTTTTTATTTGGCTCCCCAGCGCGGACTCGAACCACGGGCCCGATGGTTAACAGCCATCTGCTCTACCGACTGAGCTACTGGGGAAGACTTGTATTATCTGCAACTAGTGCAAATAGAAAGCTCGCTCAGAGGAACACCCGTCTTCTCGCTGATAAATGCCA
>DIKL01000039.1:0-1878 GCA_002424545.1 Syntrophaceae bacterium UBA5619
GACGGCTTCTGGACCGGCGAGCCCTACAACGGCATCCCCTGGATGGAGGCGATCCTCGGCTGCCCCGTCCGCGCCGGCAAGGAGAGTTTCACGGCAAGGCCCTGGCTTTCCTCGCCTGCGGAGGCTCTGGAGAAGGTCCATTTCGATCCGCAAAATCCCTGGCTGGCCAAGTATCTGGAATTCACCGCCGCCCTGGTGCAGCTGAGCCGCGGGCGTTTCCCCGTGGGCATGCCGATCATGCACGGACCAACAGACAATCTCGGCGCTTTGCTCGGGCAACAGGAGATGGTGATCGCGCTGATGGAGACGGATCCGCAGGTGATGCACCGGCTCATCGAGCGGGTAACCCGGGTCTTCCTGTCCGTGATCGAGGCCCAGCGCCGCCTGATTCCGCCTTTCTATGGGGGGCAGGCCCTTGGGTTTTACCATATCTGGGCCCCGGGAACGGCCATTTGGTTTCAGGACGATCTGTCAGCCGTCCTCTCGCCCAAACTCTACCGGCAGCTCTTCCTCGATTCGGCGCGCCTGATTCTGGCCGGCCATGACCACACGGCCGTCCATCTGTGCCCGAACTCTCTTTCCATCCTGGATGAACTGCTGACCCTGGAAAACCTGAAGACGGTTCAAGTCGACAAGGACGTCAGCGGACCGGGCGTGAAGGAGCTGCTGCCGGTCCTGGCCAAAATCATGCAAACGCGCGGCCTCATCCTGTGGGGCGACCTGAACATCGAGGATCTCGAACGGGTCAAGCGGAATCTGCCCTGTCGGGGGCTGGCCCTCCATGTGGTGGCCCCCACGCCGGAGGAAGCGGCCGAACGTCTGAAATACATACGGAGCTGGGCATGAACGATCCTTTGCCCCCCGGCTTGAAGGGCATAAGGCAATACGGTTCATAGCAACCTGCAATTTTTAGGAGGGCAATCGCCATGGATTCTGAAAGCGTCGCAAGGGCGTCCCGGCTGAACATCATCAGCCGGGTCATAGACAAGATCCTGTCTTACATCGTGGCGATCCTGCTGGTGGCCATGTCGGGGGTTGTCTTCGGCAACGTCTTTTCCCGCTACTTCCTGAACACCACCTGGGGCTGGTACGAGGAGATTTCCCGGTTCCTGCTCATCTGGATCGTCTTTCTGGGGGCCGTCGTCTGCATGATCCGGGGCGACCACCTGAGCATCGACCTGCTGTCGATCGTGTTTTCACCACGCGTCTGCCGGGCCATGGCGATTCTGACCGACGTGCTGGTGCTGGTGGCGCTGGCGATCATGTGCAAGGGCGCCTGGGACATGGCGATCGATTCGCTGGCCAGCGGCTGGGTGGCCTCTTCCCTTCCCATTCCCTACGGCTGGGTCTACATGATCGGACCCGTCAGCGCCGCGCTCATGTTTATCCAGACCCTGATCAAAACCGCCGGGGACATCCACTCCTTCAGGGAGGTGCAGCCATGATCCCGATCTTCCTCTCCTCCCTCTTCGGCTTCATCCTGATCGGCGTTCCCGTCGCCTTCGCGCTCTTCCTGACGGCCTTGGTTCTCTCCTGGGCCATGGGTTCCTGGTCGCC
Organism: Syntrophaceae bacterium UBA5619; assembly: GCA_002424545.1. GTDB lineage: Bacteria > Desulfobacterota > Syntrophia > Syntrophales > UBA5619 > UBA5619. Next base: position 1,558 of record DIKL01000039.1, read on the forward strand.
GCCCCTGGTGGTCCAGACGGTCTTCCGCGGGATCGACAACTTCCCGCTGATGGCGATCCCCTTTTTCCTTCTGGCCGGCGAGATCATGAACACCGGCGGCATCGCCCAGCGGATCATCATGGTGGCCAAGGCCATGTTCGGCCACGTGCGCGGCGGCCTGGGCTACGTGACCGTCGTGGCCAGCATGCTCATCTCCGGCGTCTCCGGCTCGGCCGTGGCCGACGCCTCGGCCATCGGCTCGCTCCTCTACCCGGTGATGAAGAAGGAGGGCTACGACCCCGAAAAGTCCGCGGCCCTCTTTGCGGCCGCCACGACCAACGG
>DIKL01000039.1:1938-48580 GCA_002424545.1 Syntrophaceae bacterium UBA5619
CTGATCCTGGGGGTGGGGCTGATGATCGGCTGGTGGCTGCACGTCCGGGGCAAGAAACGCTACCACGTGGAGGGAAAATTCAGCACCGTCGCCGTGATCAAGGCCTGCTGGGAGGCCTTCTGGGCGCTCATGCTGCCGGTCATCATCCTCGGCGGGATCCTGCTGGGCATCTGCACGGCCACCGAGGCTGCCGTGATCTCGGCCGTCTACGCCTTCATCGTCTCGGTCTTCATCTACCGGGAACTCAAGGTGAAGGACTTCCTCCCGGTCCTGGTCAACACCTGCCGGGGCACGGCGGTGGTCCTCCTGGTCTGCGGCGCGGCCATGGCCGCCGCCTACTTTATCACCACGGCGCAGATCCCGGTTCTGCTGGCCGACCTGCTGCTCAAGCTTTCCGGCGGCAACTGGATCATCTTCATGTTCTGGGTCAACATCCTGCTTTTGATCGTCGGGTGCGTCATGGACCTGGTCCCGGCCCTCCTCATCCTGGGGCCGATGCTCCTGCCCATCGCAACGCAGTACAATCTGGACCCGGTCTACTTCGGGGTGGTCGTCATCGTGAACCTCTGCGTCGGGCTCATCACCCCGCCGGTGGGGAACATCCTCTTCGTGGCCTGCGGCCTCTCCAAAGTCCCCATGGCCAACATGGCCCGAGCCATCTGGCCCAACGTTGTCATCGGCATTATCGTCGTTTTCATCGTTACGTACCTGCCCTGGACGGTTACGTATCTGCCCAGCCTGATGCCCAAATAAGGCTGGACCCGATAGAGTTGAGATGTCAGTCATGCACAGCGTAAAGGAAAACAGCGGCAACCCCATAAACGAAAGGAGAAGGATCATGAAAAGAGCAACCATTTTTGTTTTGACCCTCGCGTTAGTGATCGGCCTGATGGCCGGTCAGGTTTTCGGCCAGGCCAAGGTTTTGAAGATCACCACCGGCTTAACCGAGCAGCACCCCGTGTACCTGGCGAACAAGAAGTTCGGGGAGATTCTCGCCGCCAAACTGCCCGGCAAGTACACGGTGCAGGCTTACGCCAACGCCCAGTTGGGCGACGACGTGCGGGCCACCGAGGCCGTGCGGATGGGAACCCTGGAGATGGTGATGACGTCGTCCTCTCCGCTGACGGGACTGGTGCCGGAGTTCAACGTGTTTGACCTGCCCTTTATCGTTCCCAGCGAGAAGGCGGCGGACGCGATTTTTGACGGTCCGGTCGGCGCCAAACTGGCCGCCGCGCTGGAAGCGAAGGGGCTCAAGCTCTTGGCCTACTATGAGAATGGCTTCCGCCAGCTCACCAACAGTGCTCGTGAAGTGAAGAGCCCGGCGGACATGAAAGGCCTCAAGATCCGCACGATGCAGAACCCCATCCACCTGGAGGCCTTCCGGGCCATGGGCGCCAACCCCACGCCGATGCCCTTCAGCGAGGTGTTCACGGCCATGCAGCAGAAGACCATCGACGGCCAGGAAAACCCCATCCCGACGATCTGGCTCTCCAAGTTCTACGAGGTTCAGAAATATGTCACCTGACCGGCCACGTTTACGGCCCCCAGATCATGTTGATTAACAAGAAGCTCTGGGACTCCTTCCCGGCGGCCGACCAGAAGATCATCGCCGAGGCGGCCCAGGAAACGGCCGTTTACCAGCGCGGATTGAACCGCAAGTTGAATACGGAATTCGTGAACAACCTGAAGAAGGCCGGAAACACGGTCACGGTACTCACCCCCGAACAGCACAAGGCCTTCGTGGATGCCTGCGCCTCGGTCTACACCACCTGGGAGCCCAAGATCGGCAAGGCGCTGCTGGATGAGTTCCGGGCGGCGGTCGCAAAGGCCAAGTAGCAGGTCGCCGGTTCGATTTTCGTAAAGAGGGAGCCGGCCTTCCGCCCAAAGGAATGACCGGCTCCCGCCATACCCAAACCATTCCCGCATGGCCCTTGCCGGGCAGCGGTGAATCAAGGAGAGTGCCATGCGTCTCAAGGATAAAGCGGTCCTCGTCACCGGCGCCGCTCAAGGTCTGGGACTGGCGATTGCCCGTCGGTTCGGGTTGGAGGGCGCGATTGTTTTTCTCGGCGACCTCCAGGAGGAGCAGGGACGGGCCGCCGCGGCCGAGCTTGTCTCTCGGGGCGCCCGCGCCTGGTTCATACGCCTGGATGTGGCCGACGAGGAGAGCTGGAAAGCCGCCCTGGCGGAGCTGATCGACCGGGCGGGAAAGCTTGACGTCCTGGTGAACAACGCCGGAATCAACATCCGCCGGCCCATCGAGGAGATGAGCGTCGAGAACCTGGACAGAATGCTGGCCGTGAATGTCCGGGGGCCGTTTCTCGGCATCAAGCACGCATTGCCCCTGATGCGCCGAAACGGCGGCGGCTCCATCATCAACATGGGTTCGGTCTGCAGTCTCATCGGCCACAAGTTCACCCCCGAAGCCTACACCTTGGTCAAAGGGGCGCTTTCCCAATTGACCCGATCGGTGGACGTGCGCTATGCCAAGGACAACATTCGGGCCAACGTCCTCTGCCCCAGCACGGTGGAGACCCCGCTGGTACAGGAGATGATGAAAGATCCCGAACGCAGGAGGGAGCGCGTCGGCGAGGTGCCGCTGGGGCGTCTCGCCGCCATGGAGGATGTCGCCGCCGCGGCGCTGTACCTGGCCTCGGACGAGGCTGCTTTCATCAACGGGGTGGCCTTTCCGGTGGACGGCGGCGTGACAGCCTGGTAATCCGGAGCAAGGGATAAAGATGAATGATCTGTTGATGGCCTTTTACGGCGACGATTTTACCGGTTCGGCGGACGCGATGGAGGCGCTGACTTTAAACGGCGTGCCGACGGCATTGTTTCTCGGCCGGCCGGATCCTGCTTTACTGAAAAAACGCTTGAAAAACGTTCGGGCGGTGGGCGTCGCCGGAACCAGCCGAACCATGACTCCCTCGCAAATGGACGAGGAATTGCCCGGTCAGTTTCAGATGCTCAAAGACCTGGGGGTCCCGGTCATCCATTACAAAGTCTGCGCAACCTTTGACTCCTCCGCCCAGATCGGCAGCATCGGTCATGCAGCCGATCTGGCGTTCCGCGTCCTCCATCCCCCATTCGGAGTCATTGTCCAGGGCGTTCCGGTCATCGGGCGCTATGTCGTATTTGGCAATCATTTCACAACGGTGGGGAATAAAACCTATCGTCTTGATCGTCATCCGATGATGAGCAGACATCCGATTACCCCCATGGACGAGGGGGATCTGCGATTGCATTTTGCCAAACAAACGGAAAAAAAAGTTGAACTGTTCGATCTGCTGCAGTTGAGCAAACCGTTTGATTCCATCTCGAGCCAATTCGACCGCTATATCGGCGACGGGAATGAAATGATCCTTTTTGACACCTTGGACGAAAAGCATCTTTTGACGATTGGCCGATTGATCCACCAAAAAATCGGCCCTCGACCGATTTTTGCCGTCGGTTCTTCAGGATTTGAGTATGCGATGGCATCCTATTGGCGGTCCGCGGAGATAGTTTCGAAACCGGATCCGATTTCTCCGGCGGGACCGGTGGAGCGGATCATCGTCATCAGCGGCAGTGCGGCGGACAAGACGGCCGAACAAATCAAATGCGCCATGGATCATGGCTTTGCGGGGATTCGTCTGAACACGGATCTGCTCATTGATCCCGAAACCCGCCGGGACGAACGGAATCGAGTGATCCGACTCGCGCTACGGTTTCTTCGGGAAGAGAAAAGCATCATCCTCTATTCGACCCTTGGACCGGATGATCCGACCATCCTAAAAACCAAGGATAGAATGAAATCTTTGGGTATCGATGTCCAGGAAGTCGGGAAGCATCTCGGAAAGCAGCAGGGATTGATCCTGCGAGAATTGGTTGAAATCACGGGACTCAAGAGAGTATGCGTGGCCGGAGGGGACACCTGCAGTTATGTTTTACGGCAAATGGATATCCATTCGCTGGAACTGCTGATGCCGATTACACCCGCGGCGCCTCTTTGTCGCGCGTTCTCCGATCATTCCCCTTTTGAGGGCCTCCAGGTGGCTTCCAAAGGCGGACAAATCGGCGCGCCCGAATATTTTATTCAAGTTTTGGACGGACAAAGAGCAAATCTTTAACGCCCGGCCATAAACGCGAAGCTTTCCTGTTCAAGGCTTTGCGCGTATCGGATCAAGGACTGACAACGCCCCTGAGCACGGAAGAAGGCTTGAAGGTGACCACCCTTCTCGCATCGATCATCAATGCCTCGCCTGTTTTCGGGTTCCGCCCCTTCCGTTCCCGCTTGCGTTTGACGGTCCATTTCCCGAATCCGGAGATCATGACGTCGTTCCCCTGGTTCAGTTCATCCTTGATGATGTCAAAGACGCTTTCGACAATGCTGACGCACTCTTTCTTGGGGATGCCGATTTCATCGTAAATGGAGTTGATGATGTCTATTTTCGTCAGGCTCATGATGATTCTCCTTCTCTATGGTTTCGAATGCCGTATTGAGGCGTTCCGGCTGTAAACAAAAACGGGGCGATCCGTCAGTCGATAGCCAATTTTCCGGCCTTTCCCCGATTCTCCTTTTTCTGTTCGTGAATCAAAATCGTAACGGACTGCGGTTCGACATGAAAGTTCCTGCAAACGGCCTCGGTGATCTCCTTGACCAGTCCTCTCTTTTGTTCGATCGTTCTTCCCTCATCCGCTTCCACGATGATCGTCGGCATCTTCCTGCCCCCCTTTCCAAACCCCGGTTCGTTTTCTATTCCGCTGTTTTTCGGTCTTTTTTCGCTGCCCTTGCCGCGGCCAGTTTCTCCGCCATTCCCCGGTCGAGAGCACTCTGACGCCTCTTTTCAACGTATTGCGTGGCCGCCAGCGGCTGGTCTTTGGGGACCTGGAATTGCTTTCTGTACTGGCCCGGCTTCAAATCGTGAGCCGAAGCGAGATGCCGTTTCAGGGTGACCATCCCTCTCTTTCCGCAAATCATGCAGGCGACCTGATCCGGCCGGAAGGCTTCCTCCAGGGTCATCGCCGGCACCGAGGGGATAACCGTTTTTTTCTTCTCCGCCGCGGCTTCCGTCGAGTCCTTTGAATTTTTGTCCTTCTTCGCGGTTTTTCGTTCCGACAGTTCGATGGTTGCGTCTTTTCCGCCCCCGGCCAGTTCAGCGAGTGTCGCATGGACCAGTCTGATTTCCCGTAACAGGTCCTTCGACGACATCTCGGTCACGGAAACATGGGCAATAACAATATCCGCCGTTAAATCGAGTATCTCTGTTGCCATGATGTGGGCCCTCCTGATTGGATATAAAGAATCACCCCGAAGATGAGCCCTTATAACCTGATTATCAAGCCGTTGCAATGGATAAAATAACCATAACAAGACATTCGGATCGTTTCTCTTCTTGGATGGTTTGTCGCGAAGGGGTTCTTGTCCGGAGGTCGCGATCGGATGGGGGCCACAGCCGGGAGCGGATATCGATCCGGCGCGACGAAAGCAAAAAGGGGGCAGATCCGATCGCTGTCCCCTTTTTGCGGGGATGATGCCCCCCGATTTGGTGCCGAAGCCCGGACTTGAACCGGGACGAGGGAACCCCCACTAGACCCTGAACCTAGCGCGTCTACCAATTCCGCCACTTCGGCAATGTCCGCACCACAAAAACGCGGCGAATACTTACACCGGCGGCGTTGACCTTGTCAAGCAAAAATGATTATTGCAAAACGATTATTCTGCAAACGATTATTCTTGAAATTGCCGTAATTGATGCTATGGTATCCGCCCCGTGCAGGAGATCAGGTTTGATGATGGATGTCATCCGCGAAAGCACAGAGATTCCCGAAAAGCTGAAGGGCGCTTTTGTCACCATCGGTAACTTCGACGGCGTCCATCTCGGCCATCGCTTTATCTTCCAAAGGCTGGTGGAAGGGGCGCATCAGGAGGGTTGTCCGACCGCGGCGATCAGCTTTGATCCCCACCCGAAGATGGTCCTCCACCCGGAGCGGCGGCCGTTCTACCTGATCACGACAATCGAAGAAAAGATCCGCCTTCTGGCGGGCCTGGGAGTGGACGCCTTCATCCTGATTCCCTTTTCCGTCGAATACGCCCGAATTACGGCAGCGGCGTTTGTTCAAAAGATCCTCTGGGAAAAGCTGCGGATCAGGCGGATCATTATCGGTCACGACTACACCTTCGGCCGGGGAAGGGAAGGGAACGAGACCTTCCTGACCGAAACCGGTCGCCGATTGGGGTTTGAGGTCGAGGTGATGAACGCCTTTTGCGTCGGCGATACCGTGATCAGCAGCACGAAGATCCGGGAGGCCCTGCTTGCCGGGGATGTCCGTTTCGCGGCGACCCTTCTTGGCCGATCCTACAACCTCGGAGGCCGGGTGATCTCCGGGCACCGGCGGGGGGAGCGGCTCGGTTTCCCGACGGCCAATATCGCGCCCGACAAGGAGCTGGTCCCCGCCCGCGGCGTATACGCCGTCCGGGTGCTCCGGCAGGGGAATCGCCATGACGGGATCCTCAGCATCGGCTTCAACCCAACCTTCGCCGGCCGGGAACGGACCGTTGAGGTTCACATTTTCGATTTTCAGCGGGATGTCTACGGCGAGACGCTGGAGGTCCTCTTCGTCGAACGGATCCGCGACGAGGTCCGTTTCGAGAGCCCTGAAAAACTGATCGCCCAGATCGGTCGGGACATCGACCGGGCGAAGGAAATCCTCAGGGCGGAGCCATAAGGGAACTCCTCCTCCCCGGGGGACATGGAACAAGGCGATAAGGAGTCGGTGAGGCTACTGAAGCAACCGTTCCCTGTACAGACGGTAGCGGCGCATCGCCGCCAGCGCCTCGGCGGCCATCTCCACCGTCGAATAGACGGGAACGCCGGCCTTCTCCATCCGGATCACGTCTTCCATCATGAACTCCTTGCAGGCCACGCAGCAGAGAAGAGGTTTTCCCCGATAGTCGATGGATTGCAGTACATCGACGAAAGAGCCGAGGATTTCCCCCTGGATCACCACGATAAAACTGCCGACATCCCCGCTTTCCACCCCGATTTGGATGGTCTTGCGGAGTTGATCGGGCTCCATGCTGAACGAGTAATCCACCGGATTCAGGGTGTTGACATAATCGGGAAGAATCCGGAGAAGACGATTTTGCAGTTCCGGTTCGAGTTCGGCGAGCCTCAGACCGTTCAGATAGAGTGTGTCGGTCGCGGCAACCCCGAGCGAACCCGTATAGGTCACGACCAGCACGCCGTCGCCCGGGGGCAGCGGCTGCTTGGCGAAGGCCTTCATCAGGCCGAACAGGTGTTCGTTGTCCCGCGCGCGGATGATTCCGCTCTGGCGGAAGGCGGCGGCATTGATCTCGTCATTGCCGGCCAGGGATGCCGTGTGGGAGGAAACGGCCTTCTTCCCCGCTTCGGTCCTCCCCGATTTCAGCGCGATGATCGGCTTGACGGCCGTCACCGCGCGGGCGACATCGACGAATCTCCGGCCGCTCGTGACGTCCTCCATGTACATCGCGATCACGTCGATGTTTCGATCTTTCCCGAGAAATTCAAGGATGTCCGTCTCGCTGATGTCCATTTTGTTGCCGATGGTTGCCACAATGCCGAAATCCATCACCTGACGGAGCCCCGTCAGGATGCCGGCCGCATAGACGCCGGCCTGGGCGACCATGCCGATGTTGCCCTTTTCCAGTTCTTCCATCAGGCCGATTGACTGGACCATCCGATGGTGGGTGTTGATCACGCCGGAGCAGTTGGGACCCAGCAGACGGCAGCCGTGGGTTTCGATGATCTCCCTGATCCGGGCCTGTGCCTTTTTCCCCGCATCGCCCATCTCGGCGAAGCCCGCCGTTTCGACGACGATGAAGCGGACGCCCTTTTTGCAGCACGCCTCGATGGCGGCGGGAGCGACCTCCGCGGGAACGATGACGATGGCGACATCGACTTCGTCCGGCACGTCCGTGATGCTCGGGTAGGCCGGCACGCCCTGGAGAACGGGATGCTTGGCGTTGACCGGATAGATCCGACCCGCAAAACCATGGTCCAGCAGGTTTCGCAGGACATTGTAGCCCAACTTGCCTTGCGCGCTGGAGGCGCCGATTACGGCGATGCTGCGCGGATAGAAAAGGCCCTTGAGGTCCGTGGCCGGTTTGGCCGCGATCTTGGCGGCCGCCTCCCCGATGAACATCCGGGCATCCACGACGCAGTTTCCGGTCGAATAGAGGAACACGGGGTTGAGATCGAGTTCGCGGATTTCGGGAAAGGCGGTGACGAGGTCGGAGATCCGCAAGAGCAGGTTCTTCAGGGCGGCCAGATCGACCGACCGGCCCCGATAGCCCTTCAGCAGAGGATAGCCCTTGATCTCCCCGATCATCTCCTCCACGTCTTGTCCGGTCACCGGAAGGATGCGAAAGGTGACGTCCTTGAGGACCTCGACGAAAATTCCGCCCAGGCCGAACATCAGGACCGGTCCGAAATTGGGATCGCGGGTTACCCCGATGATCGCCTCCACGCCGGGAGCCGCCATCTTCTGCACGGAAACGCCGACGACGTGCTGATAACGATAGGCGCCGACGATCTCCCGGTAGGCGTCCCGCACCTCATCGGGACGGTTCAGATTGAGCCGGACGCCGCCGGAGTCGGATTTGTGGACGACGTCGGGGGAGACGATCTTCAAGGCCACGGGATAGCCGACGGTGCGGGCCATCCCGGCCGCCTCATCCTCGGAGCCGGCTACGAGACATCCGGTCGTCGAGATTCCCATCGCCTCCAGGATTTCCTTGGACTCGTGTTCCATCAGGTAGGTCCGGTCCTCCCGGCGCGCCTGTCCCAGGATCTCGCGAAACTCCTCGGTCGGAATCACCCGAAGCGGTTCGCCGGCCGCGATCCGCACGGCCGGTTTCTCCTCTCCATCCGGGAGGGTCATCCCCACCGGGCGCCTCGCCTCCGGCCGACCGGAATCCAGGCGTGTCTCTTCGATTCTCATGGCAACCTCCCCGTTCGATGGCAAAGCCGCGCGGGCGACCCGGGCTCCAAGGCCAATGGCCTTTTCAAGCTTGCAGGCGGACTATCACGGTTTCCGTCCCGAAAATATCGGCAGGTTCCTGATTTTCACGTCGGACGGCCGCCGATCTTCATGAAGGTGTTTGTCTGACAGAAGCGATGGGTTGTCAGAAGGTCGTCGAGCAATCGATGAGGCGGTTCTGAATCGCGTAGAGGGTGAGCTCCGCGTTTTTTTTCATGTTCATCTTTTCCATCACCCGCGCGCGGTAGGTGCTGATCGTCTTGACGCTCAGACAGAGCTCGTCGGCGATCTCCTTCACGCTCTTTCCGGATGCGATCGAAAGCATCACCTGGTACTCCCGGTCGGAAAGGATTTCGTGAGGGGGTTTTCGCGTGTCGACGTCCAGTTCGAAGGCAAGCTTTTCGGCCAGCGAGGCGCTGACGTATTTCCGGCCGCAAGAGACCTTGCGGATGGCCCCGATCAACTCGTCCGGCGCGCTGGCCTTGGTCAGGTATCCGGAAGCCCCCGCCCGGAGGGCGCGAACGGCGTACTGTTCCTCCGCGTGCATGCTGAGGATCAAGACCGGCAGTTTCGGGTGTTCCGCCTTGATCTCCTTGAGAATCTCCAGGCCGCTGCGTCCCGGCATCGAGATGTCCAGCAGGACGACATCGAATTCATTCTCCCGGATCTTCGCCAGCGCCTCCGCGCCGCCGGCCGCCTCATCGCGGACGGCCATATCCTTCACATCCGCGAGGATCTGCTTGAGCCCTTCGCGAACGATCGCGTGGTCGTCGGCCACCAGGATCCGGATCATCTTTTCCCTCTCGAAAATCCCTGCGGCGCCGCGGTTCGGCCGCCGCCAATAACCCGCGGCCGGGAACCCTTGGAAATCGTGATTCCTCCGCGCGACAGCCGCCGGTTATGGTCGCGGAAGCGGAATGGCGACCGTAACCTTCGTCCCCTCGTTGCGGCTTCCCGTAATGCTCAACTCTCCGCCCCAGAGATGCGCCCGTTCCCGCATTCCGATGATTCCAAAGGCGCGGTCGTTTTCGCTCTGCTTCTTCGTGATCCCCCGGCCGTTGTCGGCCACGGTCAACACAATTCTGTCCCCGTTCCGTTCCAGACGAACCTCCGTCCGGGTCGCTCCGGCGTGGCGCGCAATGTTGGTCAGGGTCTCCTGAAAAATCCGGAAGAGGGACGTCGCCAGGTCGCGATCCAGTTCCAGGTCGTCGGCCGCGAGCACCGCCGAGCAGACGATGCCGGAGCGGCTCTGAAAATCCGCGGCTTGCCATTCGATGGCCGCCGCCAGACCAAGATCATCCAGAAGTCCCGGCCGGAGCTCCGTCGCGATCCGATGGACCGTTTCGATCGTCGCATCGGCCAGCGTCGACATCTGTCGCATCTTTGCGTGCAGAGGATTCAGCCCGGCCGGAAGACGATGCTTGAGCCAGGCGATGTCCATCTTGAGAGCCGTCAGCGTCTGTCCCAGTTCGTCATGGATTTCGCGGGCGATCCTTGTCCGTTCCTCCTCGCGGACGGTCTGCTGGTGGGCGGAGAGATTGCGCAGCTCCTGCCGGGAGTGCTCCAACTCCTTTTCCGCCTGGATCCGTTCGGTGATGTCCTCGTAGGTCACGACGATCCGCCGTTCGCGAAGCGTCTCCCCGATCCGCGAGGCGCGCACCATGCAGATGATCTCCACGCCGTCCTTCCGCCGGCAGGGAAACTCGGTGTGGAAGGTTCGCTGTTTTTCCAGCGCGCTATAGAAAAGATCCGCGATCTCCTCGTACTCCCGGTCGTTCCGATACAAAAGCCGGACGTCTTTTCCGATGAGTTCCTCGGGTCGCCATCCGAAGACGGACTTGACCGCGTTGTTGGCGAAATTGAAGACCCGGTTGTGCAGGCCGATGACGGCGTGGGGAATCGCATCGAGAATCGACGATTCGAGCGCCTCCAGTTCCTCGAGGCGGTTCCGGGCCTCCTTCTGCTCGGTGATGTTCATCGAGTTGCCCAGAACGGCGGGCCTCCCGCCGTAGTGGATCGACGTTACCGATTCCAGGATCCATTTCGTCCGGCCGTCGCCGGTGATGATCCGGAATTCGTAGGGCGAAAAACGCTGTCCCTTCAACATTCGGATCGCGTTTTTTCGCGCCGGCGCCCGGTCGACGGGATGGATGAGGCTCAACGAATCCATCCCGAGCATCTCCCCCTCGGTATAGCCGGCGTATTCCTGGATGTGCGGATTGGCGAATTGGAACTTGCCGTCCTGAAGGATGTAGACCCCCGCCTGGGAGCTGTTCGCCAGGGTTCGGTAGAGGTCTTCGTCAAAGGGACGCGACTTGCTCATCGGATGTACGCCTCTCCGGAGGCCGGGATCGCTTCATTTTTCCGCTACCGGCGACGACGAAAGGGATAGGAGATCGATGGAAACCCGGGAGGGACTCGCGTCGGCCGTTTCATCGGTCCCGCCATCGTCTGTCCGGCCATCCGCCGCTATTCCCGGACCGTTTTGATCGATCCGATCTTCTCCCCCCGATAGCGGCGCATGATCTCCGTCCGGGTGAGAACGGCATCCACCCGCGCCACATGCGCCTCGATATTTTCCCGGCCATTTTCCTCTTCCCGGTCGATCAACGCGATGACCCGGTCGATGACCAGCCCGGCCTCCCGGGCGCGGAGAATCGCCGTGATCGTCGAGCCGCCGGTGGTGATCACGTCGTCAAGAATGGCCACCCTGTCCCCCGGCCGCACACTCCCTTCGACGCCTTTTTTCGTTCCATGGTCCTTGGCGTCCTTGCGGACGATGAAGGAGCGAATCGGTTTCCCTTTCTGGAACGAGATCACCGACAGCGCGTTGGCGATCGGGTCCGCCCCGAGGGTCAGGCCGCCCGCCGCCGTCACATCCGCTTCGGCCAGCATCGCGAAGAGGAGTTCCCCGATGAGGTTCATCGCCTCCGGGTCGAGCGTCGTCGGCTTGCAGTTGAAATAGTAATTGCTCTTCCGCCCGGAAACCAGCGTGAAGGGCGGGTCATCGCTGTACTGGAAAGACCGTTCCAGGACGATTTCAATCAGCCTTTCCTTCGCCTCGCGGATATCCATTTCTTCCTCCCGAATGGTTGCAACCGCCCGATCCCTATCATACCGTTTCCGTGTTTGCCAGCGGAAAAGGGAAGGGGAAGTCCCCGTCGCCTCCGGCATCTATGCCCCCCGGAATCGGTCTCCGGCCGCGCGAATCCGCATCGGTTCCGTCACGGTTGGATCGATAACCGCCAGGGTCAGGTCCGAGGCCTGCGCAGCCGCCAGCAGAAACGCCTGAAGCCAAGAGGGTTCCGGCATATTCTTCCCGACGCCGGTGAGGTCGAGAAGCGTCCGGCAGCCAAGGCTTCGCTCACACCAGGAAATCATTCCGAGCGCCGACCGGAGCGTCTCCGGATTCAGTTCCGGGGGCGTGCAATCGATGACGATCTCTCCTTTCGCGAAGCCGTGGATCCGGGCATCGGCGACGGCTTGGCGGACGGCTGCCCGGTTCGGCGGAATCCCTCCCGGCACGGCGCTGCGGATCAGCGGGAGCGCGCCGTATTTTGCAACCACGGGGAGCAGGGCCTCGTCCCCGGCGATGCGAATCAGGAGGCGTCCGGGGTAAAAGCGGAGCGCCCTTTCGACCGTTGCGACCTTTTCCGCGTCGATCAGAAACGGAGAGCGGGTCGTTGGGGCGAGGGTTTCCAAAATCTTCCAGGCGGCATTTGTCTCGTCGAGGCCCTCCGCGCCGGCCTTCAACAACAGAATCCGCGCCCCTTCCTTTTCCTGCGACCTTGCCGCCTGCCGCGCCGGCGCCGGATCCCGGTTCAGAAGCCCCTGGCGCAAGGCCTCATTCGCGGCCGCGTTCATCCGACCGCCGACGACCACCAGAGGTCTGTCCTTTTCGAGCATCACGGTGTTCCGCGCCGAGCTTACGGCGGCCGATGAGCGTTGGAGCGGGGCGACGGTCTTCTCTGAAGCCACGAAATCGCGGAGCGCCCGGAGATGAGCCGGCGTCGTTCCGCAGCAGCCGCCCAGGAGATTCACGCCGGCGGCCGCGAGCGTCCCTCCGAAACCGGCAAAGCCGGCCGCATCCAGGTCGAAGACCGTGGCGCCGTCAATCAGTTGCGGCAGCCCCGCATTCGGTTTGGCGACGAGCGGAACGGTTGCATGGGGCTTCATGGCGGCGATCAGGCCGATCATCCCTTCCGGTCCGGCGGAGCAGTTGCAGCCGACGGCGTCCGCCCCCAGGCTCTGGAGGGTGACGAGCGCCGAAACGGGATCGGTGCCGTTGAGCGTCCGGCCGTGCTTTTCATAGGTCATGGTCACCATGCAAAAAAGGTCGCAGATCTCGCGAACCGCGATCAGGGCGGCCCGCGCCTCCTGGATGTCCATCATTGTCTCGATCACCAACAGATCGACGCCCCCCTCCAGGAGCCCCCGGGCCTGCTCCCGGAATAGCGCGACGGCCTCTTCGAACGGGAGATCGCCGAAGGGTTCTACGAAATGGCCGGTGGGACCGATATCCCCCGCGACAAGCCCCGAGCCGACGGCTTTCACCGCGATCTCGGCAAGCCGCCGATTCGTCTCCCGGACGTTCGTCAGGCCGTACTGGCCCATCTTGAGCCGGTTCGCCCCGAAGGTCGCCGTGTAGACAATGTCCGACCCGGCCTCGCGGTAGGCGGCGTGGATCTCCCGCACCGCCGCTGGATGGTCGAGACACCAGGCCTCCGGACAGACGCCCGCGGGCAAACCCCGCTGATGCAGTTCCGTTCCCATCGCGCCGTCCAGGATCAGGATCCTCTTCCGCAATTGATTCAGAATACGGTTTTTCGGATTCATGATCTCCTCCCCATTTTTGCCGCCGCCGTCCGTCATCGCTTTCTTTGACGGATTCCTTAACACAAATGCCCCCGTTTGTATAGAAGGCGCGGTGAGCTGTTTTTTGCTTGTCCCGTTCGGCGCTTCCTGGTACATTTCTTTGCAGGCTGGTCAATGAGCGACCGTGGAAACCGGGCACTCCGGTCCCGACGGCGCCATCATCCGCAATGCTGGAGGTCCGTCATGGAAGATAGGCTTTTCGATCTGAACCGGTTGGCCCGGTTCGATGCCGCGCCACAGAAAATTTCCGTCTACAACACCGACAGATCGCTGGGCGCGTTGTGGTGCCTCGAACCCGGCCAGGAGGTGTTTCTCCACCGCCACCCCAACGCCGACGATGTCTGGATCTGCCTGGAAGGGGATGCCGGACTCTATTTCGCGGGGGAGGGAAAGGAGATCCCGATCCGCAAAGGGATGGCCGTTCTCGCCCGGACGGGGGAAACCCACGGGATGAGAAACACGGGGAGGGAACGCTTCGTTTTCATCGGCATCGCCGCCCCGGTTCCGGTGCAGGTGGAAAAATTATAACGGCAGCCTACGGACCCTCTCGGCCACAAGGTCCCCGATCTCCGCGGTGCCGACGACGATGGAACCCTGCTGACGGATGTCCTGTGTTCGGAAACCTTCCCTGAGCACCGTACGGACGGCCTTTTCGACGAGGGCCGCCTCCGCTGGCATATCGAATGAGTGGCGGAGCATCATTGCGGCCGACAGGATCGTAGCGAGCGGATTGGCCACCCCCTTCCCGGCGATGTCTGGTGCGGAGCCGTGGCTCGGTTCGTACATGGCGGTCTTTTCCCCACGGCTCGCGGAGGGAAGCATTCCGAGCGAGCCGGTCAACATCGACGCCTCGTCGCTGAGGATGTCGCCGAACATGTTCGTCGTCACGATCACGTCGAATTGCCCGGGATTTCGGATGAGCTGCATCGCGCAGTTGTCGACGTACATGTGCAGGAGTTCGACATCCGGATAGTCCCGGCCGACGTCGGTCACGACCTCCCTCCAGAATTCCGTCATCTCCAGAACGTTGGCCTTGTCCACGGAGAGGAGCTTCTTGCGCCGGCCGCGCGCCAGATCGAAAGCCACTTTCGCGATCCGGCGGATTTCCATTTCCGTGTACACCATCGTGTTGACCCCGATCCGCTGACCGTTCTCGATCCGGACGCCGCGGGGTTTGCCGAAGTAGGCGTCTCCCGTGAGCTCCCGGACGATCATCAGGTCGATCCCCCGGATGACGTCCGGCTTGAGCGGCGAGGCGTCGATCAGGTCCTCGAAGACGACGACCGGACGGAGATTCGCATACAACCCCAGACCGGACCGCAGGCCGAGCAGGGCCCGCTCCGGCCTCAGGCCGTACTCGAGCGGCTCCCATTTCGGGCCGCCCACGGCGCCCAGCAAAACGGCGTCGCTCTCCAGCGCCAGTTGCATCGCCTCTTCGGGGAGCGGGATGCCGAAACGGTCATAGGCCGCTCCGCCGACAAGGCCTTCCTTCATTTCGAAAGAGGCCCCGGTCTTTTTGGATACGACGTCGAGGATCTTCAGCGCCTCCCGGACGATTTCGGGTCCGATCCCGTCGCCGGGGAAGACTGCAATGCGATGCCGCTTCATTTCACCCCCCTTTTGGCGATGTGGTTCATCAGCCCGCCGTCGGCGATCAGTTCCTGCATGAAGGGCGGGACCGGCGGGATGGGGAACGGATCGGCGGCGACACCGACGATCCGGATCAGTCCGTTGTCGGCGTCCACCTCGATTTCCGCCCCGTTGTCCACCCGCGCCCACAACCTGCGGGATTCGAAGATCGGCAGCCCCATGTTGAAGGCGTTCCGGTAGAAGATCCGCGCGAAGCTGCGCGCCACGACGCAGGCGATTCCCGCCGCCTTGATGGCGATCGGGGCGTGCTCCCGTGACGAGCCGCAGCCGAAGTTTTCCCCGCCGACGATGATGTCGCCGGGTTTGATCTTTTTCATGAACTCGGGATCGGCGTCCTCCATGCAGTGCGCGGCGAGCGCCTTGGGGTCCCATGTGTTGAGATACCGCGCGGGGATGATCGCATCGGTATCGATGTTGTCTCCGAACTTCCAGATTCTTCCGCTGATTTTCATAGGTCACGTCCTTTCGGATGATATTTACAGTTGTTCCGGCCCGGCGAGACGCCCGGCGACCGCTGTCGCCGCGGCAACGGCCGGCCCGGCGAGATAGACCTCGCTGCCGGGATGCCCCATCCGTCCGACGAAGTTGCGGTTCGTCGTCGCCACCGACCGCTCGCCCTGGGCGAGGATCCCCATGTAACCGCCAAGGCAGGGGCCGCAGGTCGGCAGGCTGATCACGCCGCCGGCGTCGAGGAATACATCGAAGAGCCCCTCCTGCATCGCCTGCCGGTAGACGGTGGGGGTTGCGGGGATGATGATGAGGCGGAAGCCGGGGGCCACGTGCCGTCCCTTGAGGATCGAGGCGGCCACGCGCAGGTCTTCGAGGCGGCCGTTCGTGCAGGATCCGATGATCGATTGGTCGATCCGGACGTCGCCGACCGTGCTGATCCCCTTCGCGTTGGAGGGAAGATGCGGGAAAGAGACCTGCGGTTCGATTCGGGAGACGTCGAATTCGAGCACCGAGTGATAAACCGCGTCGGGATCGGAGTCGTAGAAGGTGTAGGGACGTTCGGCCCGCTCTTTTACATAGGCCTCCGTGACCGCATCGGGGATGAAGATCCCGTTCTTTCCACCCGCTTCAACGGCCATGTTCGCCATCGTCAGGCGGTCGGCCATCGTCAGATCCGCGACGGTCTCTCCGGTGAACTCCATCGCCCGGTAGAGCGCGCCGTCCACGCCGATTCGACCGATCGTATGCAGGATCAGGTCCTTGCCGCCGACCCAGGGCCGCAATTTCCCATGGTACACGAGTTTCATCGTCTCGGGCACCTTGAACCAGAGCTCGCCCGTCATCATCGCCGCGGCGAGGTCCGTGCTGCCCCCCCCGGTGGCGAAAGCCCCCAGCGCACCGTAGGTGCAGGTGTGGCTGTCCGCGCCGATGACGAGATCCCCCGGTACGACGATTCCCTTCTCCGGCAACAACGCATGTTCGACGCCCGCCTCGCCGACTTCGAAGTAGTGGCTGATTTGTTGCTCCCCGGCGAAATCCCTCATGATCTTGCACTGTTCGGCGGAGGCGATGTCTTTGTTCGGCGCGAAATGGTCCGGGACGAGAACGATCCTGCTCCGATCGAACACCTTTTTTGCCCCCGCCTTCCGGAAGACATCGATGGCGATCGGGGCCGTGATGTCGTTCCCCAGCGCGATATCCACCTTCGCGTTGATCAGCATTCCGGGGCGCACCCGGTCGAGGTCCGCGTGCCGGGAAAGTATCTTTTCCGTGATTGTCATACCCATTGCGATGCTCTCCTTTGTTGATTTCAGGAATACCGTCTTCGGGACGGCATCCCGTTCTTACCGGATCTTCTTTTGTTTCGCAACCCTTAAACCTGAACTTTCCGGATGTCCTTGCGCAGCCATTCCAGGCGGTTCAGCGCATTGATGTAGGCCTTGGCCGAGGCCACCAGGACGTCGGGATGGGCGCCCCGGCCGACGGCGGAACGGCCGTTGAACTTGAGCTGCACCGTCGCCTCCCCCTGGGCGTCCGTGCCGCCCGTCACCGCGTTTACGGCGTATTTCAGAAGGGGATAATCGGTTTTGGTGATCTTTCGGATCGCCGTGAAGATCGCATCGACCGGCCCGACGCCGAAACCCGCCTCCTGAACCATCTTTCCATCCACCTCCATCTGCATCGTTGCGGTCGGCACGGCTTGGCTGCCGCTGACGACATTGAGGTAGACGAAACGGTATTTTTCCTCGCTCCGTGAAGCCTCCTCATAGACGATCGACTCCAGATCCTCGTCAAAGACCTCCTTCTTGACATCGGCCAGTTCCTTGAAGCGGACGAAAACCCGCTGCATCTCCTCTTCTGTCAGGGCATGACCCAGCGTCCGGAGGCGGTCGGCGACGGCGTGACTCCCCGAATGTTTCCCGAGGACGATATGGGTGTTGGAGATCCCGACCGATTGCGGGGTCATGATCTCGTAGGTGATCTTCTCCTTGATCAGGCCGTCCTGGTGAATTCCCGACTCATGCGCAAAGGCGTTCGCCCCGACGATTGCCTTGTTCGGCTGGACATGGATGCCCGTGATCTGCGTCAGCAGCCGCGAGGTCTGATGGATATACTCGGTCCGGATTCCCGTCCAGAGATTGAAAAGGTCCTTTCGGGTCTTGATGGCCATCACGACCTCTTCCATGGCGCTGTTTCCGGCTCGCTCGCCGATCCCGTTGATGGTGCACTCCACCTGCCGGGCCCCGTTCCTCAGGGCCGCCAGCGCATTCGCCGTGGCGAGACCCAGGTCGTTGTGGCAGTGGACCGAGATGACCGCCCGGCGGATATTCTTTACGCGCCGGAAAAGGGTGGCGATCAGGTCGCCGAATTCGTCCGGGACGGCGTAACCCACCGTATCCGGGATGTTCACCGTGGCTGCCCCGGCGGCGATGACCGCTTCGACCATCGCACAGAGGTAATCCCGGTCGCTGCGGGTCGCATCCATCGGGGAAAATTCCACATTCCGCGTATAGTTGCGCGCATGGGCTACGGCCGCGACCGCCTCCCGGAGGACTTGTTCGCGGGATTTGTGGAGCTGGTACTGGAGGTGGATGTCCGAGGAGGAGATGAAGGTGTGGATCCGCGGCGAGGCCGCCTCCGCCACCGCCTCCCAGGCGCGGTCAATATCGGCCGTGTTTGCCCGTGCGAGCGCCGCGATCCCGCATCCCCGGATTTCCCGGGCGATCTGACGGACGGATGCGAAATCCCCCTCCGAGGCGACCGGGAATCCGGCCTCGATGATATCCACGCCCATCTTTTCAAGCTGGCGGGCGACCCGCAGCTTCTCCTCCGGGTTCATGCTCGCTCCCGGTGACTGCTCCCCGTCCCGTAGCGTCGTGTCGAAGATGAAAACCCGGCTCTCCGCATTCCTGTCTTCCGCTGATTCCATGATGCACTCCTTTTTCGTACAAAATAAAAAAGGCCATGGGCGCTGCCGCCCATGGCCTTTAGGTTTTCTCTATGATCCGTTTACGGAGTTCCTAATAACGACAGGCGGCGGTCCCTATGTCGAAGGCACAGGAGGGCGAGACCCAAAAGGAGGGGCAGAATGCCGACGATCCGGCTGTTCGTTCTCTGTGTCGCCGCTGTCATGTTCGGATAACGCTTTCAACCTTTCCGATATTGAGCCGTCGGTGCGCCGGGCCAAGCCGGCGAAACCTCAGGCAGGTTGGTTCTTCTAAATCATATCTTTCCTGCTGTCAAGTTGTTTCTTGAAACGAAAAACAAACAAGGGGGGATCATCCGCGAAGGGAGGAGGGTGTCGGAACCTTGCGGATGATCCCCCCGTTGTTGTCGGGATGGCGGCCGCGAAATCGCGACCGCCATCGTGTGGGGGGTTGGTTATTGGGGAATTACCGTCTGCCACCGAATCCGAAGTCGCCGCCGAAGCATCCCGCGCCGCCCTGTCCTCCGTAACCGAACTTGTGCATGGGACCGCCGCCGCGTCCGTGCCTTTGACCGGGGCCGAATCCACGCCCGGGACCCGCGGAGGCCAGCTTTTCCTTCTGCTCAGGCGTGAGAACCTTCAAGGCTTCCAGACGAAAGGCCGTCATCTTGTCCTGCATCTGATCCCTGAGCGAACGCATCTCTTTCTGAGCCGCCGTGATCTTCGCCTCATCCGGATTGGGGGTCAGCCACAGTTTCCGGATCTCATCCCGCTTGGTGAACATCTGTTCCCGAACGGGTTTCAACTCTTTCCAATGGGTTTCCCGCATCTCTTTGATCTTCGTCGTCTGCTCCGCCGTCAGGTTCAAACCGGCCGGCCCCTGAAAATCGCCCCGCGCGCAGGGACCGTACCCCGGACCCCGTCCCCCGCCGAATGCAAATGCCGATGTTGCAAGCGCCGCCACAAAGAGGACGGCCATCACTGTCCCTATTCTTTTTTTCATGTTCATTCTCCTTCAATCAAGCTCAATTTTTCGATCCATTTTGCTGTGAACCCGATTTTCGGGGTTCGCCATTTCCGTTTGGCTTTCATTAAAGCAACAGCCGTGCCAGAGGGGCTTAAGAATCATAATATGTTGAATTCATTTCCATATGATCATGTTTCCCGAGAATCCCACCGGCGGTGTCGGCAGCGCGCAGAAAAAAGTGGATCGGAAGTATCCACTTGTGGTATCCAGTTGATCAACAAGTATCCGGAGTGAGGGAAGCGGTCATGAACGACGGGCGATATAAGAAGAAGCGGCTCTGGGCGGTGATTCCGCCCTGGCCGGTCATCGGGGCGGTCATGATCCTGATTCCGGTTTTCAGTTTTTTGACCCTGGTGAATATTGACCGGCAGAAAGAGCAGAAGACACGCCTCCTCGTCGAGAAGGGCGCGGCCTTGATCCGCTCCTTCGAGGCCGGCGCCCGAACGGGAATCGGGTTGCGATGGGGCGATTTTCAGCTCCAGAAGCTCCTCATCGAGATGGCCGAGCAGCCGGGCATCGACTACCTGATCGTGACCGATCCGCGGGGAACGGTTCTGGCCGACAGCGACCCGTTGCGAATCGGAATGGCCTACGGTCAGGACCTCGACCTGGTGAAGGTTGCCAATTCCGAAACCGTTTCCTGGCGCCAGATTTCCAACAGCGAAGGCGCGGACAGCTTCGAGGTGTACCGCCGATTTGCGCCGACGCGGGAACCCGGCGCGGAGCTTTCCGGGCCGTTCCGGGGGGGACCGCCGCGGGAAGAGACGGCCCCGATGGAGGGGGAGGGAGCCGTTCCGCCGGGCCTGGTCATCTTCGTCGGTCTGGATATGGGACCGATCACCGCCGCGCACGAGGAGGACAAGCTTCATACGATCTGGATGGCCCTCCTCTTTCTGCTCATCGGTTGCGCCGGGATCATCTCGCTGCTGTTCGCCCAGGGTTACCGAGCGGCGCGGAGTTCCCTCTCAAGGATCAAGGCCTTCTCCGACAGTCTCGTGGAGAACATGCCGATCGGTCTTGTGGCCACCGACGCCGGGGGCAGACTGAGCGCCTTCAACCAGACGGCGGAGAGGATCCTCAAACGTGCCGCCGGAGAAGTTCTCGGGAAACCGGCGGAGACGGTCCTTCCGGGAAGCTGCCGGGAACTTTTTCGAACCCTTGCGGCGGAACGCCGTTTGATCGAGCGGGAAATCGACTGTGCCGTGGCGGCGGACCGGACCATCCCGCTCGATGTGATCGCCACGACGCTCCATGAGGATGACGGCGCCTTTGTCGGCCACGTGATCCTCTTTCGGGACATGACGGAAATCCGGCGCCTCGAGGAGGAGATTGCCCGGAGCCGGCGTCTGGCCTCCCTGGGGAGCCTGGCCGCCGGCGTAGCCCACGAGATCCGCAATCCGCTCAGTTCGATCAAAGGGTTTGCCACCTGGTTCCGGGAGCGCCACCGGGAAAATCTCGAAGACCGGGAGACGGCGGACGTGATGATCCGCGAGGTGGATCGATTGAACCGCGTCATCACGCAACTCCTTGAATTCGCCCGGCCGCTGACGATCAATCGAGCTCCGATGTTGCTTTCGGCGGTGATCCGTCATGCCCTGCGGATGGTTGATGGCGATGCGCGCGCAAAGGAAATTGTCGTCGAAACGGACCTTTCGCCGGACATCGGGGAAATCCCGCTCGACGCCGACCGGATGACCCAGGTTTTCCTGAACCTGTTCCAGAACGCAATCACGTCGATGGCGAAAGGCGGCGTCCTTCGCGTTTCGCTCGGCAGACGGGGCAGACGGGATGAAAAAACCGTTTGCGTCACCGTTGCCGATACGGGCATCGGCATCCCGGAAGAGGATCTCCACCGGGTGTTCGATCCCTATTTCACGACCCGTCCGTCCGGAACGGGCCTCGGACTGGCGATCGTCCAGAAGATCGTCGAGGGGCACGGCGGCGAGGTCCGTCTGGAAAGCGAACCGGGCAGAGGAACGAAGGCAACCGTTCTGCTGCCGTTTTAAAAGAAGAGGAAACGGTGATCCATTCATGAAGACAAAAAATTCGGTACTAATTGCGGATGACGATCTTGCCCACCGGACGATGCTCCGCAAACTCCTTTCGGGCTGGGGTTACGCGGTCGAAGAGGCGGACGACGGCGGAACAGCCGTCTCGGCGGCGCAGAGACAACCGTTCGACCTGATTCTGATGGATATCCGGATGATCAAGGTTTCGGGCCTCACGGCGCTGGCCGAGATCAAGGCGTTCAATCCGGCCATCCCGATCGTGATCATGACCGCGTATGCCTCCGTGGAGACGGCCGTGGATGCGCTCAAGAAAGGCGCCTACGACTATCTGACCAAACCGCTCGATTTCGACGAGCTCCGGCGGACCATCGAGCGGGCGATGGAGCACAGCCGGCTCAAGGAGGAGAATCGCCTGCTCAAGGAGAGCCTCGGCGACCGCTTCGATCGGCGGAACCTGATCGGCCGTTCCGCCGCGATGACGCGCCTGATCGAGACCGCGGTTCAGGTCGCGCCGTCGGAAGCGACGGTCCTGATCACCGGTGAATCCGGCACCGGCAAGGAGATGATTGCGGGGCTCATCCACTTCAACAGCCTGCGGAAGGATAAGCCGTTCATCAAGTTCAACTGCGCGGCAATCGCCGAGACCCTTCTGGAATCCGAGCTTTTCGGCCATGAGAAGGGGGCCTTCACCGGAGCCGATCGACGGAAGGAGGGAAAGTTCCGCCAGGCCGACGGCGGCAGCCTGTTCCTCGACGAGGTCAGCGAGATGTCGCTCGGGATGCAGGTGAAACTCCTGCGCGTCCTTCAGGAACGAGAGATCACCCGCGTCGGCGGCGAAGAGGTGATCCGGGTGGATGTGCGGCTCATCGCCGCGACGAATCGGGATCTCCTGCGGGAGATTGCCGCCGGGCGCTTTCGCGAGGACCTCTTCTACCGGCTGAATGTCGTGACGCTCCGCATTCCGCCGCTTCGGGAGAGGATCGAGGACATTCCGCTGCTGGCCCAGGATTTTCTGATCCGTTTCACGGAGAAAAACCACAAGACGATCCGGGGATTCACGCCGCAAGCGATGGATGGTCTGCTCCGCCACCCCTGGCCGGGAAACGTTCGGGAGCTGATGAATGCCGTGGAACGCGGGGTCGTCCTCTCCCGGGGGGATTATCTCACGGAGGCGGAGCTGGCACTGCTGCTGCCGGAGGGGAGCGCCGCAGGGGGGGCATCTTCGTATCCGAGTACCGCCGCCATCGGATTGATGACCGCTCCGCGGGGGGAAACTTTTGTTGAGGCGACCGCCGACGGCGCACCGGCCTTTCCAAAGACGGCTGATCCGCTGCCCGGCGTTCCCGACGATCGGACGGCGGCGCAGGGAGTCATGCAAGACGATACAACCATTCGGGGCGCCGGGGCCATGTCGCTCGAGGAAGTGGAACGGGAAACGATCCTCCGGATGCTCGCCGTCGTGGGCGGCAACAAAAGCGAGGCCGCCCGCCGCCTCGGCATCACCCGCCGAACCCTGCATCAAAAGCTGAAGAAATACGGTGCTATGTGAGTTTTCGAACGGACGCCGACCTTTCCCGGAAATCCCAGCTTTTCCTGCTTTCGCTGTTGACCGGTCTCTTTTACCTCAACATGCTGTTGCGGGTTGTTCTGTCGCCGCTTCTGCCGCTGATCGAAAAGGACCTCGGTCTCAGCCATTCCGGCGCGGGCAGTTTCTTCATGATGATCGCGATGGGGTACGCGACGGGCCTCTTCGGATCGGGATTCGCCTCGGCGCGCCTTTCTCACCGTTGGACGATCGTCATCGCCTCCGTTGCCGGCGGCTGCATCTTCGGCCTGATTGCGGTGAGTCAAGCCCTCTGGGCCATCCGACTGGGACTCGTTTTCCTGGGAATCGCCTCCGGTCTCTACCTCCCTTCGGGAATGACCACGATTACCGCCGCAATCCGTTCCGACCACTGGGGAAAGGCAATCGCCTTTCATGAATTCGCCCCGACGCTGGCGTTCATCTCCGCGCCGTTGATCGTCGAAGGTCTTCTTCTGTTTTGCCGATGGCAGGAAATCCTCATCCTGATCGGTGCGAGTTCCGTTTGTCTGGGACTGGTTTTCCTCCGCCTGGCCCCGGGCAAGGATTTTTCGGGGGAGGCGCCGACGCTCGAAAACATCCGTCTGCTGATTACGACGCCGGCCTTCTGGATCATGGCCGTCCTCTTCTCTTTGGCCATCAGTTCCACGATGGGCTTGTACAGCATGATGCCGCTCTATCTCGTCGCGGAAAGGGGGATCGACCGGGAAACCGCCAACATGCTGGTCGGCCTGTCACGGGTCTCTCTGCTGATCATGGGGTTTGTCGCCGGCTGGCTCTCGGACCGCATCGGTCCGAAACCGACGATCACCGCCGTGATCCTGTTCAACGGCCTGATGACGATTCTTCTCGGGCTGCTGCCCGGCCGCTGGGTATTGTTGATGGTGTTTCTTCAGCCGACGCTGACGGGGTGCTTCTTCCCGGCGGGATTCACGATCCTCTCCCGAATCGTTCCGGCGAATGCGAGGCACCTTTCCGTTTCGCTGACGATGTTCATCGCCTATCTCATCGGCGCCGGTTTCGCTCCGATGCTATTCGGGGTATTTGGAGACAGGGGGGCCTTCGGAACCTCGTTCATTCTCGCGGGCGGTCTGATGCTGCTTAGCGTTCTGCTTTTGCCCCGACTGGTCCTCCGGGAGGAGCCCAAGGGCTGATGCCGTCAGGCGCGGATCCGCGCAAAAAGACAGAGGCCGTTGTGTTTCTGCCGGCCGATCCATGCCTCTCGTTCCAGCTCGAGCAGATGGACATAAGTCTCATTGAGGGCGAGGAGACGGTCGAACGGGGATCGAATATTGCCGAAGATGCAACGGGAAATTCCTTCGCTGGTCTGCGGCTGCCCGGTCAGGGCCCGCAGGGCGAGGTTCGATCTTTCGCGGTGGTGTTCGCGCATCTCCGCAACGCGTCCCTTCAGATCGGCAAACGGCCGTCCATGCGCCGGACATACCGAGCTTACGGGAAGATCCTCGACCCGCGCCAGGGAAGAGAGAAAATCCGCCAGCGGATGGAAATCGGGGGCGGTCAGGTCGGGACTGAGGTTCGGCGTGATGTGCGGCAGGATGTGATCCCCGGCGATCAGGAAACGCTCCTCCGGCAGATGAAACGAGATGTGGCCGCGGCTGTGCCCCGGTGTCGCGATGACCGCCGCCACCCTGCCCCCGATCGTGAGCTGATCGCCGTCGGCAAGGAATCCCGCGGCCTCAAACGGCGATGTCGCGTTCTTGAAGGCGGAAAAGGCCCGAATCACGCTGTCGATCGTCCCCTGGTCGAGGCCGTGCTCCAGCGCGAATTCCGTCAGGCGTCGCATGCGATCCTGCTGTCGGGCAAAGGCTTGGACCGTCTGGTTTTCGATCACCGCCAGGTAAACGGGTGCGCCGGAGCGGTCCGCGATGATGCCGGCCAAGCCGCAGTGGTCCATGTGAAAATGCGTGATCAGGATCCGTCCGCAATCCTCGATCCGCAGCCCGATCTCGGCAAGAGAGGTCTCCAGCGCCGGCAGAACCCCGGGCAAGTTTGGGCCGGTATCGATCAGCGTGTAGCCTTTCTCTTCCGGAAACGCGAAAATGTTGATATGTTTCAGACGAAACGGCATGGGAAGCGTGATCATGAAGATCCCTTCCGCCATTTTGCGGACGCCGGTTTTCAATGGCTTTTCCTTTCGGAGGGAGTGACCAACCTTTCCTCTTGGGATTCATGATCGAACGGGCTCATTGGCGGCCTTTTGCCGATTTTTCCCGCCACTGACGATAGCTGTTCATCCGCGCGAGCGCCTTGACGGCCCGCTCCGGCGTCAGGAAGGAAACCCCCTTGTAGGCGCTCCCCTCGACTTCCAGGATGGTGCGGGCGTTTTCATCCGGCAGCAGGTTGACCCCGAGAATCGGTTTTCCGTACTTCTCCATCAGGTGAACCGTGTGGATCGTGTATTGGGTTTCCAGCTCGACGAGGGCCCCCGGCACCGCGTCGAGAAACTTTCGGTCCATGGTCGGATCGACCTTGTGGATGGAACAAATCATCTGCTTGAGGAAACTCGAGCGCCCGACGATTCCCAGATGGATGACCGAATCGCATCCCTCCCATCTCACCAACTCTTCAATGACCTGCATCGGCGTTTTTGCATCGAATTCACCGACCAGATCGATGGGATTGGAACGACTCCAATAGGGCGGTAGGATCTGATCGATCCGGGAGATCAGTTCCGGAGAAAGGTCAGGGATCGACAGGCCGTTTTCCACGCAGAGGTCGGCGGTGACCACGCCCCAGCCGCCGCCGAGGGTCATCACGGCGACCCGTTTGCCGTTGGGGAGTGGAAGCGAGGAGAACGCGGCCGACAGATCGAGAAGGTCCATCGGCTGTTCCGCGACGACGATTCCCGCTTGGCGGACGGCGGCATCGAAGACCCGGATGTCGGAGGCCAGCGCCCCGGTATGGCTCGCGGCGGCGCGGTTTCCGGCCTGGGTCCGTCCCCCCTTGAGCATCACGACGGGCTTCTTTTGTCCCACGCGGCGGGCGGCCTCAAAGAAGCGCCGGCCGTCCTTGACGCTTTCGAGGTAGAGAACGACCGTCCGCGTCAGCTCGTCGACCTCGAACGCCTCCATGTAATCCTCGATGGTGATCATCGCCTCGTTTCCCGAACCGCCAAAGGCCCGGATGCCGATTCCCTCGTGCTCGGCAAAGCCCAGAAGCTGTACCCCGAGGTTGCCCGACTGAGAGACAAGCGTTGTCGTCCCGGGCTTCGGAAGCACGCTCGAGCCGCAGCAATACAGCGCGTCGTGGGGGTTGCAGATTCCCATCGTGTTGGGTCCGAGGATCAGGATTCCCGACTCCCGCGCCTGCCGGACGAGTTCCTCCTCCCGACGGCGACCCTCGGCGCCCGTTTCGGCAAAGCCCGAGGTGATCAGGAGCATATTTTTGATTCCCTTTTCCTTGAACTGGGGGATCAGGTCGATGATCTGTGCCGCCGGAATGGTGACGACGGCCAGATCGACCGGCCCCGGAATCTCCCCGACCGATTGGTAAGTCGGCCGTCCGGCGATCTCCCCGCCCCTGGCGTTGACCAGGTAGACCGGGCCCTTGAACCCGCCGGCGGCCACGTTGCAGAAGAGCATATAGCCCCATTTGGTGAATGTTCCCGAGGCGCCGACGAAGGCAATCGATCGGGGGTAGAAAAGCCTTGCGATTGCCTTCGGGTCCACCGGCGGGCGCGCCGCTCTTGCTGCCGGGCGCTCGCCCAGGATGATCAGGGCGTCTACCGCCGTCACCTGTCCGTCCGGACCGACCAGCAGGGGGTTAATGCCCGCCTCCGTTACGTCCGGAAGCTCCAGGCCGACCCGGGAGAGCCCTGTCAGCGTTTTGATGAGCCTCTCCCGCCCCGCCGCCTTCTCGCCGCGGAACGGCCCGAAGAGGTTTCGGGAGCGAAGTTCGTCGATCATCTCTCCGGCCTCCCTTTCGTCGATGGGCGCGATGCGGAAGGCCACGTCGTTCAACGCTTCGGCGAAGATGCCGCCGAGACCGAACATCACGACCGGTCCAAACTGGGCGTCATGGAAGAGGCCGGCGACGAACTCCCGGCGTCCGGCGAGCATCGGCTGGATGAGATATCCGGCGAGATCCGCGCCCGCCGATGCCGCCACTTCCAATGCCGCCCGGCGGACCTCACCGTCATCGCGCAGATTCAGACGGACCAGGCCCCGTTCCGTCTTGTGCGTCAGCTTCGCCCCGAGGCCCTTCAGCACGACGGGGAAACCGATCGCATGCGCCGCCGCAACGGCCTCCTCCGGCGTTGCCGCGACCTTCTCCTCCACGACCGGTACCCCGAACCGGCCGAGAAGCTCCTTCGACTCCGCCTCGGTCAGCGCGGTCCGCCCTTCCGCCTTCGCCTTTCTGATCCGTTCCTTTGCCTCCATGCCTTCTCCTTCGTGATTTGTCCCGAGCCCGTTGAACGTCGTTCCGTGGACGGCCGCGTCATTTTCCCCGTTTTCGATAGATGAGCAGCGACTGGTAAAAATGCGGAGTGGATGGTCCGAGAACGAGCGGTTCCACTTGACGGAACAGCTCGACCCGGTCGTCGCTCAGGTGCATGTCCATGAAGGTTTCCTTCGATTCGTGTTCGACCACCGCCGCGTAACGACGGCCGCCTTCAATGGGTCCGAGGAGCGTCCGGGAGATGAAGCCGGGATGTTTTGCGAAAACTTCGCTGGAACGGCTGAACCAATCATGGAAGGCCTCTTCCTTCTTCGGTTTCAGCGGCGCGAAATCGATCAGATTGACGAAGGTTCCCGACCTTCCGGCCAATGCGGAATCCCGGCCCGGCCCGGTTGCCGTCGGCGTTTTGATCACGAGAAACACCAGCGGTTTCGTCGAATCGTTCCGGATTCCCATCGAGGCGCCTTCCGGGATGCGGAGGAGCTTTCCCGGCCCCATCCGAACGCTCTGCTTCCCTGACGTGAAGATTCCCTCCCCGCGGACCACCTGAAGCGTCACCTGGGCATCGGCCTTATGAACGGGAACTTCCTTCCCCGGCTCCAGGCCGACCTGACGGATCTTTAAATTCTCCTCCTCCACGAGCGCCGCGACGCCGCGCCCCTCGTGGCTGAATACCTCCCGGCTCTTCAGATCGATCATCTCCACTGCTGCACCTCCAAATAGGGGAAAGCAAACGGGACGGCCCTTGCCGTTCTCAAGGAAGCTTCTTTTCTCCCTCCGCGATCATCTCCAGGCCCCTGCGATCCAGGATGACGATCTGCGCACCGCGAGAGCGGATCAGCCCCTGACGGTTCATTTTCGCGAGAATCCGGGAGAGGGTTTCCGGAATCGTCCCCAGGAGAGATGCGAGATGCCCTTTGGGGAGGTCCAGCTCCACCGCGCCGCCGCTGTTCCTGCCGCTCAGGTAGAGCAGATATTTCGCCAACCGTCCCGGAACCTCTTTCAGGGAGAGATCCTCGATGAGCGCGGCAAACTGCCGCAAGCGCATCGACAACTGCGCAAGCATGTTCAAAGCCAGCGCGGGATCCTGCCGGATGATGCCGCTGAATGACGCGCGTGGAAAGAACAACAGGGTCGTTGGA
Organism: Syntrophaceae bacterium UBA5619; assembly: GCA_002424545.1. GTDB lineage: Bacteria > Desulfobacterota > Syntrophia > Syntrophales > UBA5619 > UBA5619. The sequence continues at coordinate 31,019 of DIKL01000039.1, forward strand.
AGGGCTGCCGCGGCATCCGCGGGAAATCCCTGGCCGGTGAAAACGGAAACCTCTCCGAAGGATTCCCCCGGCCCGACCAGGTGCAGAATCTGCTCCTTCCCGTCGGTGGAGATCTTGGAGATCTTCACCCGTCCCGAAAGAACCGCGTAAAATCCCGTTCCCTCGTCCCCTTCGGAAAAGATCCTTTCCCCCTTCCGGAACGAACGGCGCACGCCGATCCGGCCGAGCGCCTCGTACTGCGTCGGGGAAAGGCCTGTGAAAAGGTCGATTCCGGCCAGTTGTCGGAGGATCATGTTTGCCATTGCACCTCTGCCCGGGCGGATCTCGCATCGGGTCAACACGCATTTCCATAAACGGGCGGATCATTACATATCCCTTTGACTTATGTCAAAGCGCTTTTTATCATGATATGAAACAAAGAGACAAAACGGAAACGCGCATGTGCAAGGGGGACAATCGACCGATTTTCCTGTGACATGCCGGTTACGTGAAGTTTGAATCAAGAGGAGGTCATCATGAAAAGCACCAGAAAAATCATTCGAATCGATGAGGAGAAGTGCGACGGTTGCGGGCTTTGCGTTCCCTCGTGCGCGGAGGGCGCCATCCAGATCGTGGATGGAAAGGCGAGGCTTGTGGCGGAGAAGTACTGTGACGGCTTGGGGGCCTGTCTCGGCGAATGCCCGCGGGGTGCGCTTAAAGTAGTCGACGCGGAGGCGGATCCGTTCGACGCGGAGGCCGCCAAAGAGCTGGTTCGATCCGGTCCTAAACTGGCCGGTGAGTCGCAAAATCAGCCCAAGACCGACGAAGAGCATACCCTGCCCTGCGGCTGTCCGTCCACGCTGATCCAGACCTTCGCCCCGCAAACCAAATGCAACGAAGCGAACATTCCGGTTTCCCGACCCGGTTCCGGCGTTTCCGCCCTGACCCACTGGCCGGTCCAGATCCGCCTCGTTCCGCCGACGGCGCCGTTTCTTCGCGGCGCGGATCTGCTGGTGGCCGCGGACTGCACCCCGGTCGCCTACCCGTTTTTCCACGATGACCTGCTCCGGGGAAAGACGGTTCTGCTGGGCTGCCCCAAATTCGACGACGCGGAGGCTTATGTGCAAAAATTCGCGGAGATCTTCCGGACGGCCGCGATCAAAAGCGTCACGATCGTTGTGATGGAAGTCCCCTGCTGCCAAGGTCTTCCGGTCATCGTCCGGAAGGCGATGGTCCTGGCCGGCAAGGATATCCCAGTTGAAGTTTTGGTGATCACAACCCGTGGAGAGAAAAAATAGAATCCGGCTGTTGCGATACATTTTTCTTGACACACAAGAAGCCTCTCGTTATTTTCCAAAAAGTTAAAATTATTTCTTTATCAATCGACCAATCGGAACTCCAGGAGAAAAATCAATGAACAAAATCCAGATCCGCGAATCCTTAAGCGGCGTGTTTGCCCCCATCACTACCCCTTTTTTCGAATCCGGCGAGGTGGATTATGAAGGGCTCCGGGCCAACATGAGAAAGTATGCGGCATCCAAACTCGCGGGGTATCTGGCGCTTGGCTCCAATGGGGAAAACAAGTCCCTGACTGCGGAGGAGAAATTCAAGGTTCTTGAAATCATCGTCAGGAACAAAGGCGTCCATCAAGCGGTCATGGCGGGCTGCATTGCGGAATCCACTATGGAAACCATTGACATTGCCAAAAAGGCCGAGCAGATCGGAGCGGATTTTATCACGCTGCTACCGCCCAACTATTTCAAGTCGCAAATGACCGAGCCCGTCCTCACGACCTATTTTTCCGACGTAGCGGATGCCGTCGGCAAACCGTGCCTCCTCTACAACGCGCCGCAGTTCTCCGGCGGCATGGTTTTGTCGACCAAGTTGGTCAGGCAACTGGCCACGCACGGAAACATCGTGGGCGTGAAGGACTCTTCCAATGCCGCCAGTATTGACGATTATCTGCTTTCGTGCCCCGAGGATTTTGCCGTTCTGGCCGGTTCGGTGAACTACATGGTCCCGGCCATGCTCAACGGGGCACTCGGCGGCATCATATCGCTGAGCAACGCGTTTCCGGACCCATGCTGGAAGCTCTGGCACCTCATCGCGACCAAGCAATACGCAGAAGGTTTTGCCTACAACAGGAAAATCGTCAAGGTTTCTCGCAGTGTTTCGGGAAAGGGCGGCGTGGCCGCCGTCAAGGCGGCCATGGATCTGGTCGGCCTGGTGGGGGCTTTCCCTCGCCGTCCACTGCTGCCCCTGGCGCCGCAGGCGAAGGATGAGCTAAAGGCCGCGCTCCTGGCGGAAGGCATGCTGTAGGAGCACATCGCGTTTCCGGCAAAGGGAGAATGCCTCTTGAGCAAGGTTGTGGTGGCACAAAAAGCCGATCAACAGGTGCTGCAGATGCTGCAAAGTGTCGCCCAGGTCGCACAGGTGCAGGAAGGCAGCCTCGACGATCTGAAGGAGCAACTCCGCGGCGCAGATGCGGCCCTGGTGGGTACCTGGATGAAATTCAATGCGGAATTGATGGATCTCTCCCCATCACTCAAGGTCATTGCCCGCACCGGCGCCGGTGTCGACAACGTGGACGTTGGTGCGGCAACCAGACGCGGTATCATGGTGCTCAATACGCCCACGGCCAACAGTGTGTCGGTCGCAGAACATGCGGTGGCGATGTTGCTGGCCGTGTCCAAGCAGCTCGCGTTTTTGGATGCAAGTGTTCGGCAAGGTAATTTCAAGGCTCGTCGCCTGTATCTGCCGATGGACGTCGAGGGTAAAACTCTGGGACTGATCGGCTGCGGCAATATCGGCCGCATGGTCGCCCAGAAATGCCGCGATGCATTTCACATGCACACGATCGGGTTCGATCCATTTTTGAAAACCGCGCCGCAGGGAATCGACCTTTGTGCAACGATACGGGCGATTTTGTCGCAGGCGGATTTCGTTTCCTTGCATCTGCCGTATTCTCCGGAAACAAAACACCTGATCTCGCAGAAGGAAATTTCGTTGATGAAACCCTCAACCTTCCTGATCAACACCTCGCGCGGCGGAATCATTAACGAAGCGGCTCTTGCCGACGCCCTCAATGCCGGCACCATCGCGGGCGCCGCCTTAGACGTATTTGACGAGGAACCTCTGAAGCCAGATAATCCATTGTTATTCTGCAAGAATCTGCTGTTGACGCCGCACGCGGCCGCGCTCACCCGGGAATGCGTGCTGCGGGTGGCCATTTGTGCAGCGCAGGGCATCATGGATCACCTCAGCGGGCGCAGACCTGAATTTGTGTACAACAAGGAAGTCCTGGACTAGCCGTTATGGATCGTAAGTACATTCTTGCTGCCGACGTGGGCACATCTTCAGTAAAGACCGGCCTGTTCGATCTGGACTTAACCCTCATCCGGCAGACCCGTTCCAACCATGACTACATCTCCCGTGGCGTCGAAGTGGAAATCGATCCCGAAACGCTTTTCGCTTCATTCCTGCGTTCGCTGGCCGAAATCAAGGAATATCTTCCTCAAGTCGTTGCGATCGGATTCTCCGCGATCTGCCCCAACATGATCCTCATGGACAAATGCGGCAAAGCCCTCGCCAACGGCATCATCCATCTTGACCGCCGGAGCGAAAAACAGGGCTTCGAAATCCTAGAGAAGGTTGGCAAGGAGAAGTTCCTGTCCATCGCGGGTAATGTGCCCTGCCCCGGCGGCATGACGGTGACCAGCCTGATGTGGTTGCGGGAAAACAGGCCTTCCGTATTTCAGCAGATGTACAAGTTCGGCCACACGACCACGTTCCTGATCCGCAAGCTCACGGGCAACTTCATCATCGATCCCCCCAATGCCGGATTCAACGGGCTTTATGACACCGTTGCCAATACCGGCTGGAGCGAAGAAATGTGCGCGTTGCTGGGGTTCAGCACCGACATTCTGCCTACCGTGCGGCAATGTCACGAGCCCGCCGGACGGCTGACCAAAGAAGCCTCCATAATGACGGGGATTCCCGAAGGGACCATGGTGGTCACCGGGGGGGCCGACACGGCGTGCGCCGTATTCGGCGCGGGTTGCGTTTCCGATGGTCAGTTGTTGAGTACGACCGGAACGGTGGAAGCGCTGTGCCTGTGCAGCGCCAAGCCCAATTTCTCCGGGAAATATCTCCTGCGCCCCGCCTGCAATCCTGGTTTCTGGCATGTGCTGAACCTGATCGGTGCCGGTGGTGAGAGCCTCAATTGGTTTTACCGCGTCTTCTGCAATGACATGGACAAGGAAACCTTCTTCCACAAATTCCTCCCCGCCGTGCTCCAACGCGGCGACGCAGGCGTTGAGATGACCCCCCATTTGGCCGGCGACCGCACCAGTGTTTCCAATAAATCGGCCGTCATCACGGGTTTGACCCTTTCCACCGGCCGGGAGGACATCTTGCTTGGCGTCCTCAAAGGCTTGGTCCGGCAACTGGCCGACGGCATGGATGACTTCGCCAAAATGTCCAGACTCTCCGACACGATTTTCTATACGGGCGGCGGCGCCCAGGCCCTTCTAGATCTCAAAAAAAGAGTATTTCACCAATTCAACTTTTTGCCCGTCGATGACTGTGCTATGAAAGGCATCGGTAAATTGGTCAAAATTGCCGTGGATTCAAATTCATCTCCCTTATTTCGGAAGCCGACACCCGAACCCCAGCCACCACAACCGTTGCGATAGATTTTTCAGCGGAAGGAACGTCTTGACAGCGGAACGGATTGGTTGAATAATCCCGCAGCCCGTGAATTGCGGGCGGATCAATTCCATGCGGGGTGGTTCCATGCTGAAGGTGAAGCAGTTTCGTTACGGCGCCGACAATTTCGGGTATCTGGTTTACGAAGCCCAAAGCGCCCTGGCCGTCGACGGCGGTGCGGCGGCCGAAATCGTCGCCTTTCTCGGCGAACGTCATCTCACCCTGAAGTATGTCGCAAATACCCATGACCATCAGGATCATACCTGCGGCAACGGGAGGCTGCTCGAAGCGACGCATGCCCGGCTCCTGAACGGGCCTGACCTGCCGGACGGCGGACCGATCGCGCTCGACGGAGCCAAGGTCCGGGTCATCCACACCCCCGGCCATACGGCGGATTCGCGCTGCTTTCTTGCCGGCAAGTATCTGATTGCCGGGGATACCCTCTTCAACGGAACGGTCGGAAACTGTTTTTCCGGGGACCTCGAAGGCTTCTTTCATTCGATCCGGAAGCTGATGGCCCTGCCCGATGAAACGGTCGTCTATGCCGGGCATGACTACGTCAAGAGCTCCGTTGCCTTTGCAAGGCGGCTTGAACCGGGAAACCGGGCCATCGGCGCCTTCCTCAAGACTTACGATGCGAAGCATGTCCGCTCGACGCTGGCCGAAGAGAAGAAGATCAACCCCTACCTCCGTTTCAACGAGCCCGATCTTGTAACCCTGCTGGCGAAGCTGCGTCTCCCCCGGGAAACGGAATGGGAACGCTGGCAGTCGCTGATGAGCATTGAGTAACCAAGGAGACTCCGAACACGGAAAGGAGAAATGCCATGAAGTTCCGTTTTGCCCACAACAATTTCAATGTCCTCGATCTGGAGAAGAGCGTGCGCTTCTATCAGGATGCCCTTCAACTCAAGGAGGTGAGGAGGAAGCAGGCCGCCGACGGCAGCTTCATCCTCGTCTTCCTCGGCGACGGGGATACCGGCCATCAGCTCGAGCTGACCTGGATGAGGGACCGCAAGGAGCCCTACAATCTCGGGGACAACGAATTCCATCTGGCATTGGTCGTGGATGATTTTGCCGCCGCCCACGCGCTGCACGAAAAGATGGGCTGCATCTGTTACGAAAACAAGGCGATGGGAATCTACTTCATCAACGATCCCGACGACTACTGGATCGAAATCGTCCCGGTCCGTCGGTAGAGCGCCCCATGAAAATCATCTACGCGGCCGACATTCACGGTGCCCTCGAAAAGGTCAAAATCCTATTGCACGAGACGGTTGCGGACGCCTACGTCATTTCGGGCGATCTCATCGACATCCCGTTCTACAGCATGGAGACGGCCATCCGCTATCATGAAATCCAGACTTATTTTCACGGGTTGCGCGGGCGGATGGGAAAAACGGACATGATCATCGAGGATTTTGTCGATGAGCTCCTCGAGGTTCCGGACATCCCCGAGGAGATGCAGCGGCAGGGGACGACCTACCAAGAGTACACGATCCGCGCGCGGCGGGTCATGCAGCAGAAGTACAAGGTGCTCGAAAACATCATTTCGCTGAAGCCGAATTCCCGGGTCTTCTGTCTGCCCGGTAACTACGATATGGACCTTCGCTATACCTCCCTCCATGAGCATGATCTCCACCTCCACTGGTATCAATTAAACGGTTTGCGGATTGCGGGGTACGGCGGGGCGGCCGTCTGGACGGGAGGCATCCCCGAACGCTACATCGTCAAGTACCGGGCGGGGATCGGCGTGGACGACAAGCACAACGAAATGTATCGCTTTTTCAAGGCGGTGAAACCGGACATCATCGTGACGCACCAGCCTCCCTACGGCATCCACGACGGCGTTTCCTCCACCGGACCCTCAGGATCTCCGGGGCTTCGCACCTACTGTGACAACTATCCTTTTCTGCTGATGCTTTCGGGCCACATCCATGCCTCCTGGGGTTTCGAGGCCCACGGGAAGGGGATATTCCTGAATCCGTCCAACTTCGGCGAGATCACGGATATCACCGCGGAGGTCTTCGAGGGTGGATTTTTCTACACGATCGAGATGGAGGAACGGCAGGTCGTCAAGGTGATCTTCCAGAAACTCGTTGAACACCGGATTTACGATATTGCCGACTACTTCGTGCGGGACGGGCGCTGGGTGGAGCAGATCATCGACCGGGAACGCTATGAGGCGCTCGGGCGGCGGGAAAACTACGATACGAAAACGCTGAAATATTCCCACATCCCGGAAATTCAGTTGTACAACGAGATCAAGGAGTTCTACCGGATGTTCCAAACGCAGGAGACGGAGGAGCGTTTGGACAGGCTCGAACAGGCGGCGCTGCTGATGGAAGAGAAGATCCGGGACGACATCGCGATGGACGTGGTGGGATCGGTGAATGTGGGCATGTCCGGGCAGAACTCCGACATCGATCTGATCCTCTATCTCCGCTGCGACTCCGCTTGCGCCGAAGGGTGCGACCAGTGCGAACGCTACCGGCAGGCGGAGGCGATGATCCGGGAGACTCTCGGGGATCGGTACAAGGCCGAGATCCTGGACTGCATCGACCTGAACCGCGTGGAAAAGAGCATCCGGGAGAAGAATTACGAGTGCGAAGTGACCCAGCGCTTCGTCGCCTACCGGTCGCTCTGCCGCCCGATCCACTATCGGGTGATCGCTCCGGTCGAAGATCTGCTGAACAGGGACATCGCGTATCGAAAGGAGTTGGAGGGGAGCATCCGCTCCTATTTCAAGATCTTCGTGACGACCTCCGAGCACGTCCGTTCCTTCAGCAAATACGAGGCGCGGCTGAGAGCCGTCGGGATCAAACTCCCCGAGTCGATCCGCGGAAAGGTCCGGCGCTATTTGCAGGGAGGCGACGGGGAGCCGCCTTCCGGCCCTGTCGCGTAACGCGCTTTTCTTGGTTCGGACTCGGCATCAGCCGAAGCCCGCCTCCAAGGTTTTGCGCGGAAGAGCCCCGTTCCTTGGCGTCCCCCGGGAAGGATCATTTGATGGTGACGATCCATACGCCATTCCAATCTTCCGGCGGACGGGCGATGAGCGCGCGGCATTTCTCAGCGTACAAGAAAGCCGTCCGGTCGCGCTCCTTGAGACGATCAAACACGGCTTCCGCCTCACCAAACCGTCCCCGGTAGAATTTTTCCAGTCCGTCGGCAAAGATCGTAAAGTCCTCTTTGCGGATTTCGTACTCTTCAGGAGTCAGCGGTTCGTGAATCGTTACCGGTTCCCTGCGTCCCACGACGGAGACGCGGGAAATTTCGCGGACGGGGAAAGCCCCGGCCAGCAGTTCCAGGGTGGCCTGGGAGACGATGGTGTAGGTCCCGAACTGCTTGTTGATCCCCTCCAGACGGGCGGCCAGATTGACCGCGTCGCCGAGCATCGTATAGTCGAAGCGGGAGTGGGAGCCCAGGTTGCCGACGACGGCCGGACCGCTGTTGATCCCGATCCGCATCCGGAGATCCTTGCCGATGCGTTCGCGGATGGCGGGCCGCATCTCCGCCAATTTTTGTTGACAGCGCAGCGCCGCCCGGACGCAGCGTACGGCATGGTCCGGCAGCGGCAAAGGGGCGTTCCAGAAGGCGATGATGGCGTCGCCTTCGTATTTGTCCACCGTTCCTCCCTCCTCATGGATGATATCCGTCATGGCCGAGAGATACTCATTCAGCAGCGCGGTCAGCGCCTCCGGCTCCAGCCCCTCGGAGATGCCCGTGAATCCCTCCAGGTCGGAAAAGAAGATGGAAAGAAGACGCCTCTCCCCGCCCAGCTTCAGACGGTCGGGATAGCGGATGAGCTCTTCGATGACCGCGGGGCTCAGGTACTGCTTGAAGGCATTTTTGATGAACAGCTTCTGCCGTCCCTCCGTCGTATAGTAGATCATCCCGGCGGCCAACAGCGTCAGGGTCACGCCGACCTCTTGTACAACCAGCGGGAGCCAGTAACCGTTTTGATAAGCGGCAAGGCAGAAAACCGTCGGGAGAAGGAGAAAGAAGCCATAGACCGTCAGGCTTTTCGCGATGCCCGAGACTCGCGCGGTCACGCACCCCGTGAGCAGCGTGATCAGAAGGGTCAGCGTCAGAAGGAATGCCGTCGGCGTCCGTTTCAGGAAATCGCCGGAGAGAAGATTGTCCAGGGCGGTCGCGTGGATTTCGATGCCCGGATAGATTCCGGAAACGGGGGTCGGCCGAAGATCGAACAATCCCGGCGCGGAAAACCCGACCATGACGTAACGGTCCCGGAAAAGATCTTTTTCCGGAATGACGGGCGGCTTGCCCTCTCGAAGACGAAGTTCGCTCTGGATGATCGCGGCGGCGCCGTAGGCCTGATGCGTGCCGGAGCTCCCCCGGAAATGGAGAAGCGCGTTTCCCTTCTCGTCGATGGGAACCGGCCTGCCGCCCACCGAAAGGGCGCTTCCGGAAATCCCGAGCGTCGTTGCCGGATTGGCCGCGAGATAGGCGCCCAGCGCCGGGCACGGCAAGATTCGGCCGTCGAAAACGCTGAAGAGTTTGGTCCGTCGATAGACATTGTCCGGATCGGGATCGAGATGGGTGTCGGCGAGGATGCTGCTGTTGGCGGCGACCTCGGGAATGGGAAAGAGAGCCCGGGACAGGCGTGTTTCACCGGCGCCGGTTTGCTTCCGCCAGCGATCAAGGCCGTCGATTCGGAATCCGGGCTCCGGAACGGAAGGGGGCCATTTCCGTTCGGCGCCGGTTTTTTCGCCCAGGAAAAGCACGCCGACAAAAGGGGGACCGTTTTGGATCGCCGTTCCGAAGGATCGATCGTCGGCGACGCCGTACAGGGAAGGCTCCGTGAACAACACATCGAAGAGGACCGCCTTGGCTCCCTGGCGGCGGCAGTAATCGAGGATGATGCCGTAGATCTCCCGGGGCCAGGGCCAACTCAATCCGTTTTCCGTTTTTCCCCAATCCAGGCTTTTTTGGTCCACGAGGATCAGGCGGACGTCGTCCGTTGCCCGGCCGGGTTTTGCCAGCAGCTGGGCCCGCCAGTCCCAGGTTTTGCCTTCCCATCGATCGAGCCACCCCGGAAACCAGAAGGCAAGCGCGATCGCAGACCCGAGAATCCCGGCGAGAAGCCCCTGGAGCAGTTTCTTCATCATATATTTCCCAGAATCTGCTGGAAACGCTTTTGACGGGCAGCTGCCGGCCGGACATCGGTGCGGCCGAGACCGCTTTTCCGCAGTTCGGCGATGCGGTCGTCCGGAGCGGGATGGGTTTTGGCGAAATCGAGGCCGCCCGGCTTCAGATTTCTTTTCATCACCGTGAGCATTTCCACGAGGCCGTTGGGATCATATCCGACGCGCCGCAGCAGGGCTGCGGCGACCCCGTCCGCTTCGTATTCCGAGGCGCGGGAGTAGCCTTTGTTGATCATGGTATTCGTGATGTCGCCGATTGCGCCGCCGAAGGTTCGCGTGAGCTGGGCGGCTTCCCTGGAACCGAGGGTCTTCGCGCCTTCCACGGCAATGGTGGTGAGGGCCTCGGTGATCCTCGCCTTTTCGATCGCCGCCATTCCGTGTCTGCGCTCGATGTGTCCGATCTCATGGGCGAGAACCGCGGCAAGGTCATCTTCATTTCGGCAACAGCGCAGCAGTCCTCGGGTGACAAAGACGAGGCCGCTCGGTGTGGCAAAGGCGTTGATGTCGTCGGAGTCCAGCACGAGGAAATGATAGCCCCCGAAAATTTGCGGAAGATCGGAGACCTGGGCAAGTGTCTGGCCGAGAACGTTCACGTATTGGTTGACCGGAAGAATGTCATGAGGTTTATATTTGCTCAGGACAACCGCCCCGACGGAACGGCCGATATAGTATTCCTGCTCCGGGGTAAAGTCCTCCGCGCTCCGCGAAACCGCCTGGGCTGTCCTGCGGATGGAGTTTGCCTGGGTCGCGCTGATGGCCCCCGTCCCTTGACCGATCACCGTGGCGACGTCCGCGACGGTTTCCATCGTTTGACAGGATGCCAACGACAGAAGCACGATGAGCGGCAGGCAGCAGTACCGGAGGTTTTTTTTCATTTGGCGCCCCCTTCCGCTGGGGCCAATTCTCCCTGTTTCAGAAAAGTTTGCATCTCCTCGGGAGAAACCCGAAAGCTTTCCATCCGGTCCACCCAGGTGTAATCGAGGTTCCGGTTGAGATTTTTGAATTGCTTCTCGACGTCTTCGCTGAATCCCTTGCCGGCGAGCGCGATTTCGCCTCCCGTGGCGGACGTCCTCTGGTTTGTCGTTCCGGCCCGCAGTGCGAGATTCTTCGTGGTCAGCGCGGAGACGTGCATCCACCCCTGAACGCCGGCGTTTGTCTTGACCTTCTTCCAGGCGCCCTGGTCCTGAATCAGCGTGACCCGCTCCCCGTACGACGGTCTGGCCACAATTTCCGCCAGAAAAGAGGGAGCGCTTCGCACCTGGCCTTCCCGGACCTGAACATTCCAGCGGGTTTCCGCGGACCAGGCGTCGGCGATCAAGAGGAGAACGACACACAGGATCAGCCCGGCGCCCCGATACCTTGCCCTGCCCGTCTGTCGACGAGTTCTGTTTTTTGTAACCATGAATATCCGTTCTCCCGCATCAAGCGGGTTTCAACCATGTTTTTCCGTTGACTGCTCTCCTTCCAGCCCCCCGAGGACGGCGCTGATTCGGCCCGCGCCGGCCTGCCGAAACGAACGCAGGTGGCGGACGATGCGGGCCGTGTCCTCATGGGAGGATCGGCCGAAGGGCATGATCAGGTAGATCCCCCGGGCCTCGGCGGCTATGGTTTCCGCCAGTTCCAGCGCCAGTTCCAGGCCGAAACGTCTCTGGTCCCCGGCCGATTCAAAACGCGCCATCTTCGCCACGACGGTCTCCGGCACCCGGATGCCCGGGATGCGGCCGCTGGCGAAGAACTCGGCGTTGCGCCGGCTTGTCAGCGGCAAGAGTCCCGGAAAGAGCCGAGCGCCCAGCGAGCCTGCCTCGTCCTGGAGCTGCCGGAACGCGTCCGTCGAGAAGACGGGCTGGGAAAATACATACTCGGCGCCGGCCTCGATTTTCTTTTTGAGCCAGGCAATCTGCGCCGAGGCGGGCCAGCCGATCGTGGCGCCCGCGCAGAAATCGGGCGGATCGGCGATCCGGTCGCCGTTGATCAGCTCCCCCTCCCGCAGCTTCCGGATGAGGCGCAGCAGCTCCACCGAGCTCTTGAGATCCGTGACGCGCTGGGCCAGCGAGCCCAGCGGACCCATAGACGGCGGATCGCCGGTCACCGCGAGAACCCCCCGCAAGCCGATGTCCCACGCCCCCATCAGGCTCGAGTGAAGCTGGAGCAGGTTGGACTGGGTGACCGCCTTGTGACAGATCGACGGCACCCGCAGCACGTCCTGCAGTCTGGCGGCGGTGATCACGGCGTCTCGGCCGACGGTGGCCCCAGGGTTGTCCGGCACATCAAAGAGGTCTGCACCGGCACGCGCGATCTCTTCGGCGTTCCGGCAGAGGAAATCGAGGCTGCTGTTCCGGTCGGCGCGGATCTCCACGCTGATCAGGAATCGTTCAACCCGGATCAGTTCCCGGATCGGATTGGATGCCGCGGGGCGCGTCGGACGGGTCTCCGTGGCGGGGGTCTCCCGAATCTCGATCCGGGCGGACGGCCCGACAGGGCATCCGCTCAGCGGGGGCGCGATGGCCCGGATATGGTCCGGCGTTGTCCCGCAGCAGCCGCCGATCACCGAAACGCCCAGTGCGGCCAGGCGGATTGCAATCCCGGTAAAATCCTTCGGGGTGAACTCGTAGCGGACAAGCCCCCGTTCGATCGAGGGGTTTCCGGCGTTGGCCGAGGCCGTCACCGGCAGGTGCGTCCGGGACAGGAGGTAGGCGGCCACATCCACGATGTCGTCGGGGTGCTGGCAGTTGGCCCCCACGGCCGACGCTCCCGCCGCCTCGGCTTCGGCAAGCAGGACGTCGATCGTCGTCCAGCGGTTCCGGCCGCGTCCGGTGTGGCCGACCTGGAAGATGACGGGAAGGCTCGTGGCGGCCGCCGCCTTCAAGGCGGCGCGGGCCTCCCGCGGATCGATGAAGGTCTCCAGGACAATCGCGTCTGCCGCGGCGAGGGCATCGCATTGCCCGGCATAGACCTCTTCAATCTGTGCCTCGGGATAGTCCTCGTGCCGAAGCCCCAGCGAGAGCGGGCCGACGGAGGCCCAGACGAGGCAGGCATCTCCGGCGGCCTTTCGAGCAAGGGCCACCCCTATCTCGTTGATCCGGCGGCACTGATCAGCCGCCCCGCCATCCTCCAGAAGAAGGCGGTTGGCGGCGAAGGTGTTGGTTACGAGGATCTGCGATCCGGCCTCTCGGTAAGCCCTGTGCAGTGCAAGGATGGCCTCCGGCCGTCGCAGGTTCATCAGCTCCACCGGTTCGCCCGAGAGCTCCTGCCCCCGGCGCAGGACGGTCCCCACCGCGCCGCTGCCGATGAGAATCCGTTTTCCCAAGTCCGTCATTTCCATGGTCGCGATTCACCCGCTTTCAGAACGCGGACGTTCTGTAAGTTCAATTTTGCCATCATCCTTTGTGTTTTCTATACCGAATGCGACGGTTGTCGTCAATGAGGGAATCGAAATCCTTCCTTGCGGAACGGATTGGGGCGATGATTGAAAAAACGGCCGTAACGGACCTAGTCGTGGTGCTTGCCGGTCACGCTCTCGATGTCGATCCGGATGATCGTCGTCTTGGCGAAGGAACCCTCCGCATAGGTGAAGGGACCTTCGGCGCCGTAGTGTTCCATGAGGCGATCCAGCGCGACGCGCTTTTCGTCCGGGTCCTCCACGATAACCGCCCGGCCGAAACCGATGACGCTGTCGAAGCGGGCGCTGCAGCCGCAGCAAAGCGCATGACGGCTCACTTCATGGAGGATGTCCGTCTCGAAACAGACCCGGTTGTTCCGCCGGAGGATGTCGAGTTTCCGCCCCTCGTTTGCGCAGTGGAGATAGATGCACCCCTCTCCCAGGCCGAAATTCATTGGCACCACATAGGGCATTCCGTCATCGGAAAGCCCGAGCCGGCAGACGAGCGCCTCCTCGAGGATCGACCGGATGGCCCCTTTGTCTACGATTTCCCTGTCCGCCCTTCGCATATCCATTCCTCCTCTTCGATCTGTGAAATGGGAACGACCGCCGTCGGAGATTCCCGCGATCATTGTTGCCAAACGTTTTCCAGCCGTCGGACGCCGAGGGAAACGGTGAACGTCAGCAGGAAATAGAGAACCGCGATGGTGATCCAAACTTCGAACGTCAGGTAGGTGGCGGACATGAGCTCCAGCCCCTGGAAGGTGAGTTCGGGGATGGAGATCACCGAAACGATCGCGGAATCCTTGATCGTCGAGATGATCTGGCCGGCCAGGGCCGGCAGGATCCGCCGGAGGGCCTGCGGCAGGATCACGTCCAGCATTTGCCGCCGGCGGGAAAGCCCGAGCGCATGGGCGGCCTCCCACTGTCCCTTTTCGATCGACTGAATGCCGGCCCGGACGATCTCGGTGATGTAGGCGGCTTCGTACAGGACCAGCGTTGCCAGCCCCGCGAAAAACCCGGAGAGGCGCGCCGGGGGGGCGAAGAATGCCGTCAGGATCGATTGCGTTTCCGGCGAGGCCGCACGGATGAAGTCTTCCGCCCCGAATGCGGTCATGATCCTCTCGCCGATAAAGAAATAGACGATGAAGACCAGAACGAGCGGCGGCAGGTTCCGGACCATCTCTACATAGCCCCCGGCAAGCAGACGATGGAAGAGACGAGGACTTACCCGCATGATCCCCATGAGCGTTCCGAAAAGTGCGGCCAGCAAGGTTGCCCAGAGGCTCAGCTTGATCGTCGTCAGGAACCCCTGCGCGAGCGACCCGGCGATCCACGATCCGCCTTCCGTCCGAACGAGGTATTGGAGCATCACGGGCCACTGCCAGCGGTAATCCATCTCGACGCCGATCCGGCGGACGAGATAGAACCCGGCGGCCAGCACGAGGACGATCAGGACGGCATCGAGCGGCGTGAAGCGGATCTTTGTCTTGGTCAAGCCATCCCTCCCGGCTATTTGATCAGCTTTTCCCAATCTTTCGTTTCAAACCAGTACTGCTTGCGTTCCTTCAGCCAACCTTCGGCCTCGGCCACGCGAATCCAGTTGTCGAGAAAGTTCAGGCTGTCGGGGTCCCCCTTGCGGATCGCGAAGCCGATCGGTTCCCGGGTGAAGTCACCCGAGAGCGGGACGAAGAGTTTGTCCGGATTGGCGATGGCCTGGAAGACGGGAAGCGGCGCCGAGGCGACAACGGCGTGGACCCGTCCCAGCAGCAGCTCCTGGATCGCCTGGGACTCGTCGTCGAACAACCTCAGCTTTGCCTTCGGCAACCACCGTTTGGCGGCGGCGGCGGCGGTCGTTCCCGTCCGGACGGCGATGGAGACATTCGCATTGTTGAAATCGCCGAGTTTCTTGAAACCGGCTGCCAGCTTCCGGTGGGCGACGATGGACATTCCCGTGTGGTCGTAGGGGATCGAAAAATTGACCTTCAGGTTCCGCTCCGGCCGGATTCCCATCCCGCCGATGATGATGTCGAACTTCCCCGTCAGCAGCGCGGGGATGATCCCCGACCACTTCGTCGGGATGAATTCCGCCTTAACCTCCATCTCCCGCGCGAGGCGGTTGGCCACGTCGATCTCGAAACCGATAAAATTTCCCGACTTGTCCTGCATCGCCCAGGGGACGAAGGTGGACATGCCCACTCGGAGGACGCCGCGCTTCATAACCTGCTCCAGCATGCTCTCCCCGGTCGCAGGGGCGGTCTGGGCGATGCTCTCCCGCGCCGCAAACATGGTAAGAACGGCGATCAGCAAGATGGCGACCCAGCGGTGCCTGTTTTTCATGGTTGGTCTCCTTTCATAAAATCTGGCCGAGGAAGCTTTTCGTCCGCTCTTCGCGCGGGGAGGCAAAGAACCGCTCCGTCTCCCCCTCCTCGATCATCCGTCCCTCTTCCATGAACACGATCCGGTCGCCGGCCTCCCGGGCGAATCCCATCTCATGGGTCACGACGACCATTGTCATCCCTTCCGCGGCTAAGGTCCGCATCACGTCGAGAACCTCGCCGATCATCTCCGGATCGAGCGCGCTGGTCGCCTCGTCGAAGAGCATCACCTTCGGGTTCATGGCCAATGCCCGGGCGATCGCCACTCGTTGCTGTTGTCCGCCCGAAAGCTCGTGCGGGTAGCGGTCCGCCTTTTCCGTGATTCCCACCTTCGCGAGCAGGCCCATCGTGGTCTCCGCGGCTTCCCCGCGGGTCTTCTTCCGGACGCGTATCTGGGCGAGGTCGATGTTCTCCCGGACCGTCATATGGGGGAAGAGGTTGAAGGACTGGAAAACCATTCCCACCTCCCGGCGGATCAAAAGACGGTTCTTTCTGCGGTGGTCCAGCGGGATCCCGTCGATCACGATGGAACCGCCGTCGATCTCCTCCAGGCCGTTGAGGCAGCGGAGAAAAGTGGACTTCCCCGAGCCCGACGGGCCGATGATGACGACCACCTCCCCCCGCCGGACCGAAAGCGTAAAGCGGTTCAGCGCAACGACGCCGCCGGGAAAGATCTTGGAAATCTCCGTGGTCTCGATGATCCGTTCGTCCGGGTTCATGCGATTCCTCCCGCCCCGCGAAGCGGAAAGCCGGTCATCCGGCGTTCCAACGCCCGGACGACGAACGAGAGACCGAAGGTCACGACAAGATAGATTGCCGCCACAGTGAACCAGATCTCGAATGCGAGAAAGGTCTCCGCCACGATCTTCTGCCCCTGCATGGTGAGGTCGTAGATGGCGATCGTGCTGACCAGCGAGGAGTCCTTGATCAGCGATATCCCCTGCCCGGCCAGTGGAGGCAGCACGCGGCGGACGGCCTGAGGGAGGATCACGTCGCGGTAGGTGTCGAAGGCGTCGAGTCCCAGGCTGTGGGCGGCCTCCCATTGCCCGCGATGGAGAGAGACGATTCCCGCCCGCAGGATCTCCGCGGCATAGGCCCCCTCGAAGAGGCTGAGCGCCAGAACCGCGGAGGCGAAGGCACCGATATTCAGGACCGGTGCCGCGACGAAGTAGACGAAGAAGATCTGGATCAGCAGCGGCGTATTGCGGATCAGCTCCAGGTAGCCCCGGGCGATCGCCCGCGCGGTGAAGGAATCGGAAAGCCGGAAGAGGGCGGTTGTCAGACCGAGGATCAGCGTGCAGAGGAGCGAAAGGACGGAGATTTCCAGCGTGACCCCCAGGCCCTGAAGAAGCGGTCCAGCCGCCCATGCATCCCCCGCCGTCGTGAAGAGAAAACGGGGGACGCGGTACCATTGCCAGTGGTAGCCCATTCCGCCGGTTCCCAAGGTCAGAAGCCAGACGGCGAGACCCGCCAGCAGGAAAAACTTTCCGCAGTCGATCAGGGATGCCCGTGAAAACGCTGTCGATCGGAGAGGAGGGCGGGGTATGCCTCGCTTCGCCATATGAATCCTTTCCCCAGTGCACCGTGCCCAGGAAACGACGCAAGCCGTGAAACCGTTCTTCATGGTCGCTCGCAGAATCAAGACTCCTGCCGTAAGACCGTTTTTCGATTGGCCGACTCTTCGCAAAGCGGCTGCCATCAACGTGTGTCATAATACCACATACGCGCGGAGAATGAATGCGGAAATCTTCCGGCAAACCGTATCACTCGGTTTCGCCGCTCCTCCTTGACTTGACGGATTCTTCACCCTATACTTTCGCCGTTTCTGGCTGCTATGCCGCCGGACAAGGGCAGTATGTCCGTATTCCGCCGAAGCTGATCGACGCCCATGCCGGGTCATGTCGCGGGTGTGAAAACGGAATGAATCCGGGGATCGAAATGGGAAAGGGCATCCTCC
>DIKL01000134.1:0-6216 GCA_002424545.1 Syntrophaceae bacterium UBA5619
CCGACTTGGGGCGGGGCCGGCCCATCCGGACGGCGGCGTCGTCGATGCGGACGGCCGCGAGGCGCGACTACCTTCGCCCGACCGGCCGGAGGCGAAGGCGTGGGTCGTCAAATCGGTATGGGAACATGCATCCGTGGGCCTCGACGAGGATTCGGTCCTCTTCGGGGCGGACCGGGAGCGGGTCGTCGCGGAGATGGACGCCCGTCGCGAATCGCTGGGCGGCGAATGTTTCGCCGAGGCCTACATCGACGGCCGGGAGTTCAACCTGTCGCTGTTGGCGGCAGGAGCGGAAGTCTCTCCGGGCGGACGGGTCTCTATTACCCGGGATAAACGTTCGTCGCCGACGCGGGCGAGCGGCCGCGACAAAGGCGCCGGAACGGACCGCCGCTTCTCCGATGACGCGTTCCTCCGCAGCCGGAATGCACAGAGGATCGGTCCCGCCGGACAACACGAAATGGGTCCGGCACGCGTCCGCGGCCCCGAAGTTCTCCCGCCGGCCGAGATCCGCTTCGACGCCTACCCGCCGGGGAAGGTGCGCGTCGTCGGCTACCGTTCCAAGTGGAAAGAGGGGTCGTTTGAATTCGCCAACACGCCCCGCAGCTTCGATTTTCCTGCGCAGGACGCCGCACTGCTGACGGATTTGAGGGAACTTGCGCTCCGTTGCTGGAGGCTTTTCGGTCTGAAGGGGTACGCGCGGGTCGATTTCCGCGTGGACAAAGAGGGCCGACCGTGGATTCTCGAGGTAAACGCGAATCCCTGTCTCTCGCCGGACGCGGGGTTTTTCGCGGCGGCGCTTCGCGCGGACCTGGACTTTCCGGCGGTCCTCACCCGCATCATCCAAAACACGAGGTAACGTTCAAGATGTTTAAACCACTTATATTGTTAATCTTATCCAACCTTTTCATGACGTTTGCGTGGTACGGCCATCTGAAGAACATGAACGGCATGCCCCTGTTCCTGATCATCCTGCTGAGCTGGGGAATCGCCTTTTTCGAATACGTTCTGCAGGTGCCGGCAAACCGGATCGGCATTCATTATTTCAATCTGGGCCAGTTGAAGATCATCCAGGAGATTATCACGATGATCGTCTTTGCCGGTTTTGCCGTGCTCTACATGCGGCAGCCGCTGAAGCTCGATTACCTCTGGGCGGGATGCTGCCTTGTCGGAGCGGCTTATTTCATGTTCCGGGGAGGAGTCCCCCATGCCTGAAAATCAGCGGGAGCTGTCCCCCCTTTTCCGGGAGGAGGCGAGGCCGGAGGACCGCGAAGCGGTTGGCCGGCTTGTCCGCGCGACGGGGTTCTTTTCGGAGGAAGAGGCTGAAATTGCCGAGGAACTCATCGAGGAAAGGCTGGCCCAAGGCGATGCGAGCGGTTACTTCTTTCTCTTCGCCGAAGCGGGGAATCGCCTGCTCGGCTATGCCTGCTTCGGCCCGATCCCCGGCAGCGTGCACAGCTTCGACCTCTACTGGATCGCCGTGAGCCCCGGGGAGCAGGGACGGGGGATCGGCCGGCTGCTGATGGCCGCCGCGGAACGGCTCATGGCAAAACGCGGGGCTCGCCGGATCTATGCGGATACCTCCTCCCGCCCCCAGTACGAACCGACCCGTTCCTTCTACCTCGCCTGCGGCTACCGGAAGGCGGCCTTCCTGAACGACTTCTACGCGCCGGGAGACGGCAAGGTCATTTTCGTCAAAGCCCTTTCATGAATTCGGCGCTTTTTCTTTCCGGTAGAACTCCTCGTATATCTCCCAGATCGCAATGAGCAGCGCGGTGATGACGGGACCGATCACGAAGCCGGACAAGCCGAAGAGGATGATCCCCCCGAGCGTCGACAGGAAGATGAGCAGCGGGTGCATGGCCACATCCTGGCCGATCAGAACCGGGCGCAGCAGGTTGTCCACCGTGCTGATCACAAGGAATCCGACGGCGAGGATCAAGATCCCCTCCCAGATGTGTCCCCCCAGGAGCATGACGATGCCTGCGGGCCCCCAGATCACCGAACAGCCGACCACCGGCACGATGGCCATCAGGATCATCAGAAGCCCCCACATCAGGGCCCCCTCGATATCCGTCACGAAAAAGGCGATCCCCCCCAGCGTTCCCTGGATGCCGCCGATGATCAACGTCACCTTCAGCGTCGATTTCGCCGTTACGATGAAACGGTCAAAGAGCAGTTTTTCCCGCCCCATTCCCAACGGAACAATCCTCATCGCCGTGCGGAGGAACCGGTCCCCGTCCCGGACGAAGAAAAAGAGCGTATAGAACATGATCGCAAACTGGACCAGCAGTTTCAGGGTATTCTGCGTCAGATCCGTCAGGTGGACGAAGATGTATTTCGTGATTCCTTGCACCACTTCGGTGGTCTTCGCAATCAGTATCTGACTGTCTATATGGAACAGCTCGGCGATGGAATTGCCGGTGATTGCATCGATGACGTTCTGGACGTTCCGGTCCATGAACTGCGTACCCGGCGCCAGGATCTTATAAAGACGAACGGATTCACTGAAGACGAGCGTTCCGACGATTCCCGCGGGCAGCAACAGGATCAGCACGATGATGAGAAAGAAGAGCGCCGTGCTCAGGTTCGGATGTTTGATTCTCCGGTTGAGCCGGCTGTAGAGAGGCCGGAAGACGCCGGCGATGACGGCGGCCCAGAAGATCGGAAAGAAAAAGGGTCGGAGAAGATAGAGAAAAAGAAGCGTCACCAGCCCCAAGATGATGAAGAAGAGGACGTTGCCCTCTTTGCCGTTTCCCATCCGCGCTTTGCCTCCCGGAGGTTCATGACTCCGACAACTTCGCCTCGACGGATTGGATCTTTCCTTCAATCCGGTTCATCGCCCCCGCACGGTAATCCATCTGGAGCGTCATGTAAATCCGGCCGCAATCCCTGCGGAGCTCCTTGAAGCATTTCTCGACGACGGCCATAACCTCCTCCCACTCCCCCTCGACGGCCGTGCTCATTGGGCCCAGCTTGTAGGGAAGGCCGCTGTCGCGGATGATTCGAACGGCGCGGGCCACATAAGGGCTGGCGCTTGCCTCCTTCCTGTCGGTGGGAAAAATCGAAAAATGGATCAGTACGCTCATCTTGCCTCCTCTTTGGAACGGGGAACGATCCTTGCTGAAATGCCGCAGCAAACAAAAAGGGTGCTGTCCCCCATGAAAGTTATTTTTTCAGCAGCGTCTCGATCAGGGGTTCCACCTGTCGGCACTGGCGGCAAACGATGTTTCCGTTCCGGTCGATTAGGACCATCGACGGGACGCCCCGGATTTCATATATTCCGCTCACGGCCGCGTCTTCGTCCAGAAGAACGCGGTAGGGCAGCCCGTGCTGGGCCGTGAATTTCGACACCTTTTCCTTCGATTCCTGGATGTCGACGTTGACGATCTCAAGCCCCCGCTTCGCATAGGCGGCATGGATGGCCTTGAAGTGCGGAATCTCCGCCTTGCAGAAGCTGCACCAGGTCGTGCTGAAAATGATCAGGACCGGCTGTTTCCCCCGGACGTCGCTCAGCCGGAATTTCCGGCCGTTGAGATCCTTGAGGATGAAGTCCGGAGCCCTTTCGATAACGGCCGTCTTTGCGGCAACAGGCGGCGCACCGGCAGACACGACGGCCGGACCAGCCCATCCGTTGCAGGCAACCGCAACGGCCGCAACGATCAAAAACCTTTGCCAACGCTTCCCCAAAACCATCTTCATTCCCTCTATATCCAAAGCATCCCGGCATTGATCAAAAAATATTCGCCTGTTCCCAGCAGGATCCAGCCGAAAACGCGGCTGATCCTGACCAGCCAGGGGCCGGACCGGGGAATTGCGGCCAACAGGCCGGCGAAGGTCCCCACGAGGATGAGCAGGGTTCCCATCCCGAAGGCGAAGACAAACATCAGGCTCGAGGCGTAGGCCACGTTTTCCCGGGTCGCCGCGTAGCCGAGGATCACGGCGAGCGCCGGCGCCGTGCACGGACCCATGACCAGCCCCGAGGCCGCCCCCACCAGAAAACCGCCGATGATCCCCTTGCCCCGTTTCGGAGAGGGCTCGCGGGTGATGAAGCCGGGCGTCCGAACGCTGAAGGTAAAAACGCCGAGCATCGACAACCCCATCAAAACGCAGAGGTTCCCCATTATGAAATAGGTCCAGGGGTTGCTCTGGATCTGGCCGAAGAGCTTCCCCGTGAGCGCGGCGACGGCGCCGAGGATCGTGTAGGTGACGGCCATCCCGGCCACATAGATCAGCGAGAGGACGAACCCCTTCTTCTTCGAGCCCTCCCCGCGGGCGCCGATGTAGGCCACGGTGATCGGAATGACCGGGTAAACGCACGGGGTAAAACTGACGAGCACCCCCCCCAGGTAAACGGCCAGGAAGGACAGGATCACCGATCCCTGCATGTAGCCGGCCAGGCCGTTGACGAAATTTTCGATCATCGGGCACCCTTTTACACGGATCCACCAACGACAAGAGGTCGTACTGCACTTCCCTCTTGGTGTATAGGTAACATAACCCGGGGGAAAGGTAAATTTCTTTTATCCCATTCTCCCCGGCGGAAGGAGGAACGCGGCCGCGCGGCGGACAATCCGCCCGGCGAGGGTCTCGGCGGTCTCGAGCGCGCCGAAGGGGCATACCTCGATGCAGCAGAAACAGCGGATGCAGCGGTCGTAGTCGAAACGAAGCGGTTTCTCACCCGGCGCGATCGCCCGCGCCGGGCAGATTTTCCAGCACTCCCCGCACATCCTGCAGACCAGGGGATCGCAGACGGGCCGCCGCAGAAACTGCCGCCGGATGAAGCCGTGAAGGAACTTCGGGCCGTAGAGAAGGGAGGCCAGAGGGGGAAAACGGAAATCCCGGATCACCGGCAGGGAACCGTCGATTTCCGCCTCGGGCGCGGAGAGGCCCATCTCCCGGGCCGCCTTCAGGACCGGAAGCCGTTCCGGATCGAGGGCAAGCATGCGGCAAACGACCCGATCGAGCGCAAACGGGTCGCGTCCCGCCAGCAGGATGCCCAGCCCCCGCGGCACGCCTCCCATCCCCGGCCCCGAACCCTCCATGGCC
The DNA here is from genome assembly GCA_002424545.1 of Syntrophaceae bacterium UBA5619. Taxonomy (GTDB): domain Bacteria; phylum Desulfobacterota; class Syntrophia; order Syntrophales; family UBA5619; genus UBA5619. The sequence goes on from DIKL01000134.1 coordinate 5,044, forward strand.
AGAATGCCGTCGAGAAGGTTGATCGCCGGCCGGAGATGAAAACCGATCCGGGCGAGCAGCCGGGCAAACGCCTGCCGGTCCGCCCCGGCCCGCATGTGCCACTCCGGCTTTCGGTAACCGACGACACAGCCGAAAAGGTTCTTGACGGCCAGGGTCAGCAGCATCTGGCTGTGGGTCTTGAGTTTGGGCAGATTTACGATGACATCCGCCCGGACGGCGTCCTCGGCGATTTCGATTGCGCCGAACGGCCCGCCGATGTCGATGCGGACGGAATTCCGAAACGGACGGCATTCGCAGTCGAGGCCGCGGAGGGCCTCGCGGATCCGGCCCACCCGGAGAACCAGATCGAAGGCGCCCGTCGCCGGGCTGTCGGCCACCAGCGGGCGACAACCTTGCCCGTTGCAGTATTCCACGACTGCCCGGATCACGGCGGGATGGGTCAGAACGGCTTTTTGCGGCGGCGCCGGGGAAAGCAGGTTTGGCTTGATCAGGACGCGGCTTCCCATCCGAATCTCGCGCCCCCCCAGGACATCCATCATCTCGAAGATCAGGGGGCGAATAGATTCCTTTTCATAGGTTGCGTTTCGAACGATCACACGCATCCGTACTCCAAAAAAGGGACAGATCCATGTCTCGTAAAAATAGATCTGTCCCCATTTTCCGAAAAGAGACGATCGCGGAAGGGAAAGCGCAGCCGTCAATCGTCACCCGATCCCCCATTCCGCGATGCTTTATGCCGTTTCACAAAATCCCGAACCCGACCAGCAGCGCGAAGATGCTTAAAACCAGGCCGCTATAGAGGAGCGTGACCGTGGTATAGCCCATGATGTCTCTGGCCGACAGACCAGCGAGCCCGAGGAGCGGCAGCGCCCAGAAGGGCTGGATCATGTTGGTCCACTGGTCCCCCCAAGCCACCATCATCGCCGACCGGATCGGATCGATCCCCATCATCTTGGTCGCCTCCATGGTAATCGGCCCCTGAGCCGCCCACTGCCCCCCGCCGGACGGGATGAACACGTTGATGATCCCGGCGGCCCAGAACTGGAACATGTAGAAGGTCTCCGGCGCCGAGAGGGCGACAAACCAGCCGGCAATCACCTTGGCCAGGCCGGTGCCGATCATGATTCCCTGGATGCCGCCATAGAGCGGGAACTGCAGGGCAATGCCCCCGGC
>DIKL01000134.1:6248-11015 GCA_002424545.1 Syntrophaceae bacterium UBA5619
AATCACGCCGGCGATGAAGAAAATGAAGATGACGATGTTGAGATTCAGATCGAACCCCTTTGTTGAAAAATGGTAGTATAGGTACACAAGGCCCATCAGACCGAAGATCATGTTGATCGTGTAGCTGTGATCGATTTTTTCCGAAAGTGTTGGATTCTGGGGCTTTTCCACATTCGGAAAGTCGCTGGACAGATCCGCGAGTTTGGATTCCGGGATCGTCTTGATCTCATCCTCTTTGGGGTGGATCAGGGCCATGAGGATCGGCAGCGTCACGATGAGAAGCAACAGGGGGATCAGATTGAAGGGCTGGAAGATGCTCTGGGAGACGGGCACCACGGATCCCGTCATTTTTTCAATGAAGTTTTGGGCATGCTTTGAAGTGGCAATGACCAGCGGGATGGAACCCGAAAGCCCCATATGCCAGACCACGAAGCCGCTGTAGGCGGCCGCAATCAGGTAAGGGAAATCGGCCTTTCGATTCCCTTTGGCGACCTGCAGGGCCAGCAATCCGCCCACGACCAGACCGAATCCCCAGTTGATGAACGAGCAGATCCCCGCAACGAAGGCAACGATCATCCCTCCCTTAACCGGGGTGTCTCCGATTTTGGCAAACCAAACCAGGATACGGTTGACGGCCGGGGTCAATGCCAGGCAGTGTCCCGTGACCAGGATCAGGATCATCTGAAAGGCAAAGGCGATGATGCCGTAGATGCCGTCTCCCCAGGTCGTGATCACCTTCGTGAAACCGACGGATGTAAAAATCAGAGCCAAAATGGCGGAGAGGAATGTAAGCAGAATCGCGAAGAGATAGGCGTCGGGAAGGTAGTGTCTCATCAGATACGTGAAAAAAGAAGCCAAACGTTTCAACATAGCGATGTCCTCCTTTTCTGATCAGGTATCCTCCTCTAATCATCGGCCACGGCGACCCCTCAGGTCGTCCCGCAGCCCCTCCGTGTGAAGCAGCCGAACCCGTTTTGCCGGAATGAAATCGAAGATCACCCCCTTCCCCGTTTGAAGCCCAGACATGCGGTCGGGGCTTCCCGGTATGGAAATCGATTGTTCTGTATGGCGCCGCTGATCCCCGCCCACGAGGCGGGGATCAGCGGTTTGTGCTCCCGGTCATGAAAACGCGACCGTTCCTGCGACACGATTCCGATGGCCTTGCACGGTTGAAAAACCGGGTTTTGAAGAAAAGGGCTCAACTCTCGCCGGAGAGGGAAGACATCGGGTCAACACAATCCCGAGAGGTGGTGGAAGAGGAACCCTGTAATTGGCGAGTGGTGATCGAATACTATAAAAGGGATTCGGCGTCAAGCCGATTATCGGCCGTGGGCAACCCGTTTACAGACGGGCGAAGGCATCCCGGATCGCCTCCAGAAAGTCGCGCCGGTGGAACAGAAATGCCCCCACGTGGCCGCCCCCAAGCCAGCGCATCGTCGAGCCGGGCCAGTGGGCGTGCAGCATGGCCGCCGAGGCCGGCGGAATGTAGGCATCGTTCCCGGCCGCAACGAGAAAGGCCGCCTCCGGACGCCTTGGGGGTGAATACCGCCGTAGATCGGTCACGTCGAGCAGCTCCCGCATCAGCGCCATCGCCTCTCCCCCTCCCTGGGGTTCCCGGTTCGGTGCGATCCCCGGCGGTCCGCCGTCGAGCTCCCCGTTCAGGATTTCCCAGGCCAGGTAGTTCTTCAGAATCCCATCGGTGAAAACGGCGCTCGCCGAATGGGCCGTGACGCAGCCGATCACGGCCATCGGCTCCTCCTCCTGAACGGCGATCCGGGACGCCATGCTCCCGCCCATGCTGATCCCGCAGACCCCCAGACGCTCATAACCCTCCCGGCGAAGCCATTGCGCCAGGGAGCGGCCCTCTTCGACCGTTGCGCCCCCCATGGCCCACAGGTCGCTGAATCGGTTCAGCATCTTCTTGTGCTGATCCGGCGGCCGGCGCCGTCCGTAATATGGATTTTCCAGGATCAGCGAACCGATCCCGTGCCGGAGCAGGGGAAGCGCGAAGGCCCGGCGACGGCGGGAAAACCCCTCGTCGCCGGTTGCCGCGAAATGGAGACAGATCGGCGTTTTCCGCAAAGCCTTCGGCGGCAGAACCAGTTCGAAAAAGGCGGTGCGGCTCTCCCCGGGGAGCGGGAGATCACTGTACGGGGTCGCGAACGCACCCCGGCGCAGAAGCGCGGTTTCGGTCTCGACGGTCTCCTCCCAACGGACCTCTATGGGCCGCGGCTCTCCAAGATGGCTGCCGACATGCCGGAGCTCCCGGATGCGGGGAAGATCCCCCCAGCCGTTCTTGAAGAAGAGCAGGCGGTTGGAGAGGCTTGCATAGAGACGGTCGAGAGCACTGGTCATACTGGTTTGATACAGGCAGGATTTTCCCGTTGTCAATCAAAATCTCGAAGGCCTCGTGCCGTGTGATTCGTGTGCCATTTGAACATCGGATCCCCGAAGTGCAGAAGAGATTGTTCCGGGATTGCGGTTTTTACAGGCCCCCACGGCGTCATCGGATTTGTCTCCGCTCCCCGTGTTTCTTTCTCTGTCCCGTTGTGGTAGGATGCACCGTTCTTGTTGAGCGTCGGTCGTTACGGCCGGGCCCGGCCGACGCCATGGGAAGGGAGCGCGGCCGGTGCGATTTGCCTGATGAAGGAAGCCATGAAAACATTGCCCGTCCCCGCAAAGGCCGAAAAGGAACCGAAGCGCTGCCTCTCCTGCGGAACGACGGAGAATATCGGCCGCCGCCGCTACTGTTCCATGGATTGCCGGCAGAAGCTCCGGCAGCGGCTCGACATGCGCTGCGGTCTCCTCCAGGCGCTGAACACGCGATACGCCACCTTCTACTTCTCAGATCTGCTGATCGTCATGGATCTGCTGCCCTGCGGCCAGAAGGAGATCCACAGCTTTTTCTACCCCCGGACGCCGGGCGGAAATCCGGGTGAAGACTTCAGCCGGATGGCGGACATCCTGGGCGAGTCCTGGTGGGCGGAGCAGCGGCGAACCAAGAAACGATATTTCGCCACGCTTCATGTCCTCAATCAGGCCGTCCGGAACCACGTGCCTCCACAAGCCGTCAAGCCGCCGATCATTCATACGCCGGACGTCAGGCCGGCCTCGCTGGTCTATCTCCACCTGGAGAAGTCGAATCTCGATTCTCCCGAACTTCGCAAGATCATCCGCGACGCCTACCGGAGCCAAGTCAAGATCCACCATCCCGACCTCGGAGGAAATCCGGCCATGTTCCGAAAGATTCACCAGGCTTACGAGGATCTGATCCGCTGGGCGGAGAACCCCAGCTTCATCCGCCATCGCGGTTTCCCGGACAAATGGTTCTACGAAGGGGACAAAGACCGCTGGGCCCAACCGACGCCGCTCCATCCGCAGGGATGGTAAGGCGGACGGCGGCGATATCCGAGGGAGAAATCGGGGAAAGTCACCACGGAACGGAAAGGAAAGGATAAACATGAAAAAAATCACCATCCCCTCTTTTCGCGAAAAAAAGAGGGCCGGGCAGAGGGTCACGATGATCACGGTGTATGACCATGTCTTTGCCCGCTTGGTGGAAGCCTCCGAGGCGGAAATGATCCTGGTGGGGGATTCGCTCGGTATGGTCATCCAGGGGCTGACGCTGACGAACCCCGTGACGTCGGAGGAGATCATCTACCACACCAAGGCCGTCCGCCGCGGCGCCCCCGATACGCTGGTCGTCGGGGACATGCCGTTCATGAGTTACCAGGTTGGCCCGGAAGCGGCATTGACCTCGGCCGGACGGATCGTCAAGGAAAGCGGCGCCGACTGCGTCAAGCTGGAAGGGGGAATCCATGTGGCCCCCTCCGTCCTGAAGATCACCCGGGCCGGTATTCCGGTGGTCGGCCATATCGGTCTCACACCCCAGAGTTCTTCCGCCCTCGGCGGATTCAAGGTTCAGGGAAAGACCAGGGAGGAGGCGGAGCAGTTGATCGCCGACGCGAGGGCGCTGGACGAGGCGGGGGTTTTTGCGATCGTTCTGGAATGCATCCCGAGCGGCGTGGCGAAGGTCATCACCGAATCGGTTCGGGCAACGACGATCGGCGTGGGCGCCGGCCCTTGGGTGGACGGCCACAACCTCAACGCTTACGACCTGCTGGGACTTTTCGGGGATTTTGTGCCCCGTTTTGCCCGCCGGTATAAAAAAATGGGCACGGAGTGCACCGAGGTGTTCAATGCGTTTACCCGGGATGTCCGTTCCGGAAACTATCCCGCCAAAGAGGAAACCTACGGCGGCGGGCCGGAGATCGACAAACATTTTCCGCTCCGCTGATCCCAACCGTCCCATCTTCATCCTCCCAATGGCGTGACGGTTGGGCAAGTTTTGATCTTTTTTATTCAAGGAGGATCCATGACCCAAGATAATCCATCCCGCGGACCGCTGCGCAGTTCCCTCGTCACGCAGGGGATCGACCGCGCCACGCACCGTTCGCTGTTCTATTCCATGGGCCTCCGCCGGGAGAATCTGGAAAAACCGCTGGTCGCCGTCGTCAACTCCTTCAACGAAGTGGTGCCCGGCCATGTTCACCTGCAGGGGCTTTGCCAGGCGATCAAGCTGGGGGTGGCCGAGGCGGGGGGGACACCGCTGGAGTTCCCCTGCATTGCGATCTGCGACGGCCTCGCCACGGGGCATGCGGGGATGAAAATGCCCATGCTCAGCCGTGAGATGATCGCCGATCTGATCGAGCTGATGGTCACGGCGCACGGTTTCGACGCCATGGTGCTTCTGACCAACTGCGACAA
>DIKL01000134.1:11027-11416 GCA_002424545.1 Syntrophaceae bacterium UBA5619
TCCCGGCCATCCTGGTGAGCGGCGGGCCGATGGACAACACCTCCTTCCAAGGAAAGCAGGTCTGCTACACGGACCTGATCGAAGCCGAGGGGAAGGTGATCCAGGGCGAGATGAGCGAAGCGGAGCTGACCGAATTCGAGCACGCGGCTTGCCCCGGGTGCGGCTCCTGCGCCATGATGGGGACCGCCAACTCGATGAACATGTTGACGGAGGCGCTCGGCATGACGCTGACCGACGGCGCCCTCGTCCCGGCGACCTACGGGGCGCGCGTCGCGCTGGCCCGGCACGCGGGACAGGCGATCATGCAGCTCCACGACCGGAACATCCTGCCGCGGGACATCATGACGCTCGGCGCCTTCGAAAACGCCATGGCCGTCGACATGGCGATA
>DIKL01000058.1:0-27488 GCA_002424545.1 Syntrophaceae bacterium UBA5619
TTCTTGATGGTGGATTATGGAGGAATGGTTGGACGACGGAAGACAAGGCAAAAAAAAGGGCCGTTGGACACGGCCCTTTTTCCTTTAGGGTATCTTTCCGGGGTCTCCGCAGCGGGCTTCCGGCAATTCCGATAAACCGCCTCGGGCCCGGATGCGGCGGCGCGTCCGAAGACCGGGAGTCGGATCATCCGTCGTTCCGGAGGGCCTCCCTTCAGGCGTTCCGGACACCGATCACGGGGATCTGGAGGTCGAAATGCATCAGCAGATATCCGATTCCCCCGACGGCCAGACCGATCAACGCCCATTGGCCCCCGGCCAGCATGACAATGCCGCCGGCGAGGAAAAAAGCCCGTTCGATGGGGGTCAGGTGCTTGACGAGATACCCCATGACACCTCCCTGGATGAAGAGCATCGCCGCCAGTCCCGCCACAACGAGCAGGATGATTTCCAGCGCGGTCCCCTGCATCAGATAGGCCGTGTTGAACATGAAGTAGAAGGGGAGCACGAAGGCGGAAGCGGCGAGGCGGATGGCGATCCAGGCTGTGGGAAGCCAATTGGACTCGGCGATGGCCGCCCCCGTGTAGACGGCGATGCAGACCGGCGGGGTGAGGCCCGAAAAAACGGCGAAATAAAAGACGAAGAGGTGGCTCGCCAGCAGCGGCAGGTTCAGTCCCGCCATCGCGGGGATCAGGACCGCCGCCGCGATGACGTAGGCCGCCGTCGTCGTCATCCCCATCCCCAGGATCAGCGCCGTGAGCATGGCGGCCCCCAGGGCCAGCGAAATGTGGGTGCCCGCCAGCTCGATGATGAGCTGGGAGACCTTGACGCCGAAGCCGGTCAGGGAGATGAGACTCACCGCCACCTGGACGCAGCTCATCATGACCATCAGCCAGGCCAGGGCCGTGAGGATGGCGCGGAAGTAACCCTCCCAGATGATCTTGACCCTTTCCCAGAGCGCCTTGCCGGTCATTTTTCCCCCGGTGAGCAAAAAGACGCCCATCGTTACCACCAGCGCCCAGGCGGCGCACATCTGGGGAGGCAGCAGCAGGACGAGCAGAAACAAGAGCGTTCCCACCGGCAGGACGAAGACCATCAACTGCCGGGGATGGAACACCTCGCGGACCTTGGGCATCATCTCCGTCGGCATGGTGCCCAGGCCGTACCGGCAGGCCTCTACATAGACGCCGGCGCCGACGCCGAAGTAGAAGATGACCGCAGGAATGATCGCCGCCACCATGACGGTGAGATACGGGACATTCATGAACTCCGCCATGATGAAGGCCCCCGCCCCCATGATCGGGGGCATGATCTGTCCGCCGGAGCTGGCCGTCGCCTCCACGGCGCCGGCGAAGGCGGGGGGAAACCCCATCCTTTTCATCGTCGGGATCGTGAAGGCCCCGGTGGTGGCCACGTTGGCCACGGCCGAACCGGAAAGCATTCCGAAGAAAGAGCTGGCGATCACGGCGACGTGGCCGGGACCGCCCCGGATCCGCCCGCCGCCCAACTTGGCCAGGTCCATAAAGGTCTTGCCGACGCCGGTCGCAAAGAGGACCGGCCCGAAGATCACGAAGAGCGCGATCAGGCGGCTCGTCATGTCGGTGAGCAACCCCCAGACCCCCTCGGTCATTAGATAGATCTGGTAGAGGACCTCCTCCAGGCCAAAACCGCCATGGCCGAAGCGGCCGGGGATGTTCTCTCCGTAGAGGGCGTAGAGGAGAAACCCCGAAACCAGAAGCGGAATGATGATCCCCAGGGACCGCCGCGTCGCCTCTAACAAAGCGAGGATCAGGACCCCCCCGATGTAGAGCTGATACATCTCATACTGCCCCGGATTCCGAACGATCTCTTCCCAGGTGAACATGATGTAGAGACAGGGCGCCAGGCTCAGCGCCAGCAGAATCAGATCCAGAAGGGAAGGGGCGCGCTCCGAACCGAAGAGCAGCAGTCGCCCCGCCCCCCGGGCGGTCTTGGTCCGTCCGGGAGACAGCGGATAGGCGAGAAAGACGATCGCCAGACCGAAACTCAGGGAGATGGAACCCTGCAGGACGGGATGAAGAGCCACAGTAAGAGCGGTGAAGAGCAGAAAAGCACTCCAGAGGGCAATCAGGACTCCTACGACGTACTTCCAGAAACCGCGCAGTTGTCTCATACGGGATCCTTTCTCGTTTCAATCTCTTCGGGTCAGATTCCCCGGAGCTTCCTTCCATTAGATGGCCGCTACCAACCATGAGATACCCCGCAGCAAGCTGCGGGGTATCTCATTTGACGCAGGGGGTCATTTTGGTATGACGGTCAGTTTCTCGGAGGCATCGCTTCCCTTGCTTCCGCTGGCCTCAACGACATAGTCGCCCGGTTTTGCCCGGACATAGATCGCCGTTTTCGCGGTGAATGCGCCGTGCTCGTTGGCCCGGATCGCCTCCACCTTCTCGGTTCCCAGACCGACCTTCTCGCCCGCTCCGACCACCATGACGATATCGATCTCCTCGCCCGGCTGGAACCCGGTTCCGTAAACGGTGATCGCGGCCGACGCTTTTCCGCTGGCAGGTGAGAGAAAGATCTTGGGCACTTCGTCGCTCTTGGTGACGGTGGTCCCCGCGGCGCAGGCCAGAATCAGCGCGGTCGCCGCCAGGATCACGATGAAACAGGGACATGTAAAGCGCTTCATGATCGAAACCTCCTTTCCGGCGGGTTTATTTCATTTCCGGCGGCCTCAGTTTGGCGGGAACCTTGACGCCCAAGGTCTCCTCATAGAACTTCGCCGCGCCGGCATGGAACGGCACAAGCAGTTCGAAATCGATTGCCATCTTGTACATCTCCTCGAAGCGTCCCTCCTTGAGGGTGGCCAGGGAGTTAAGATCCTTGCGATGGTCGTAGACGGACTTGACGATCTTGTGGACCACGTCGGCGGGGATGTCCTTGTGCACGAAGTCGCTCACCACGTAGGCGTAGCTGATCTGCTCCTTGGGCGTCGCCTTGAAGAGCCCCGCGGGAATGGTCATAAGCAGGCCGTGCCCCGGGTATTTGGCATTCATCTTGTCGATCTGGCTCTTGGTGACGGGGATGATGTTGACCTCCATCGCGGACTCCAGGTCGAGGACCGCGGCGTCCTTGAACCCCGCCTTGAACCAGCCCTGGACGCTGCCCGATTTCATCGCGTCCACGCTTGCGGAGATCCCCATCAATTTATAGTTCGGTTTGATGCCGAGCGCATCGAAGAAAAGCTCGATGATGCGTCCCGAGGTGGTGCCTGGGTTCATGGCGTAGGAAACGCCGTTCAACCCTTCAAGGGTGGTGATCCCGCTCTTTTTGCTGGTGATGATGTGGATCGGCGTGACGTACCCGCCCCAGAGGGATCGCAGAACGGGATTGGGCTTCTTGAAGTCGATGATGCCCTGGTAGCTGGCGAAGGCCGCCGCCGCGCTCGCCGGTCCGAGGTGGATGAACTTCCTTTCGATCCGGGAGAGGTTTTCGATAAAACCGCCCGTTTCCACCACGGTCAAGTCGATGTCGTTCGGATTGGCGCGGTTGACGATTCCGGCCATGGTGACCGTGTTGGCGTAGAGTCCCGATCCGACGCTGGTGGAGCCCCATTTGAGTTTCAGTTTCGCGGCGTCGGCCCCGCCGCCCGTACCCAGCAACAAGGCCGCCGTCAACAATCCGCAGATCACAATCCTTCTCATAGCCCCCTCCTTTTCCGATGAGTCATGCAACCTTTGAACGCCGTTCCTCCGCATTCACGGCGGGGAAGGCGCGCCCCTTTGGGGTTGTTTCCCTGTATTTCCGTTTTCAGCGAACAATGTGCGGCCGTACGGCGAAGCGAGGCCCGGGAAAACCCATTGCCCCGCGTCTATCCTTCCCCGGATCTGGGCAGAGATGAAAAGCCCCCTGCGCGATGCCGGTGTTGGTGAACGTTGTTTCTGAGATCTGGAAAAATGCCGTGGGGATCATGAACGATCCCGTTTCGCTGTCTGATCCGGGGGAGAAGGAGCTTCCGCGGTGGAAACCAAATGAGCGTATGAGGGTCCGGTCGGTACGGGCCTCCGCATGAAATGCGGTAATTATATAAAATCATGCGGTTTCGGAAGTCAAGCAAAAAGTTCGGCAAAAAGTCCCGCGATTTTCATCTGATTTGAGGCCGTTCGCCCACGAGAAAAGCCGAGAAAGAGATTGACAAGATCCACTGCAACGATTAGTCTCCCGTCGAAATACCCGAACCGCGGAGAAAAGGAGAACGACCGATTACAAAACGGATTTTCAAATCTTTCGTCATCCTGTTCCTCCTTTTGCTGTCGTCCGGCTTGTCGGCCGCCGGCGAGTTGCGGCTCACCGTCCAGTCGGCCATCCTGATGGACATGACGACCGGAAGGGTCCTCTTATCCCACAATGCCGACGACCCGCTTCAACCCGCCTCGATCACCAAGGTTCTCTCCCTCTACCTCGCCGACGAGGCGATTCGCGAAGGCAAGGTCCGCCCTACGGATCCGGTGAAGGTCAGCCAAAAGGCGGAGCGAACGGGCGGGTCAAAAATGTTCCTCCGGGCCGGCAGCGAAATCCCGCTCATGGATCTTCTCAAGGGCATGGCCGTGGTTTCCGCCAATGACGCCTCCGTGGCCGTCGCGGAATACCTGGGGGGCAATGTCGAGGATTTCGTGAAACAGATGAACGCAAAAGCCCGCGAGCTGGGAATGAACCACAGTTCCTTCAAAAACCCCAACGGTTTGCCTGCCCGGGGACAGTTCACGACGGCGCGGGACATATTGATCCTGACCTGCGATTATCTCCGGCGATTTCCCGAATCCCTGGATCTCCACTCGCAACAGTATTTCACCTACCGCTACATCACCCAGCGCAACCGGAACAGCCTGCTGCGGCACTACCCGAACGCGGACGGTCTGAAAACGGGATGGGTCGTTCGGGCGGGATACCACATCGTGGCCACGGCCAAACGGGGGAACACCCGGCTGATCGCCGTCGTCATGGGCGCGAAAACCCCCGCGATCCGGACAAGGGAAACGGAGAAACTGCTGGATCAGGGGTTTATGATGGTCCGGGGAGAGCTGCGCCAGGGATAAGCGTGTCGGAAAAACGGGGGGAGCTCGGCTCGCCCGGCGCCTCGCTGTAAGCTATTTCAAAAAAATGTCCGGCGGGATGCGGAAGAGCTGTTTGAGGATTTCGTCGAAGTAATCGGGCAAATAGCGGTTCCAGATCTTGATCGGCAGTTCCCCCAGTTCCCGCCGGTTGGAGGTGGGAAAGACGAAGAGATATTCCAGAAGATACTGGATGTTCCGTGCCAGCGGACCCCGGTACTGTTGACACAGTCTCTGTTCGATGATGCGGTCTTCATGCATGCAGCGGCCGATCTCGCTCTCCAGCATCTCTTGATAGTCGGAAAAGATCACTTCCAGCAGAACATCCTCCTCTCCCGACCGCACGAACTCGGCAAAGGATCGATTCACATCGGCGGGAGCAAATCCCCGCTCCTGCATGATAGGGAGTATCCCGCCTTCCAGGGGCCGGGCCAGGATCTCCTCCGGGGGCGGCCGGAAGCGGATCAACAGATTCGTCGCGTTGTAACGCCCGGAATGCCTCTCTTCCTCCACGACCGCGCAATCGGGAAAGCGGCCGAGAAGCTCGATCAGCTTCGACTCTTCGGTTCGCTCCAAGACAACCTTCACCCCGGCGACGTCATTGATCGCCAGGATTTCGCCGGCGCCTGAAATCGGTTTTTTTTCGAGCAGATCGTTCAAGAGACGATTTTCCGCGATCAGAAATTCCTCCGTCATGTCCGCGGGCGCCGTCAAAAGACTCTCGCGGGGAATGCCCCGAAGACGCGCCCGCTCATCCGCCAGCTTGTCCGCGTGCCTTTTGATCTGATCGAAGATCCGGTCGATGATCCGCCGGGCCGATTTTTCCGCAAGGCGGCGGTAGCGTTTGATCCGGCTCGACCCGACGTAGGCCACTGACCCGTTGCGGCCGGCGCCGGCAAAGTAGATCGTCCCGTGAAAAGGTGTCTCCGGATAGAAGCGTCCCGGGTTCAGATGATATTCCCGGATCAATTCGTCGATCCGTTCATTGCGGCGGGGGGGATCCTGAACCAGGGCATCCTTCAGGTCGCCTTTGATCTGGACCGGGCGCGAAGTGAGGCCCCCCGGATGGAGCCCCCCGAAGATCCGTTGCGCAAACAGATCCAGATAACGGGAAACGAAGGCGTGGTTGAAGTGGACCAGGCGGGTGATCAGATCCGCATCCGACGGGCGCGCCTCGTCGTACATCCAGCGACGGATGATGTCGCTGAGAACCTCCCGGTGCAGAAAACTGTTGATGGTGATCATGATCCGGTCCTCTGACATCTGACAAGATTATCCGATTATACACTGATGAGTTCGGCCAGGCGTTCGTCAACCCTCTCTCCCAGCTCCTCGTGAAGGCTCTGCCCGTGGGCGTCCATGGTGACAATCCCCGGGAAACGCTGAAAGCGGATCTTCCAGAAGGCCTCCGGCAGACCGAACTCCTCTTTCTTGAAGACGTCGAGAACATCGACCATGGCCTCGGCGCTGGTCACGCCCGCCCCGCCGATCGCGTGGACATAGACCGCCTTGTGGGTCCGGCATGCCGCAAGCGTTCGAGGTCCCATTCCCCCTTTTCCGATGACGACTCGGAGGCCGAAGGCGGCAATTACCTTGTCCTCATAACCCTCCTCCCGGATGCTCGTCGTCGGTCCCGCGGAGACGATGCTCCACCCGTCCCCCGTTTTGCGCACGATGGGTCCGCAGTGGTAAATCGCCCCGCCGCGATAGATCGCCTTCAGTTCGTCGAAAATACGTTGATCCGCCGCCGGGAGCGGACCCGGCGCCTCGATCAGGCGCTCCACCATGTATTTGTGCGCCGCGTCCCGTCCCGTCGTCGCGATCCCCGAAATCGACACGGCGTCGCCGGCATGCAACGAAAGAATCCGCTCCTCGGAAATGGGAATGGTCAGTTCGATCATTTGGATCGCCTCATTTTAGAAAACGCCAGGTTCCGTCGGCCTCGATCCGGACTTCTCGCCGACGGCATTCCCAGCACATGTAGGTCACGGTGACGAAGTAACTGGCCGGATGACGGTGGAGCGCGCCGATATTGACCCCCAGCAGGGTCGTTTTCCCGCCGAGACCCAGCGGACCGATTCCCAGCGTGTTCGCCTCGAAGAGGATCCGTTTTTCAAGATCGGCCAGGACGGGATCGGGATTCACGTCGTCCAGCGGACGGAGGAGCTGGTGTTTGGAATGAAGATAGCCCGAACCGCGGTCCCCGCCGATACAGACCCCGAGGATCCCGGGAGGACATCCCTTTCCTTCGGCCCGGCGAACGGCATCCAAAACCGCGCGCCGGACCCCTTCCGGATCGCGGCCCGCGCGCAGCGCGTCGTCGGGCAGGCTGTACTGCCGGCCCACGTTTTCGCTGCCGCCGCCCTTGAGCATCAAGGCCACCGAAAGAGCTTCGTCGTCCGCTTCTTCGAAATAGACGCCGGGGATGCCTGCGCCGACGCAGTTTCCGCTGTTTCGTCCGGTCACGGGATCGACGGCGTTCGGCCGCAGAAATTGCTCCTGCGTCGCCCGCGCCGCGGCCTCCGCGCACGCCTGCGCCATCGCACGCTGGGAGAGACCGGGAGGATGCCGAATGAAAAAAAGCGGCAGCCCCGTGTCTTGACAGAGGGGAACCTGTTTTTCGCGGGCCAGGGCGATGTTATCCAGAAACAACGCCAGAATCGATCCGGCCGTCGAATTCGGCTCCGCTTCGCTGTAAGCCCGTTTCAGCGCCTGCTCCACATCCTCCGGCAGGTCGCAAGCCGTCCGCCGGATGAGGCCGAACAGCGCCTCGCCGAAGGCCGGTCCCAACAAACGGTTTTTTTCATCGTCCGTCACGTCGATGGTCCCTCCCCTGATTCCGTTTTCCCCGGTAACTGCCGCCTCTCCGACAGAAAGCGTTTTTTCGGCGGAATTCGATAAATCTCTTCCAATCGCTGGTGGTGGATCATCCCCAGCGCCTCGCGGGTCACGATCAGGTAGTAGTACCGCTTCCGGACATACTCCCGTTGAAGGTTGTAGGTCCGAATCTTCTCGTTGAGTTCGCTGAGGAACCGGACGCGATTGTCTCTTTCCCCGATCCCGACGTTGCCCACCGCATGCCCGTCCGTCTGAAAACCTCCGTGCGGACATGGCTTTCCCGATTCCGCTCCGACCGGACAAGCGGCCATCGCCGACTCGATGTCACACCCCAGGGCCTGCAACTTTTCCAGGGCCTCGGCCAGTCGCTCTCCGGCGCGGGCCAGGACGGCCGCCCTTTCCCGGAGCATCTCGTCCTGGAGGATTTCCTGCGTCGACCGTTTGGTGTTGATCATGAGCCCGCCCATCCGTAGTTTCGGAATCTAACCCGTGATGGACCACCTGTCAAGATCAACCTGCCGCGAATTTCTATTGACACCGGCCAGACGTTTCTTTAGAGTTTTCAGCACCCGACGGGGTGACATATCCCATCGAAAAATGCCCTGAAACGGTCGGGGAACCGCGGGGATTCATGGACCTGAAAACGGAAGTTTTGATCATCGGCGGCGGAGCCACGGGGGCCGGCATCGCGCGCGACCTCGCACTGCGGGGCATTCCCTCATTGCTTGTCGAACGGGGAGATTTCACCTCCGGCGCTTCCGGCCGCAACCAGGGGCTCCTGCACAGCGGGGCGCGCTATGCGGTCAACGACCCCGAAGCGGCGCGGGAGTGCATCGGTGAAAATCGGATCCTGCGGCGAATCGCCCCCCACTGCATCGAACCCACGGAAGGGCTGTTCGTCTCTCTCCCCGAGGATGGCCCGGAATACCGGGCAAACTTCATTCGGGCCTGCGCAACGGCGGGAATCGACGCACTGCCGCTCTCCCCGCGGGAGACCCTTGCGATGGAGCCGAAATTGAACCCGCGATTGATCGGCGCCGTCCAGGTTCCCGACGGCGCGATCGATCCCTTCATGCTGGTCGTGGAAAACGTCCGGGACGCCGAATCCCGCGGGGCGCGTTTTCTGATCCATACGGAGGTCACCGGCCTGATCCGGGACGGCCTTCGGATCACCGGGGTTCACGTACGCGACCGGATTGCCGGCCAGTCGTATGCCATTGCGGCGAACTGGGTCGTCAACGCGACCGGCGCCTGGGCCAATCTGATCCTCGGAATGGCCGGGATCCGGATCGGCCTCGCCCTCTCCAAAGGCTCCATGCTGCTCACCAACACCCGCCTGAGCGAAAGGGTCCTCAACCGCTGCCGCCCGCCCTCCAGCGGGGACATCATCGTTCCGAACGACACCGTCTCGATCCTCGGCACCACCTCTTTGCGGGAGGATGACCTGGAACACTACGAGGTAACCGCCGAAGAGGTCACCTTCCTGATCGATGAACTCTCGAAGATGATCCCCGACGTGAAGAGCGAGCGCTTCAACCGGGCCTATGCCGGCGTCCGGCCGCTGCTCCGGTCGGAAGAGACATCCGACGATCGGAAGATCAGCCGCGGCTTCGCGCTGATCGACCACGGAGGCGATAGCGGAAGCGCGGGCCTCGTCACGATCACGGGCGGCAAATTGATGACCTACCGCCTGATGGCGGAAAAGACGGTTGATTTCCTCTGCGAACGGATGGGGCTGCACGTTTCCTGCATCACCCACCTCCAGCCGCTTCCCGGCGCGGGTCTCGGCAATACGCTTCGGGACCGCCTCCTCCATCTTCGCCGTCAGATCCCCGCCGCGCGCGGGGAGATCCTCTGCGACTGCGAACTCGTTCCCCGGGAGGCCGTGGATGCGATTCTGCGGGAGGGCAAGGTGCGCGAACTCCAGGATATTCTGCATCGCACCCGTCTCGCCAAGGGGACCTGTCAGGGGGGCTTCTGCGTCTATCGCCTCCTCGGGTTGCTGAACGAACTGCGCAGGGAAAAGGAAAGCGGCGGCTCCAACGTCGTCCTCCGGGGTTTCCTCGAGGAACGGTGGAAGGGGATCCGGCCCATCCTGTGGGGAACCGCTTTGAAGGAAGAGGAATTGATCGAATCGATTTACAAGGGACTGTTCAACCTCGCCCCGGAAGAACCCGGACGAACGGTAGGGGGGAAGGCATGAAGCGCTTCGACCTGATCGTCATCGGAACGGGACTCGCGGGTCTGACGGCCGCCCGGACGGCGGTCGAAACGGGAGCCAAAGTCCTGATCGCCGGCCGGGGGATGGGCGCGCTGACCCTCTTCGGGAACACGATCGACCTGCTGGGGAAAATCCCGCCCGGAACGGATATCGCGGAGGGGATCGCTCGCTGGATCGCCGTCCATCCCGAACACCCCTACGCCCGGACGGGCGTGGAAGGGATTGAAAACGCCCTCGCCGACTTCCGCGGGCTTTTCCCGCCGCCTTACGGCTTCGCCCCCGGGGGCAACGGGAACTCCCTCCTCCCCACCGGCGCGGGGACGATGCGTCCCACCTATCTCATCCCCGTTACGATGGCCGCCGGCGCCGCGATGACCCCGAGTGAAACGTTGATCGTCGGCCTTCTGGGATTCAAGGATTTTCAGGTCGATACGGTTTCCCTCCATCTGAAATGCCGGGGGGTAAACCTCGCCCTCCCCCGATACGGCCTGGAAGGAGCGACGGCCCTCGCCCTCGCCCGGATGATGGATGAGGCGTCCTTCCGGGAACGATTGGGCGAGGCGATCCGGCGGCAGATGGGCGGGGAGCGGTTCATCGGCCTCCCCGCGGTCCTGGGCCTGCGAAATCCCGCCGCGGTTCTGAAAACGCTGGAGAAAACCACCGGTGCCCGCGTCTTCGAGATTCCGCTGCTTCCGCCTTCCATCCCCGGAACCCGAATCTTTCACCGTTTCCGGGAAGAGCTGATCGCCAAGGGGGTGACCTTCCTGATGGGGCATTCGGTATCCCGTGCAAACGTGAAGGGCGGCCGCTGTGAAGGGATCACCGTCGAAAATCCGCCGCTCGCCACGGAATATTGCGCGGACCGCTATATCCTCGCGACCGGCCGCTTTCTGGGCGGCGGCCTCTGGGCGGAAATGGAGCGAATTGTGGAACCTCTCTTTCATCTTCCCGTCCTTCAGCCCGGGGAACGGGAGAAATGGTTCGGAAAGCGGTTCTTCGACCCGGAGGCGCATCCGATCCATCGCGCCGGAATCGTCACGGATGCCGATCTGCGGCCGGTCGACGAGACGGGCCGCGTCGTCCTGGAAAACGTCCGGGCGGCGGGCTCGATCCTGGCCCATCACCAGGCGATCGAGGAGAAATCAAGGGAGGGGATCGATATCGCAACGGGTTTCCTGGCCGCAAAAAGGGCGCTCGCAACATGACCAAAGCTGAAAAAAAACCGGTCCTTCTTCCAAAACTTCCCGACGTTTGCGTCCGCTGCGCGACCTGCATGGCCGCCTGCCCCGTCTCGCGCGTGACGCCGCGCTTTCCGGGACCGAAGCAGGCCGGACCGGGGGCACAGCGGTTCCGGTCCGCATCCGAGGCTTCCGTGGACGACTGGATCGAGCTCTGCACGGGCTGCCATCTCTGCGACACCGTCTGCCCCGCCGGCGTGCCCATCTCCGAAATGAACATGATGGCCAAGGCGAAATACCTGGACGAGCGCGGCCGGACCTTTCGGGACTGGCTGCTGGTCCGGAGCGATCTCTTCGGCGAACTGGCCGCTCGTTTCTCGAAGATCGTCAACCCGCTGATGAGGAACGGGATTCTCCGCCGGCTGCTGGACAAGCTGCTGAAGATCGACCGGCGGCGGGACCTTCCCGGCTACGAATACCCCACGTTTCGCCGGTGGTTCCGGACCCGGTCGACGGCGGAGGATGGGACCGGTCGCCGGAAGGTCGCCTATTTCTACGGCTGCTTCACGAACACGAACGAGACGGATGTGGGAAAGGCCGCGGTGGAGATTCTGGAGGCGCACGGTCTGACGGTGATCGTCCCGCCCCAGCGCTGCTGCGGAATCCCGCGTCTCGGCGTGGGGGATCTCCAGGGGGCTCGAGAGATGGGCCGCCGGAACATCGAGCTGCTCCTCCCGACGGTGCGGGAGGGAATCGATATCGTCTTTTCATCCACGAGCTGCGGCCTGATGCTGCGCCACGAGTACAGCCGAATCCTCCATCTCCCCGGCGCGGAGGAGCTGGCGGGACGTCTCTTCGACATCTGTGAATTCCTGCTGCGTCTGCGCGAAGAGGAAAAGGCGTCACCGATGTTCCGACCCATTTCCCTGAAGGCGGCCTACTTCGCCCCCTGCCACCTGCGGTCGCTGAACATCGGCTTCCCCGCGCTGGAGCTGCTGCGCATGATCCCGGGGCTGGACGTCCGCATGCTCGAAGCGGACTGCTGCGGTCTGGGAGGACTATATGGTTTCAAGACAGAGAAGTTTTCGATCGCCGAAGAAATCGGGAAGGACCTCGCGGAGGCGGCCGCCCGGATGAAACCGGACATCATCCTTACGGACTGCGAGGGTTGCCGGATGCAGGTCCGCCACCTGACAGGCTTGCGGGTGATCCATCCACTCCAGCTCCTCCGGGACGCGTTGAGCCAAACATGATTGAAGCGCCGGCTCAGCGGATCAGATACCGGGCGGCCCAGCCGATCTCCAGTGCTTCAAGCCGGGCGGGCGTCGGCACACCCGATTCGTCCCACCCCATCAGCCGGTAATAGGCCTTCCGCGCCTCGGCAAACGTTTGCGGATCGAGCCCCTTTAGCGGGCCTTCGGATGGCGTTTCCGTAAACCGTTTCGGCAGATCATCGTTCCTTTCCGAAAAACCCTCCCGGATGTTGAAAATCCGCGCCAGCGTGATCCCTCGCTCGACAACCTGCATCAGCTCCCGGTCCGTCGCCGGCCAACCGGTCACGGCCGCGACCGCCTCCCGGATCTGCTCCTCGCTCCACGAAACAAACCTGCAGATACCCAAGGTATTGATCAGCTCGGGCAAATATCCCTTTTCGTAAAGCTTTGAGCCGGTTTTCCCATCCAGGTCATCCGTATCGTGGATGGTCGTGTTGTGGTCGGCGCCGGCCGCATGCACGCTGTAATGCAGCCCCATGGCCTGCTTGCGCCGCGGCTCGTGCATCGGAATCTCCTGCCCCTTGACCTGCATCGCCAGCGCCTCCGCCCCTTTGCCGATCTTGGCCGCCGCCCGCCTGGTCCCCTCCGCCAGCAGGTTCCCGAAGCCCTGGCGCAGCGCGATCCGCTCCACCATCCGGACCATAGCCTCGGCGTTTCCGAAGGTCAGGTCCAACCCGTCCGTATCCTCCCGGCTCAGAATCCCTTTTTCCACGCATTCCATCGCAAAGGAGATCGCCACCCCCGTTGAAATCGTATCGATCCCCTGGCGGTTGCAAATTTCACCGGCCTTGATCAGGGCTTCCAGATCGTCGATGCCGCAGTTGGAACCGAGCGCCGCCAGCGTCTCATACTCGGGCCCGCCGTATACGGGGTCGACCGCAAAATGCCCCTCCAGTTTGACCACCCGTTTGCAGCGGACGGGGCATCCGTAGCAGTGGTCCATTTTCGTGACATACTTCTCACACAAAACCTGCGCGGTAATCTTTTCGACGCCGGGAAACCGCCCCCCCTGAAAGTTCCGGACGGGCAGATTCCCGGTCGCTTCATAGTTCAGCATATCTGAACCGGTCCCCACCCGCCATTGCCGGCACTTCTCCTTATAGTTCAGCATCATCCAGCGGTTCAGTTCGCGGAGCTTTCCCGGATCGGCGGCTTCCGGCAGACGGCTGCCGCGGACCGCGATCGCCTTGAGTCGCTTCGAGCCCATCACCGCCCCCATCCCGGTTCTCCCGGCCGCATGGGTTATATCGTTTAAAATACAGGCAAATCGAACTCGTTTTTCGCCGGCCGGACCGATCACCGCGGTTCGGATTCGCGGATCTCCGAGCTCTTCCCGGATGGCCCGCTCCGTATCCGCCGTCTCCAGTCCCCAGAGGCGATCCGCGGCGCGGATCTCCGCTTCTCCGTCCTTGATCCAGAGATAAACGGGTTTGGGGGAGATTCCCCCGACCACTATCGCTTCGAAACCGGCCCTCTTCAATTCGGCGCCCCAGAACCCGCCGGCTTCCGTCTCTCCATACCCCCCGGAGAGCGGAGATTTGCAGCCGACGCTGTTCCGCCCGCTGCCTACAAAAGGATGCCCGGTCAATGTCCCCAGCGCAAATACGAGCCTGTTTTCCTCGCTGAACGGATCGATCCCCGGCGGCACCTCGGTTAAAAGCGTATGGGCGATGATCCCCCGACCGCCCAGATAGCGCCGGTAATGGTCGTCCGAAACCGCCTGCACCGAGAGTTTGCCGGCGGTCAGATCAACCCGCAGAATGTTGCCGTTGATTCCTTTCATTTTTTCTCCATATTAGAACGCCGTCGACAAGGTTTCCGACGGCAAGTCTGAACGATCCCGCCGTGCCGCTCAGTAGTGGTACGTCGAGGCGATAAAGACGTTCCAGGTTCGGGCCGACACATCCTGGTCGATTCGGTCGGAGGTGATGTGCGCCGTTCCCGATCCCTGCGCATAATTCCCGCCGACGGTGATGGTGCTCTGCATGATCCGGAAGCTGATCGATCCGGCAATGCCGTACATATCGATTTTTTCACCCCCGAGGTTCGTGCCCGTGGTAATGTCCGGCGAGTTGGACCGGTTTTAAAAAACCCCTCCCCGGAAGGTCCATCCCTTCCAGGGCGAATACTCCGTTCCCAGGGCGAAGTTGGCCACGGTCTCCCGTTCCACCCGTGTTCCGAGCATCTCGTAACCGAATCCCGGATACAGGGCCACGTCTCCGGAGACGAGCCAGGAGGGATTGATCCAGTAGGCGACCCCGAGTCGGCACTGCCAGGGGTATTCCTGCTTGTCATCGGAGGTAATGCGCTGGTGATTCAGGACGGGTTGGTCTTCCAAGGTCGAGTGATCGATTTGCTGAAAGGTGGCATCGGAATCGACCACAAAGGTCCGGGACAGGGCCGCACCGAAGGAGAATCGTTCGGACGGTTTCCAGAGCAACCCGAGAAGCGGTCGCGTTCCCCATTCGCGGATCTTAAAATAGAAATTGTTCAATCGGTCCCGACCGTTGCTGAGTCGGAGCAGTTCGTTTTCAATGAACAGGGTGTCCCTCTTGTGCACATACAAGGTCATCCCCAAAGCGAGGGTCTCCGAAACTTTGATCGCGACGGAGGGACCGAATTCGTTGATGCTGTCTTCCGTATTCAGGTTCAGAACATAGCTGGCAATCCGGAGGTTCGGATCGCCGTAGTGTTGCTTCATCTCCTGGGGTATTGGCAGATCGACGAAGGTTTCATCCATGTTTTCAAAGGCATGTTCCGGGACAGCGTAGGAAAAGCCGAACGAGACGGACCCGATGGGCTGCTGAACCCCGAAGAAATTGGGGACGATGGCGGAATAATTCCGGTTGAGGTCGGAACCGGCGATCACGCCGCTGTATTTTTTGGAAAGGCTGTAATAGGCATTGACGCTGGCGGACAGACTCTTCTCCTGGGCATGAACGATCCCGGCGGGGTTGTAGTACATGCCGGACGTGTCGTCGGCCAGCGCGGTGAACGCCCCGCCCAGGCCCGCGGCCCGTTCACCGATGATCATGTTGTTGTAGTGGAACTCATCGGCCGGGACCGCGGCGGGGGAAATCAGACAGACCAGTATCCAGCACGCCGCCGGCAGGTATCGCTTCAGGATCGTCATGGTGTTTTCTCCTTTCTCTGTGCTATTCCGCGGGAAGACGAAAAAGAACCGCAGCGGGGATGGACTTGCTATCCCCATCTTTACCCGCTGAAAATTCCGACAACGGCCGATCTTGAGCATTTCTTGCCGTCCGATCAGGAACTGGCATATAAATATCACCATTCTCATTGGAAATCCAATACGGAGACGAACCGTACCCGACGGCTTCACTGATCTTATTCCAAGACAGCGAACCCGTGCCCAACACTACGGATTGCGCCAAGAGCCGGCCGACGAATGAGGGCTCCGACCGGTTTCGCTGTCAACTGGTTTCGCTTGACATTCTTTTCCATTTGGGGTTTAGTTGCAAGCCAAAAAGACGGACAGAAAAAAGGTCTTGGGAGTGAACAAGTTGAACTTCGATATCCTTTTTTGCGTTTCAGAAATTTCGGTCTGTCGACCTCTCCGATCAGCATGTTTCCAGTCCCCGTCCATCGATGAAATCCCTTTGCTTCCGAAGGCGAAAGCGATGTCCAAGAGGTTTTAAGCAGCAACCCTAAATGAGGAGGTAGCGATTATGAAACGTTTTGCAGTAGTCATTGCCCTGGCGGTCATGGGTTTCTTCTGTCTGACCGGGGTCGGTTTCTCCCAGGCGATCGAGAGTGAGTTCTATCTCATCACCCCGGTCTCCAAGGATGTCCACGATCCGGCCCTGAAGGCCTTCGCGGCCTATGTGAAGAAGAAATACAACGTGGACCTCAAGACCAGCGCCATGCCGCAGGGCACGCCGGTCGCCTACGGTCAGATCGTCGAATGGAAGGGAAAGCCCCAGGCGGACGTCTTCTGGGGCGGCGAAGGAACACTCTTCGACCTGCTGGCCGAACAGGGGCTGCTGGACAAGGTGAGCATCCCCAAGGCGATGTGGGATGAGATCCCGGCCACCATCGGCAAGCCCGTGGGGCTTCCGCTGAAGGACCCCAAGGGGTTCTGGGTGGGAACGACGCTCGAACCCTACGGCCTGATCTACCAGCCGACGCTGCTCAAACGGCTCGGCGTCGAACTCAAGGACTGGGAAGATCTGCTCAATCCCAAACTCAAGGGCCAGATCGCCCAGTGCACGCCCGACCGGTCCAGTTCGAGCCATGCGAGCTACGAAGTGATCCTGGCCATGTACGGCTGGGAAAAGGGCTGGGACTGGCTGAGCAGACTGGCGGCCAACACGGGAATCTTCACGGCCCGCTCCCGCGACGTGCCGAGCGTGGTGTCCAAGGGCGAGTTCGCCGTCGGCATGGCGGTCCCCAGCTACATGGCCTTCGCCGAGGTCCTCGGCGGCTATGACATCATGTTCGTTTACCCCAAAAACGCCTATGTGACCCCCGAGCCGATGGCGGTGCTCAAGGGTGCCCCCCATCCCAAGGCGGCCCATGCCTTCGTCGAGTTCCTGCTGACCGAAGAAGGGCAGCGGATCTTCATGGAGCGCGGCCTCTACCCCATCACCGCCAAATACAAGGTGCAGGGGGCGCCCGGCTCCGCCGCGGAGAAGGCGGTCGCGTTCACGGCCGGCATCCGCTCCTTCTATGACATCCAGGTCGGCAATGTCTACGATCCCAAGGTCGCCGGCGATAAAAAGCGGAACGCGGACGTGAACGCCTACTTCCGCAAGGAGATTGCCGAGAAGCACAAGGACCTCATTAAAAAATAGTCCGCTATTTGCAAATCTCATACTGCCGCCCGCCCCCGGAGGACCATCGGGCTCCCCCGGGGCGGGTGGAGAAACACGGCGAGAACCAATTGCGGCCGGCGAACGGAGAGTTGGGACCAAAATTCAAGGATTTGCGTTTGGCGGGAATAGCCGGTGCAAACAACCAACAGGTCGGATGGACAAAGCGATGAATATTCAACTCAAAGACATGGTGAAACGATTCGGAACTCTGGAAGCGGTGAGCCACGTCTCCCTGGATATCCAGGACGGCGAACTCTTTACGCTCTTGGGTCCTTCGGGTTGCGGAAAAACGACGATTCTCCGTCTCATCGGCGGTTTTCACAAACCCGATCACGGCGAGGTCTATTTCGGGGATCGGGAGGTTTCGGGGATCCCCCCCTATGAGCGGAACATCGGCATGGTCTTTCAGAACTACGCCCTCTGGCCCCACATGACCATTTTCGACAACGTCGCCTACGGCCTCAAGATCAAAAAAGCGGCCGGGAAGGAGGTTTCCGAGAAGGTGGGCCGAGCGCTGTCGCTGGTCAATCTGACGGGCCTTGAAAAGCGTTATCCCGGCCAGCTCTCGGGAGGCCAGCAGCAGCGCGTGGCCTTGGCCCGCGCCTTGGTCCTCAACCCGGACGTGCTTCTGCTCGACGAGCCCCTCTCCAACCTGGACGCCAAGATCCGCCAGCAGGTGCGCGCCGAAATCCGGAAGCTCCAGAAGGACCTCGCCATCACCGCCATCTACGTAACCCACGACCAGGAGGAGGCCCTGACCCTTTCGGACCGCATCGCCGTCCTCGATCACGGGAAGCTCCAGCAACTCGGTTCCCCCCGGGATCTCTACCAGCGGCCGGAAAATCCCTTCGTGGCCGATTTCATCGGCATCAACAACCTGATCGACGGCCGGGTGAAGGAGATCCAGGAGACGAAGGGATGGATGGCCGTGGAGACCCGCTTTGGGATCATCAAATGTATCTTTGAAGCCCGGTTCAAGACCGGGGAGGCCTGCAAGGTCACCGTCCGGCCCGAGGTAGCCTCCATCAGCAACACCGATGAGACGGGCAACGACACGAACCGGATCACCGGAAAGGTCAGCTTTGCCTCCTACATCGGCAACGCCATCCGTTACGACATCGAACTGGATCCGGAGACCGTCTTCAAGGTGGACGTGCAGAATCCCTGGAACCAGCAGCCCTTCCCCATCGGCGAAAAGGTGCATGTGAGTTTCCCCATACAGATCACCCTGGGGATTCCCGCTTAGGAAGAGAGGATCGACCACGTGAAACCAGAAAATACCGTTGCCCTGCCCAAACCCAGCGTCTGGGCGGACGTGAAACCCAGCGGATTTTTGAGTTACGGCCTCATTTGGGCCTTTTTCATCATCTTTCTGATCTATCCCCTGATCCGGCTTTTCTACGACAGCTTCACGACCGAGACCGGGATCTTCACCATCGCCAATTTCCAGGATTTCTTCACCGATGCCTTCTATCTGAAGACCCTGATGAACTCCCTGCTCCTGGGCGTGGCCACCGTGATCACGACCTCGATCATCGGCATCGCCATCGCATTTCTGCTGTTGCGGTATGATTTCCCCGGCCGGGGGCTCTTCTCCTACCTGACGATCATCCCGATGATCATGCCGCCCCTGGTCGGCGTGATGGGGTTCGTCTTCATCCTGGGCCGCGCCGGAACGGTCAACATCATCCTCCAGGACTATTTCGGTTTTACCCATCCCGTCAACTTCATGTACGGCCTGCACGGGGTGCTTCTGGTGGAAACGCTGCACCTGTTTCCGCTGATGACGCTCTCGATCGTCGACGCCATGGGAAAGATCTCGCCCTCGCTCGACGAGGCGGCCGAAAGCGTCGGCTCCCGCGGAATCCGCAAATTCTGGGACATCACCTTCCCGCTGACCACCCCCGGCTACGTCTCCGGGGCGCTGCTGGTCTTCATCTGGACCTTCGCCGACTTCGCCACGCCGCTGGTGGTGGGGATCTCCGACCTCCTGGCCTCCCAGGCCTATCTGAACATTGTCCAGTTCGTGGACCGGCGCCTCTTCAAGATGGGAATCGTGATCTCGGCCATCATGGTGATCCTGGCGATCCTGTTTCTGATCATCGCCAAGAAATACGTGTCGATCAAGGACTACAGTTCGCTCTCCTATTCGGTGATCGAGCGCAGAAAGCTCTCACCGCTGGCGCAGGTGGGAGCGGTTTCCTTTATGGGATTCATCCTGCTTTTGGCCTTCATCCCCTACCTGGGGCTGGCGCTGGATTCCTTCGGCAAGGGTTGGGCGCTGACCCCCTTCCCGGTGAAATACACGCTTCAGTATTTCGAACGGGTGGCCTTCGAGACGCCCAAGTTCATCATCAACTCCCTGCTCTTTTCGGGGATATCGGTCGTGATCTGCATCGCCGTGGGCGTGCCCGTCGCCTGGGTGATGTCCCGGACAAAACTTCCGGGGCGGGGGGTCCTCGACTCGCTAACCACGCTGATCCTGGCGCTGCCGGGGACCGGCATCGGCATCGCTTACATGCGGGCCTTCCGGGACCCCGCTCCCTTCATGACCACGGCCCTCATCGGCATGTGGATCATCATCCCCATCGTTCTGGCGGTCCGGCGGCTCCCCTACACGGTGCGGGGGACCTTCGCCTCGCTGTTGATCGTCCACCGCTCCTTCGAGGAAGCGGCCGAGAGCGTCGGCGCCACCAAACCCCGGACCTTCAAGGACGTCACGCTCCCTCTGATCTGGAAGGGGGTCCTGGTGGGATCGCTCTACTCCTTCATCCTGGCCCTCCAGGAGGCCTCGGCCACGCTGCTGCTGGTCATACCGGGCCATGAGATGATGACGGTGGGCATCTTCAACTTCTACATCGGCGGGTCCGTCAACGAGGCGGCCGCCCTCGGCGTCATTCTGATCGTCCTCGGCGCCGCGTGCCTCTTCATCATCAACCGGCTGGCCGGCTCCAAGATGGGGGGCGTCTTCGGTTGACGAGCGCCCGGCCGGTATTTTCCTAAAGAAAGGCCCTTTCGGCGATGTTCCAAGGGTATATCTTCGATCTGGACGGGACGGTCTACCTGGGGGAGCGCCTGATTCCCGGCGCCGAGCGGACAATCCGCCTGCTCCGGGATGCGGGGAAAAAGGTCGTCTTTCTCTCCAACAAGCCCCTCTACACCCGTGAAGACTATGCGGCGAAGCTCACGCGCCTCGGCATTCCGACGCCGCCTTCGGAGGTGGTCAATTCGACCTTCGTCCTGATCCGCTATCTGCAGAAGATCGCAACGAATGCGAAGGTCTTCGTCATGGGGGAGTTGCCCTTTGTGGCGGAGATGGCCCGGGCCGGCTTTCGCCTCACCGAGGACCCGGGGGAGATTGAATACGTCGTGGCCGCCTTCGACCGGACCTTCGATTACCGGAAGTTCAACATTGCCTTCCAGGCGATCAAGAAAGGGGCGCACTTCATCGCCACCAACCCCGACCGGACCTGTCCCGTGGAGGGCGGAGAGCTCCCCGACTGCGCCGGGATCATCGCCGCCCTGGAGGCGACAACCCTCAAAAAGGTGGAGGTGATCGTGGGTAAACCCTCGCCCATTACCGTCCAGGCGGCTCTCGAGGTGATGGGGTTGGCGGCTTCGGAGTGCATCCTGATCGGCGACCGGCTGGAGACGGATATCCGTATGGCTCTCGAATCAGGCATGAAAGCGGCTCTCGTCATGACCGGCGTGACCGGCCGGAAAACCCTGGAAACCTCTCCCCTTCATCCCGACTACGTCTTTGCGAGCATTGCCGATCTGGAAACCCTGCTCCGGTGATTCCTGCAAGAATACTGAACATCCGCTTTCCGACGGTCCTACGTCCCGCAATTTCCGATCAGCTCCCCGCCGTCGCGGCGGAAGTAGCAGACCGCCTCGGGGACGAACCTCATAAAAACCTTATCCCCCACATCGAAGGCGGTCTCGCCCATGACGCGCACGTTGAAGATCCGCCCTTCCCGGCGGACCTGGAGGATCGTTTCGGACCCCGCCGGCAGAACCGCATAGGCCTCCCCGAAAACGGCATCGCCGCTTTGGACCGTCTCGATCCGGATCTCCTCCGGCCGGACGGCCGCCGTCACCTCGGCGCCCACGTGGTCCGCGAAGGCCGGCGCGGGAAGGGAAAACGCCTCCCCCTCGAAAAAGATTCCCCCGTCCTTCCGGACGATCTTCCCGGGAATCAGGTTGATCGTGGGACTTCCGATGAAATCGGCCACGAAGAGGTTCGCGGGCCTGCGGTAGATCTCCCGGGGCGACGCGACCTGCATGAGCCTCCCCCCCTCCATCACCGCGACCCGGGTGGAGAGGGTCAGCGCCTCGGTCTGATCATGGGTCACGTAGACGGTCGTGGCTTTGGCCTCCCGGTGGAGCCGCTTGATCTCGGCGCGCATCTCGATCCGGAGTTTGGCGTCGAGGTTGGAGAGGGGCTCGTCCATCAGAAAGACACCGGGCCGGGCCACCAGCATCCGGGCCAGGGCGACCCGCTGCTGCTGGCCGCCGCTCATCTGCTGGGGATAGCGCTCCTCCATCCCTTCGAGACGCATGTAGGCGAGAGCCTCGGCGACATCCTTTTGCATCTGTGCCGCTTCGACCTTCTGGATCTCCAGTCCGAAGGCCACATTCTGCCGGACGGTCATATGGGGCCAGAGGGCATAGGACTGGAAGACGAGACCGATCCCCCGCTTCCCCGGGGAGACGAAAAGGCCTCGCTCCGCGGAGAAGACCGTCTTTCCCCCGATCCGGATCACACCTTCGTCGGGAACCTCGAGACCGGCGATCATTCTCAGGACCGTTGTCTTTCCGCACCCCGAAGGCCCCAGGAGCGTGAGAAATTCCCCCGCCTCCACCGCAAGGTTCAGGTTGTCGACGGCAACGACGCCGCCGAACCGTTTGGTCAATCCTTCGACTTCGATCATGGCCATGTCAAATCGTCTCCCTTTTGCCGATGCGCCTCGCCAGAAACTCGCCGCCCACGACGAGGATCACGATCAGCAGGATGATCGCATCGGCAAACTGTGAATATCCCTGCTCCACGTAGCGGAAGGTCATCGTGGTCAAGGTTCGGGTCTCGGGCGTAATGAGCAGGATGATCAGCGAGAGCTCCCGCATCGTCGAGATGAAGGCCAGGAGGAAGCCCGAAAGCGACCCGGCCAGCGTGAGCGGCAGGATGATCCTCCGGAATCGCGTCAGCCAGTTGGCGCCGGCCATTATCCCCGCCTCCTCCAGTTCGCCGGCCACCTGCATCATCGAGGAGATCCCCGACCGGGCCGAAAAGGGGAGGTTCTTCGCCACGCAGACCAGAACGAGCAGCGCAAAGGTCCCGTAGAGCGGCGGCAGCGGGCCGATGGATCGTGAGAAAAGCGCCAGGTAGATCGCCCCGAAGGCGATGCTGGGGATCAGATAGGGGAGAAACGATCCCTGTTCCAGGAGAACCGCCAGGTTGGTTTTCCGCCCCTTGACCACGGCGTAGCCGATCAGGATCCCCATGATCCCCGTGATCACGGCGACGATCACCGACAGGCGGATGCTGTTCCAGGCCGCCCCCAGGATCTGGCCGTTCCGCAGGATGCCGCTTTCCCCTTCGGCCAGCGCGGCCTGGCTCTCCCCGATCCAGTAGTGGAGCGTCAGGTTCCCCAGGGAGTAGTCGTTGGGGTAGAGCATCAGCGTTTGCCAGGCCAAAAGCAGCAGGGGCACGAAGACCGCCAGGCCCACGAGCGTCGCCATGAGCGAGAAGGCGGGCCAGCGCCAGGCCCCCAGGGGCGTCACGCGGCGCCGGAGCCCCTTGCCGGCGATGGTGACGAAGCTCTTCTCGCCGATCACCTTCTGGTTGAGATAGATGATGACCATGGAGATGACGATGAGCACCAGGGCGCCGATATAGGCCACGGCCGGCGTCCGGTTGACGATGCTCGTGTAGATCGTCGTGGCCAGCGTGAAATACCGGACCGGGGCGCCCAGGAAGTACGGTGTCCCGAAGGTTCCCACGGCGCGGGAGAAGGTCAGGATGAAGGCCGATATCAAGGCCGGAAGCATCAGGGGAAAGGTGATCCGCCGGAGGATCCGAAACCGGCTCGCCCCGAGCACCTCCCCCGACTCCTCGAGGTTCGAATCCAACGAGACCAGCGCCCCGGAAACGAGCAGGTAGGTGAACGGGTAGTAGTGGAGCGAAAGGGTGATCACGATCGGGACGAACCCGTAGGCGAGCCAATCCGGCGGGGTGACGCCGAAGAGCCAGGAGCAGATGCCCACCGCGCCGCCGATCCGCTCGTTCTTGAAAAAGTCGAGCCAGGCCAGGGCCAGGGTGTAGGAGGGAAGCACGTAGGGGATGACGGCGAAGACGGCGATCGTCTTCCGGAAGGGCATGTCGGTCCGGACGACCAGCCAGGCCATCAGCCCTCCCAGAAGCATGGCCGTAAACGAAATGGTCAGCGAGGTGGCCAGGGAGTGGAAAAGAGGCCGGTAGAAGATGTTGACGCTCAGCGGGCTCGCGAAAACGCGCAGGTAGTGGAAGAGGGTCCAGGCCCCCGGCTCGGCGCTGCGGCTCATGCGGCGGTCCGCCTCCTGCCAGACGGCCGTGTCGTGGACCAGTTGCAGAAAGGGGACGACGACAAGCCCCGCGAGGATCACCAACAGCAACAGCCCCAGGATCACCTGGGGCTGCCTCAGCTTCAGCCCCAGGCGGTTGAGGAACGGGCTTGTCTTATCCATGTTCAACCCGCCGAAAAGGGTCTTACTTCAGATTCGCCAGCCAGAAATCGCGGATCTCCTGGCCATGGTCCCAGACAAAGGCCGCATCGGCCATCCAGATGTTCATCTGCCCCAGGGTCTTGGAACCCTTGGGCGCCGGCTGGTCCGTGCGGACCGGTGTGTTCCCCAAGACAAAGTAGGGTTTGTAGCCTTGACCGCCCTTTTCGTCGCCCATCATCCAGCGGGTCATCAACTTCGCCGCGTTGGGGTGTTTCGCGCGGTTGACGATGGCGATGATCACCTCCGTGGCAAACCCCATGACGGGCTTGGTGTCGTAGGAGACGTCGAAGACCAGCTTCGGGTTCTTCTCCTTGTCCCGCAGACGGGAGAAAGCCGTGATGCCCACGGGCGGCTTGGCCTGGCCCGGCTGCCCCACGGCGTTGGAGACGTCGTTGGTGGAACCGGCGATCACGGCGTCGTTCTTGAGCATCCGGAGGATCCATTCGTACCCGGCGTTCTTGACCCCCTTGCTCAATTGGATCGGTTTCCCGAAGACGCGCTGGTATTCCTTGGCCATTTCATCCCCGTGCTGGACGATGGTGGCGAGCACCTCGATGAATTCGGGCATCTTCACCGGATCGGAAAAGATGACCCGCGATTTCCACTCCGGCTTCGTCAGTTCCCAGAGGCTCTGCACGGGGGGCGTTTTGTTTGCCTCGGTGTTGTAGATCAGGGTGTCGAAGCTCACATGATGGACGAGAAAGGGCTTCTGGAACCGCTCGGGAAGGACCGGCTTGATGTCCGACGGGACATAGGTGAAGACCAGCCCTTTCTGGAGAAGCTCGTTGTAAACGGTGGCGGGATCCTTCAGAAAGATGACATCGGCGGCGAAATTTCCGGCTCTCTGTTCGGCCAGGACCTTCGTCACGATCTCGGTGGAGTCCATGTCGAAGCCGTTCACCTTGATGCCCGGGAATTTCTCCTCGAAGCTCTTCCCGAACTGGTGGACCCGGGAAGAGTAGGAGTAGACGGAGACTTCCTTCTCGGCCTTGGCCTTCTCATAGAGCTGCTTCTCGTCGAAGCCGCCGGCCTCGTAGGCGCCGAGTTCCGCCTTCTTGAGCCACTCCTCGGTCGGACCGGAAAATTTTCCCTGCCCCCACAGGTTCGACGAGGCCATGACGCACAAAAAAACGATTGCCGATGCCAGAATCAGGGTTCTTTTCATGACAAGACCTCCTTATGATCTGTGATGAATTGATTTATTGATATTGATATTAATAAGTTATTGCTTTTGACGTTTCGGAGTATAGGGAGGCGTTTTTTGCCTGTCAAGGGATATTTGGCATTGGAATGGGTTATGAGGGCTCAAGCTGGCCGATGATGGCCACGGAGGCGCTGGCGCCGATCCGATTCGTCCCGGCCTCGATCATCGCCATGGCATCGGCGAGCGACCGGATGCCGCCCGCGGCCTTGACGCCGATCCCCTCGCCCACGGTTTTTCGCATCAGCCGAATATCGGCGACCGTGGCGCCGGCGCTTCCGTATCCGGTGGAGGTCTTCACGAAGGCCGCCCCGGCCTTCACGGCCAGCAGGCAGGCCCGGATTTTCTCCTCCTTGGAGAGGTAGCAGGTCTCGATGATGACCTTGACAGGGCAGCCCGCGGCAGCGCGGACGACCGCAGTGATGTCCTCCGCCACCTCGTCGTCGCGGCCCTCCTTCAGCGATCCGACCCTCAGGACCATGTCCACCTCCCTGGCCCCCAGGCGAACGGCCTCGGCCGTTTCAGCGGCCTTCGCCTCCGGCGTATGGGTTCCGAAGGGAAAGCCCACGACGGAGCAGACGAGGGGTTTCTCACCCTTGAGGAACGCCGCGGCATCGGCCACATGGACAGGATTTACGCACACTGCCTTGAAGCCGTAAGCGACGGCCTCCGTGCAGAGTTTTTTCAACTCCTCTCGCGTGGACTGCGGTTTCAGCAGAGAATGGTCGATCATACCCGCCAACTGTTCCCTGGATATCTTCATATCAATCCCCTTTCTTAAATATCTCCTCCTGCATGTCCGGGCATCGGCCTGCCGAAGCGAGTGATTTGTCCACGCTTACTTGATCCGCGAGAGGACCTGAACGAGATAGGCCTCCAGCTCCGCCTCCGTCAGGACCTCCGGCGCCGTGTCCGGGACGCCGTGGTAAAAAATCGTCAGCGCCGCCTGCCCCTTTTCGAGGGATTCCCGGTCCTCGTAGAAATGGAGCCATCGCTCCGTCTTGTCCCGAAAATCGGTCCTGATGATCTTCAGGGTCTGGACGATTCCCAATGGCTCGCCCTTGCCGACCCACGCCCTTTCCTTCGAAAAGGGGTCGACGGCCTCGATGCGATAGAACCGGAGTCCCGGCGCCGCGGCCTTGTCGTGAAAGATCCGGATGTGGACAAAGGATGCCTCTTCGGATGCGCCCTTCAGGATCGCCCAGAGGATCGTGATCCCCTGGGACCGGAAGGAGGAGTCCGCCCCGTGAATCTCCGTCGCGGCAAAAGCCGGCCTTCCCGCAATCAGCAGGATGATCAGAACCAAACCTGCCACTATCCCCAAAACCTTGCTCATAGCGTTCTCCCTTCAAAATCGGGAAATCGTATTCCGAAAGCGCGCATTGGACCGGGAGCGCAACCCGCAATCCCCGCCCTGGGTGGGGATTCATATTTTTCGGATCGATAAATATCCGGCACGCGGTGAGATACTTTTTCCGTCATTTTGTTTCCTCTCTGAGGATA
This sequence comes from Syntrophaceae bacterium UBA5619, assembly GCA_002424545.1. GTDB lineage: Bacteria > Desulfobacterota > Syntrophia > Syntrophales > UBA5619 > UBA5619. Next base: position 26,903 of record DIKL01000058.1, read on the forward strand.
TGGATCACCGCAGGCTCGATGCCGACCCCCACCGTTTCGCCGACGGCGAAGGTCCCGCGGCGGAGCGGATCGTAGGCGGTTGCGGAGAGACGACCGCCGTCCATTTCCAGCAGATAGTCCGCCTTTTCGCCGAGGAAGGTCCGCTCGACGACGACGCCTCGAAGGAGATCCCCGCCCGCCTCCCGGGTCAGCGTTATCGCTTCGGGCCGGATGAAGACCTGGATCGTCCGCCCGGGGACGAGGCCGTCCGGCGGGGCGGCGATGCGGAAGCTCCGACCGAAGAGGGAAAGGGTCGTTGTCCCATCGGCGACGGTCAGCACATTGGCCGGGAGGGCGTTGATCCGGCCGATGAACTGGGCCACGAAGGCATCCGCGGGCCGCAGATAGAGCTCCTCCGCCGTTCCGGTCTGGACGATCCTTCCTTCGTTCATCACGGCGATCTGGTCGGAGATCGCCATCGCTTCCTCCTGGTCGTGGGTGACGTAGACCGCCGTGATCGCCAAGGCTTTCTGGAGGCGGCGGATCTCGCCGCGCATGTAAACGCGGAGCTTCGCATCGAGATTGGAGAGCGGCTCGTCGAACAGGA
>DIKL01000058.1:27527-40079 GCA_002424545.1 Syntrophaceae bacterium UBA5619
GGAGAGCTGGTGGGGAAACTGCCGCCCATAGGCGGTCAGGCCAACCAGTTCGAGAACCTTGGCCACGTCCCGGTCGATATCCGCCGGGGTTTTCCCCTGCACCTTGAGGCCGTAGGCAACGTTCTCGAAGACACTGAGGTGGGGGAACAGGGCATAATTCTGGAAGACGAAACCGATGTTGCGTTGGTTCGCCATCAGGTCGGTGACATCCTCTTCCCCGATGAAGATGCGTCCCCTGTCCGGTCGTTCGAAGCCGGCGACCATGCGGAGCGTTGTCGTCTTCCCGCAGCCCGAGGGACCAAGCAGCGTGAGAAATTCTCCGGGCGCCACCTCCAGGCTGACGTTCTTCACGGCCGTAACCTCGCCCTTGATCCGGTGGAGGAAGGTCTTGTGGATTTGTTCAAGACGGATGCGGACCGCTTCCATGAAAGATTACCCCCCGAGAATGTTGGCCATATCCGGCGCGCCGGGCTGCCGGAAGAGGCGGAGAAACAGGCTGATCGCCCCGATTACCGCAAAGACGATGAGGACGACGAGGATCGAAAAGGCCGCCGCCACCCCCAGCTCCAGCTCGGTCATCTTCTCGAGGATCCTGACGGTGATCAGCGTCCAGTTGATTGAAATGAGGAAGATCGTCGCGCTGATCGCCGTCATCGACCGGATGAAGACCACGCCCAAGCCCGCGAAAAAGGCGGGGAGGATGAGCGGCAGCGTGATCCGGCGGAAGGTCGTCCCGGAGCTCGCCCCGAGGCTGAAGGAGGCCTCTTCGATCGACGGGTCGATCTGCTGGAGGATCGCGACGGTCGTGCGGATCCCCGTCGGACCGTAGCGAAACACATAGCAGGCGATGATGATGATCGCCGTGCCGGCGAGCATCAGCGGCGGGTCGTTGAAGATCAGCAGATAGGCGATCCCGACGATCGTCCCCGGCAGGGAGTAGTTGATCATCGAGACGATCTCCATCGTCCGCCGGGAGACGAAATCCTTTTTGCAGACCACGTAGCCCACGACGACGCTGTAGATCCCGCCGAGCGGCATCCCGATCCCCGCGATGATGAGCGTATCCCGGATGGCCTGCATTCCCTCCGTGAAGACCACGTGGTAGTGCTTCCAGGTGATCGTAAAGTCGGCGCCGAAGGCCTTCACGATCGACGCGTAGAAGAGCAGGACGTAGAAGTAGAGAATTCCGATCGAGATCAGAAAGCAGACCACCAGAAGCAGATACCGCATCCACGGCCGGACGCTTTTGATCTCCGTCTTGGCGCCCGCCTTTCCGGTGACCATCACGTAGTACTTCCGGCTCACCCAGTAGCGCTGGAGGAGAAAAACCGCGAAGGCCGGGACCAGCAGGACGAAGGAGAGGACCGCCCCGCCCTTCAGGTCGAAGAGCCCCGTGATCTGGAGGTAGGCCTGGGTCGGAAGGATGGGAAAGCTGTTTCCCGCGAGGATCAGCGGCGTTGCAAAATCGGCGAGCGACGCCGCGAACAGCAGCAGGAAGGCGTTCGCGATCCCCGGCACGGCGAGCGGAAGTGTCACCGTCCGGAAGACGCGCCAGCGGGAACTCCCCAGGCTGAAGGCCATATCCTCCACGGTGGGGTCGATCCCGGCGAGGATTGCCTTGAGCGTCAGATACGCGATCGGGAAGAATGTGATCGTCTCGGAAAAAAGCGTGCTGTGGAGGCCATAGATCGAAAAGCCCGAGATTCCAAGGAGGTCGTAGGTGATCAGCCCCCGCGGGCCGAACGAAAAAATCATCGCGATTGCCGTCGTGAAGGGGGGCGAGATCAGCGGGAGGATGACCGCCGCGTCGAGGAAGAGCACCCACCCCTTCCCGAGGTTCGTCCGGACGGCGGTGTAGGCGAACAGAAATCCGAGAATTGTTCCGCAGAGGCCGACAAGCGTCGCCAGCAAAAGACTGTTCCAGAGGGCCTGTCGCTGCTGGGGATCGGCCAGGATGCCAAGGACCCCGGCGAGCGAGAACCTTCCCTCGTCCGTGAAGGTCCGGATGAGGAGACTCACGAGCGGCAGAAGGATGAAGAGAAACAGCAGCGCCCAGAGGATGATCAGGATCGACAGCAGAAGCGGATCCCGGAGCATCCTTCGGAAACGGTCCGACGGGTTCAGCGCGGCAACGGCATCAGCCATGGTTTGTCGCCTTCCTCGTGCAATCCGGATACCTTTCCCCTTTTCCGCTTTTATTGCCACCTTATGGAGAACAGGCCTTCACCGGAGCTGAGGGTGGTTGGGGTCCCTCCATGATCCGGGGTTGCCGGTACAATCACGGCTGAAGCGGAAATTCGCCGGAGCGCTGGACATTTTTCGACCATGATTATCCTCGCTACGCTGCCGGGAAAAAACTCGCGCTTCGCGCTCAGACAGTTTTCCCGGCGGCCGCTTCGCTACGGTGTCATGGTGCCCGAAAAATCTCCAATGCGCTCCTCGCGAATTCCGATTCAGCTCCTTTACGGCAGGACTTCCTTGATCCAGCGCTCCACGATCCGCTTGCGGTTCTGACCCGCCCACGCCTCGTCGATCGGGAAGATTTTGGCGCCCTTGATGATCTCGGCCAGACTGGCTTCGGTCTTCACCGCCGGATGAGCCGGAATGAAATTGATCTTGTACTGCGCGTAGAAATTCTGCATGGCCGGGCTTGTGGCCCAATCGATCAGTTTCTTGCCGACCGCGGGATTCTTGGCCCCCTTGAGCAGGGCGATCGCCTCGACGGAGGTGCCGATCCCCTCCTTCGGGAAGGAAACCGCCACGTCGTAGCCCTCCTGTCTGGTCTTTAACGCGTCGACGATGAAGAAGATCCCCGCCCCGGCCTGCGCCAGGCCCACGGGGATGGTCCCGCCGCCGCCGCTCTTGGTGTAGACCTGGACGTTCTGACGGAGTTTCTTCATGTATTCGAAGCCCTTGTTCTCGTCTCGTCCGTTGACCTCGAGGATCGAGAAGATCCTTGTAACCGCGGTTCCCGAGGTACGCGCATCGGCCATCTGGATCATTCCCTTGTATGCCGGATGGAGAAGGTCATCCCAGGAGGCGGGCGGTTTGAGTCCCTTCTCCTTGAGGAACTTGTTGTTGCTCATGAAAACCAGCGGGTCGTCGGCGATCCCCACCCAATAGGCCTGGGGATCCTTGAAACGGGCGGCGAGCTCGCCGTAGGCCGGCGGCTTGTAGGGTTCGAAGACGCCCTCCTTGATCCCGGCGATATGGGTTTCCACCGGGCCGCCGAACAGGACGTCCACGCGCGGGTTGTTCTTCTCGGCGATGATCCGGGCGAGGGCCTCACCGGAGGAGAAACGGATGAAATTCACCTTGATGCCGGTCGCCTTCTCGAATTCCTGAAACATCGGCCGGGCCCAGTTCTCCGGCCAGATCGAATAGGCGTTCAGGGTCTCCTCCGCCACGGCGGCGTTGAAAGCAAAAAAGATGGATAAAACCAACATCATGCACACCATTCCCCATCGTTTCATCGCAAAACCTCCTTTCGTAAAAACCCGGGACGTTGTCCCGGCACGTCTCCGCGATCTGCAAACCGGTTGAGGGCCTCCCTTGTCTCTTTGTGGTTACCGCCGGCAAATGTTTTAAAGTCGATTGATCCCCGTTCCCTTAGGAATGATAAGATGGATGACCTGTTGCGGTTTCTATATATAGAATCATACTGCCCGCGTCAATGGGGGAACGGAAACCTTTTCATGAAAGGACGGAAAACGGAGATAAAATCAAAACGACAAATACGCCGAACCCAGAATACTGAAAATTTCGTTGACATACAAAACACATTTCCCTATCCTCAACCCGCGTAAAAGCAAGTTCTTAGCAACTTCAATTCACATTTTCGTCCGGATTTTCCCTGAGAACTCTTCGGAGGCGAGCATGGAAGATCGAGATACAGACCGTATCCTGAATACGCTGGTAACGGTCAAGACTACGAGGAGGGAATTTCTGAAAACGGCCGGCATGCTGGGAATTGGCTGCCTGGCCGCTCCGCTTTTATCCTGTGGGTCCAATTCGGATGGCAGGTACGATACGCTCATCCGGAACGGTACCGTTTACGATGGTACGCCGGCTGCGCCCGGCATGGCCGATGTCGGCATCATCGGCGACAAAATCGTTGCGGTGGGAAACTTGAGCGGTTCCGCCGGAAGGATTATCGATGCCCGAAATTGCATTGTCACCCCCGGGTTCATCGATGTGCATGACCATTCCGATACCTTCTTTTCCAGCGCCGACCGGGAACTCGCCCGCAATCTTCCTACGTGGAGTGGAAATCATGCCGCACTGATTCAGGGCGTCACCACCGTCATCTCGGGCAATTGCGGGTACGGCTTCACCGACATGAACGAGTACTACACCTTCCTGGATTCTCTTCCCTTCGGCAGCAACACCTATTATCTCACCCCTCACGGCTATCTGCGCAATGCGCTCTTCGGCAGCAACCAGCCCGGAGAGTTGACTTCCGCACAATTGGAGCTTTTTAAGGCGAAAGTGGCTGAGGAGATGGAAAAGGGCGCACTCGGCATGTCCACGGGACTTGCCTATGCTCCGGGGTATTTGGCTACAAAACGGGAACTTATCGAATTGGCCAGGGTGCTCAGACGCTATGGCGGCATTTATGTGAGTCATGTCCGCCACGATGGGCCGGAGGCCGTGTACAGTCAAGGAAACAAGGACTTAATGGAAGGGTTTCAGGAAGCAATCGATGTGGGACGCCAGGCCGGTGTCCCCGTACAAATCTCCCATATCAAAGGATTTATCCCTTGTGATGCAGATGTTCCCGGTCAAATTCTCCAGACCATTGCAGATGCCCGCCAGGAGGGGATCGATGTCACTGCCGACCAGTATCCCTATACGAGTGGCGCAACGGTTATCAGCGTGCTTGTCCCGTCGAAGTTTCGCACGGCGACAGGCATCAAATCCGACTATTGGATTGAGCCCGGAAGAACGGAACTCAAGCAGGCCATAGAGTACACATTGAGGTTTCTGTCCGCCGATAAGGTTCGCGTTGTTGGTTACAAAGACTACCCGAGCATGACCATGCGGCAAATCGCAGAAACGGAGGGGCTTTCACCTGCAGATCTCTTTCTGGAGATGGTCTGCACCGCGGAGGTTCCTTCCGGAATTTTCTTCTTTATCGATGAAACTGCGATGGAGAAACTGATGCCGTCGGAGTTCATCTTCACGGGTGCCGACTCCGGCGCGGTACCCGAGCAGAATCAACAGGGACATCCGCGGGGAACCGGAACCTTTGCACGTAAGCTCAGGGTCTATGCCATGGACCGCGGCCTGATGAGCCTTCAGCGGGCCATTCTTTCCATGACCTCCCGTCCCGCCGAGAAGTTCGGCCTGAGCGGGAGGGGTAGAATCGCAGCGGGCTATTTTGCGGACATTGCCGTGATCGACCCCGTGCAGCTGCGGGATCTCTCTACCTACGATCAGCCGTCCCTTTACGCTCAGGGCGTGCAGCACGTGCTCGTCAACGGCATTCCGGAGGTGGAAAATGGGGAATTTACCGGCTTACGGAACGGCCGCGCGATACGAAGATCATAACCAAGCCAATCCAAAAACATCCCTTCCGGACATTTTTTATTGAAAAATTTTTTGAGGCGAGCATGGAAGATCGGGATACGGACAGTATCATTGATCCGCTGGTAACGGTCAAGACTACGAGGAGGGAATTCCTGAAAGCGGCCGGCAGTCTGGGGATGCTCGCCGTTGCATATCCCCTCGTGACAAACTGTTCAAGCCACACAACATTCGGCTATCCCCGTACCATCAGTGAAATGACGGCCGATATCGAACGCCGGATGTTTCAAGACGGAATCACCGGCGCCGCCATCGCGCTTGTGGACGACCGGCAGGTGGTTTGGGCGCGCGGATTCGGTTATGCCGATGCGGCCAAACGGGTCCCGGCCACGGAAGAGACCATCTTCGGCATCGGCTCCGCATCGAAAACCTTTACCGCGGCCATGATCATGCAGCTTGTTGAACAGGGGCTGGTAAAGCTCGATGATCCTCTGACCAAATACATTCCCCGGTTCTCCATAGCGTCACCGCTCGGCCCTTATCTTTCGACCGGAGGGCCAATCACGGTCCGGATGCTTCTTATGCAGCACTCGGGAATTCCCGGAGAATTGACCAATGGATTGTTTACCAGGGCCCCTCACCCGGACTTTAATTCCCGAATGGTCGACTATCTTCACGGCGATTATGCGCAATATCCCATCAATTACTTCTTCGCCTATTCCAACACAGCGGTAGCGTTTCTGGCCGATGTCATCGCCGCCGCCTCGGGCATGTCCTTCATGGATTACTCGAAAGCCTTTCTGCAATCTCTGGGCATGAAACATTCATCGTTTAACCGTGACGATCCGTCTGTCGCAGCCGGACAGACAAAGACGTATTTCAACGGTCAGGAATATTTCGACGGGTATATCAATTCCCCGGCGACAGGGGCCATGGTTTCCAGTGTTTCGGATATGGCAAGGTATATCCGGATGATCCTCGCGGGCGGCGTTACGGAAGACGGCCGGATGGTGCTGAAGCCCGAAAGCCTCCAGGCGATGTTAACACCCCAGAACACAGCGGTGGCCCTCGATTTCGATTTCCGGATCGGCTTCATCTGGTGGCTTTGCGATCCCGACCTCGCCTATGCCGGCCGCCTCTGCCAGCATGGCGGTACCACGACCATGACCAAAACCACGCTGAAAATCCTGCTGGATCACAAGTTGGGGATAATCCTCCTGACAAACTCCAATACGGCAGACTCCATGCGGAATACGGTACCCACAAAGACCCTGCAACTTGCATTGGAGGAAAAAACGGGGCTGAAGCCAACTTTTGTCAAGCAATCCTCGCCCGTTGTTTCCTGGAGCGCCGATCGCCTGGACGCTCTGGCCGGCATCTATATCCCGACCTCCGCCCATGGCGATGTGCCGGCCGGTGTGAAGGGCGGCAAGGGTTACGATCGCATTTCCCGCGCGGGGAGCGGATTGACATGGACACAGGATGCGCAATCGTCTTCCCCGGCAACCCAGGCCCTCGTGCCGCGTGCGAACGGACGTTTTTCACCTCCCGATTCCCAGGAGATCGAGTACGAATTCAAGACCGTTTCGGGCCGTGACGTGATGATCTCCCACTGCAAGGGATTCACAAACCTCAAGGCGGAGCGCTATGACCCTGTGCCCATCTCTGCCGTATGGAACGCCCGACTCGGAAAATGGATCATCAGCAACTTTGATCCGGATGACATCAACCGGACTTTCCCAACCTTTTCCGAGGACACCTTGGTGATGGAACTGAGCATCGAAGACGGGATGCTGCTGAAGGATGATCAACCCCTCTCGCCGGTTTCGGATACGCTGGCCTATCTGCCCGGACTTGCACGAGATCTTGGGGTGGCCGTGAAGATCGTTCATGTGAACGGTGAGGAGCAAATCCAGTACAGCGGCTTTCTGTTGCGGAAGGCGTAACCGGTTTTCGTCAACATCGCACCGTCAATCTTTTACGCTGATTCTGACGACCCTCTTGGCGCGATCGGAATCAAATCCCCTACGTCCACAACATCTTGTGGTTCCCTTTTCACCCCCCACAGCGGATTGTATTTTTGCTTTACAAGCCCCTTTTCTTCTGTTAGAATCCACCGAAATACGGTTATCCGATGGATATTTAAACGGATATCAAAGAAGATGAGACTCAAAAAGCTGGAAATCGCCGGATTCAAATCCTTTCGGGAGAAGGTCGTCGTCGATTTCTCTCCGGGGATCAGCGGCATCGTCGGCCCGAACGGCTGCGGCAAGAGCAACATCGCCGATGCGATCCGCTGGGTNNTCGTTGACATACAAAACACATTTCCATATCCTCAACACACGTACAAACAATTTCTTAGCAATAAAAATTCAGGAAGGTGGGTGGACCGAATGCAGCCGAAACGTGCGCTCATCATGCACCCTGATGACAATGTGGCCACAGCTGTTGAAGAGATTAGGGCAGGAGAAAAAGTGGCGGTACCGTTGGCGGGGAATATTCTGACGCTGGTTGCCGCGGAAGCGATTCCCTTTGGTTTTAAACTCNNATGGGCGAGCAGCGGGTCAAGACCCTCCGCGGGAAGAAGATGGACGACGTGATCTTCAACGGTTCGGAGGAGGCCGCCCCCGTCGGTTTGGCCGAGGTCTCCATGATTCTGACGGCGGACGAGCTGAAATTCCCCGGCGATTACGCGGAGTACGGCGAGCTGATGATTACGCGCCGCCTCTTCCGCGACGGGGAGAGCGAATACACGATCAACAAAATCCCCTGCCGCCTGCTGGATGTCCGCGAATTCTTTATGGGAACCGGGATCGGCGCTCGAACCTATTCCCTCGTCGAACAGGGCAGCGTCGCCTCCCTCGTCGAGGCGAAGCCGGAAGATCGGCGGCAGTTCATCGAGGAGGCGGCCGGCATCTCCAAGTACAAGAGCCGGAAGGAGTCCGCCGTCCGAAAGATGGAAGCCACCCGCGAAAACATGGTGCGCCTGAACGACATCCTTCGCGAGGTGAAGACCCAGCTCAACTCGATTTCCCGCCAGGCGAAGAGGGCGGAGCATTACAAGGTTCTGAAGCAGTCCCTCAAGGAGGCCGAGTTGACCGTTGCCCTCCAGACCTGTTCCGAACTGTCCGTTCGCCGGGTTTCCCGGGAAGAGGCCAAAAATGAACTCCGGAACCGGGAGACGGAGATCCGGACGCGACTGCAGGGCCTCGAAGCCGTGCTGGAGGAACTGAAGGCGGAGGTTCTGGAAAACGAAAACCGGATTTCCGGCCATCAGGAACAGCGCTACGGCACGAAAAACACGATCAATATCAAAGAACAGGGGATCGACTTCTCCCGGCGGAAAATCGCCGATCTGGCGACAAGACGGGAAAAGGATCTTGCGGAGAGCGAGGTCCTGAAACAGCGGGAAGGGGAGACCGACGACGAGATCGCCGGTCTCCGGGTTGCCGCGGTCGAAGGCGAGAAGCGGATCGAAACGCTCCGAAAAGAGGTTGCGGAGCGGGCGGAAACCCTCGAAGAACTCCGCCGGATGGACCGGACCTGTCGACAGGCGCTGGAGGAAAAGAAGGTCCTGTACATCGACATCGTCGCCGAAAAGGCCAAATTGCGGAACATGGTCGCCGGCCTCGCGAGGATGGTCGAGGATTTCGGAAAACGGGAGGCACGGGAAGTCCGGGAAATCGAGGAAACCGGAAGGCGGTCGGAAGAGCTCACCCGTACCCTCGACAAGCTCGGCGCCGGACTTTCCGCCGACGAGGAAGGCCTTACGGAACTCGGGCGGAGGCGGGAGGAGATCGCCGACGAGCTGGAACGCGTCCGCGGGGAGCTGGAGGAGGCCGAGGAAAGGATCGCCGAACTCCGCGAGGAGAGCGGTCGGAAAGCGTCGCGCCTCGCCTCGCTTCGGGAATTCGAGGAGAGTTACGCCTGGTGCAACGAAGGGATCAAATCGTTGATGACCGGCGGTCGGGAGGCCGGCGGACGGGGTCTTTCCCGCGACCTCTTTCTCGGCCTCGTTGCCGACCATATCAAGGTTCCTCGGGAGTACGAGACGGCCGTCGAGGCCGTCCTCGGGGATAAACTCCAGTACGTCGTGGTCAAGAATCAGACGGACGGCGTCCGCGCAATCGACTACCTCAAAAGCGCCTCCCTCGGCCGGGGAAGCTTCGTTCCCCTCGAGGTGCGGCCGCATGTATCCGGCGCATCCCTCGCGGAGCACGAACATCTCCAGGAGGCAGTCCCGTTGATCGAACGGATCACGGTTCGGGAGGATTGCCGCGCGATCGTCAACGAACTTTTGGGCGACGTCCTTTTGATCCCCAACCTCGGCAGCGGCATCTCGCTGTGGCGGCAGAACGGTTTCCGCGGCACCTTCGTCACGCCGGAAGGGGATATCATCAGCCCAAGCGGCATCCTGACGGGCGGGAGCGGAAACGGCGCCGACCGGAGTCTGCTTCGCAACCGGCGTGAAATCGCCGAGCTGACCGAAGAGGTGACCCGACTCCAGGCCTTACTCCAGCACGAACAGGAAGAACGAAAAAAAGCCGCCTCCCGGATGGCCCAGTGGGACGAGGAACTCCTCCGGCTCCGTTCCCAGGTACACCTCACGGAGCTCCGGATCAACGGCCTCAGGAAGGACGTCGAACGGTACGAAGGCGAATCGCGCCAAGTCGCGGAGCGGCTCAAGGCGCTCCATTTCAACCGCGAAAACCTCGCCGCGGAGGCCGCCGACGCCCGGGAGAAGATCGCGCGGCACGAGGCGGAGATGAAATCCATTGAGGCCAGGGAGGCGGCGCTCAACGCCGCCATGGCCGATGACCGGCAGCGGGAGGAGGCGCTCCATGCCGATTTGGAGGAACGGGAACGCGACCTCACCGAGCGCAAGATCCGCCTGGCCTCCCATGAGGAAAAGTGGGAGGCCGACCGGAGGACGTTGGCCCGCCTGGAGGCCTCGCTCGGCGACCACACCCGCGAGATAGCCGCCCGAAAGGCCGATGCGGAGGCCTGTGAACGGGAAGCGCAGGCGCTTGCCGTTCAGATCGCCGCTGAAGAGGAGGCTCTCAAAAGCCTCTACGCCGAATGCGAAACGATCGAGCAGTCCCTGGCCGGAATGCGTGATGCTCAGCAGCAGAAAGAGGTCCTTCTCCGGGCGCGGGAGTCGGAGATCCGCGAGATCAAGAAAACGCTCGACGAACAGCTCCGCGAAGGGACGGAACTGGAGGTTGCCGCCCGGGAGATCGCACTGCAGACGGAAAATCTCCTGCGGAACATCCAGGAAAAGTACGGCGTGGATTTGCTCACGCTTCTCCCGGAATTTCAGCCGCTGACGGAAGAGGCGGTGGCGGAGCTTTCCGTGAAACTCGAAAAGGACCGGCAGGCGGTCGAAAACTTCGGTGAGGTCAATCTTCTCGCCCTTTCCGAGCACGAAGAGCTCAAGACCCGCTTCGAGTTCCTCACCGGCCAGATCGCCGACCTGAACGCCTCGCTGGAAACGCTCCAGAAGACGATTTCACGGATCAACACCGTATCGCGGCAGAGATTCGCCGAGACCTTCGCGGGCGTCAATCAATGCTTTCAGGATGTTTTCACCCGTCTGTTCCCCGGCGGCCGGGCGGAGCTCAAACTGATCGACGAGAACGACCTGCTCGAGACGGGCGTCGACATCGAAATCCGGATTCCCGGAAAACGGACGCAGAGCGTTACGCTGCTTTCGGGCGGGGAAAAGTCCCTGTCGGCGATCGCATTGATCTTCTCGATCCTGCTTCACCGTCCCGTGCCGTTTGTGCTGCTGGACGAGGTCGATGCGGCCCTCGATGATTCGAACATCGCGCTGTTCAACCGCCTCGTCAAGGATACCGCGGCCCAGTCCCAGATCCTGATGATCACCCACAACAAGAAAAGCATGGAAATCGCGGACCGCCTCTTCGGCGTGACGATCCAGAAGCAGGGGGTCTCTACTCTCGTCTCCGTCAGCCTGAACTGAACGGTCGCCGAAAAAGGCTCATCCGCTGCGTAGCGCTGCGAATCTCATCGCTCGACGTATTTCCAATATACGCCTCGCTCTTCGGTCCTTGCACGCCTTGCATCTGAACCTTTTTCAGCGGCCGTTCAGGTATCTTTCAGCTCTTCCACGCACCGCTTCGTTCGAAGCAGGTTACTTCTCCTTGAAGGCAGCCTCCATCTCCCGGCGGAATTTCACCGTCTCATCCTCAGCGTTGCAGGCCACATCGTCCCACAGGACCGTTTGACCGGCGGCGATGGGCCGCACAATCCGCACCCCATGGGCCAAACCGATGGGCAGGGCGCCGGCGAGGACCGATTTCCGGGCCGGCAGCAGGGTTCCGTACACGGTGAAACCGCCCTCTCCATCCAGCAAATCCCCCGGAATCAGATCTCTCTTGGCCGTTGCCGCGACATCACCCGTGAAATCGCGTGCCGACCCGGTCGGCTCGCCGCGGAGCGCCGCCGAAGCTACGCTGATCCCGAGTTCGAGGCCGATCAGATGCGCCGGCCGGTACAGGGCCGTGTAACGGCCGCTGTCGTCGGTCACGACGCCGTATTCGCGGAAACAGCGCATGGAGTAAGGATTATCGGCGGTCAGCGTGACGAAGACGCCCCACCGAAGGTCGCGATACACGGGCCGCCCATCCCGCTCCAGGCTGGAGACGACCTCGACCTGTCCCGCTTCGTCCAGAAGACCTCCCTCAGCGCGGGGTTTCAGCACGCGCGGCAGATCGTCGCCGCCGCAGGGGGGAAAGCGAAGGCCGCCCCCGGGAGGAAGGAGGCCGGTCGCGTTGGCCACCGCGGCCATCTCGATCGCCGATTTGGTGCCGTCCAAAAACGAGTTGAACATCTTGGCGTTGAAATCCCCTTTGGCCAACTGCTCCTCGGTAAAGCCGTAATGGCTCCATACCGTGTCCGGCGTCGATTGGTGATAGGCGGGCAGGTATTTGGTCCCCTTGCCGGCAGCCACCACCGTGAATCCGCAGGCGCGGGCCCAGTCCACCATCTCGCAGATCAGGGCCG
>DIKL01000112.1:0-220 GCA_002424545.1 Syntrophaceae bacterium UBA5619
TGGCCGGTCGCGATGACGCCGTCGGCGCCGTACTCCTCGGCGCGCTTGGCGTGGCGGGCGTTGACGACGGTCGCGATGACCTTGCCGCCGTATTCGTGCGCCCCCTTCACGATCCAGTCGCCCTTCCCCAGCGCGAAGTTGATCACCGGAACCTTCTCCGCGAGCATGACCTTGGCATTCTCCACCGCGCCGGGAATGAGCAGCGTGGCGTTGCAGCCGA
>DIKL01000112.1:331-7542 GCA_002424545.1 Syntrophaceae bacterium UBA5619
CGCTGATCCAGCTCATCCCGGACAGCAGGATAGGGTACTCGATACCGAAAAGCTCGGTCATTCGCGTTTTCACGGAGCTCCTCCTTTTATAGGGTCAGATCTTCTCCTTCAAAGACGAGCCGGAATCGGATTCCGGAAGCACGCATTGTAGATTTTGAGGGTTACGGAAAATGGGGACAGCATCCTGGAAACAGGGAGCTGTCCCTGCTTTTCCGTTCAAAATGTCCGGCGCGCCGGAGGAATCCTTTTTCCTGCGCTTCCGCTCCCTTACCGCGCCTGCAGGTAGCGGCCGATCGTCATGATCTCCGCTTCTTTCGTTCCCTCGTAGAGTTCGAGGATCTTCGCGTCGCGGTACCACTTCGAGACGGGGTACTCCTCGACATAGCCGTAGCCTCCGTGCAACTCGACGGCATAGTTCGCGCAGAAGACGGCGGTGTGGCCGCCGAAGAACTTCGCCATCGCCGCGAGCGTGTAGTCCGGCCGCCCCGCATCGATCAGCCAGGCCGCCTTGTACACCAGCCCGCGCAGCGCCTCGATCTGGATCGCCATCTCGGTCAGCTTCTTCTGGGTGAGCTGGTAGGCCCCCAGCGGCTGCCCGAAGGCGGTCCGCTCCTTGACATACTTGACGCTCGTCTCGAGGCAGGCCTCGGAAAGGCCGAGCGCCTGGGCGGCCACCATCACACGGGTCGTGTCGAAGAAATGCATCAGTTCGCGAAAACCGTTCCCCTCCGTCCCGACCAGGTTCGCCTGCGGCACGCGGACGTCCTCGAGGGCGATCTCGGCCGTGTCGCTTGCGCGGATGCCCAACTTCCCGTGGATCTTGTTCCGGGTCACCCCTTTCGCGTCCGCCGGGACGATGATCAGGCTGAAGCTGTTGTGTTTCTTCTGATCGGGGTTGGTGATGCACTGGGTCACCATGAAGTCGCAGACCGTGCCGTTGGTGATGAACATCTTGTTGCCGTTGATCACATAGTCGCCGCCGTCCTTGACGGCGCGCGTCTTGTAGCCGGCGACGTCGGTCCCGGCGTTGGGCTCCGTGAAGGCGCCGGCGGCAACCTGCTCGCCCGCGCAGACCGGGGGAAGATAGGTCTTCTTCTGCTCCTCGGAGCCATACTGAAAGATCGCCTCGCAGCCGAAGGTCGCCGCCGTCACGTTGAGGGCGATCCCCATGTCCACCTTCGAGAGCTCCTCGGTGATGATCGCGTTCCCCAGAATGCCCGCCCCGGCGCCGCCGTACTCTTCGGGAAGCCAGGCCCCGACGAGACCCTGGGCCGCCGCCTTTTTCCGGATCTCCGGCGTGTACGTCTCCCCCTCGTCGCACTCCTCCGAAACGGAAGTGAAAGTGGCCTTGGCAAACTTATAAGCCATGTCCTGCAGCATCTTCTGTTCTTCGGTGAGTTCAAAATCCATCGTTCATTCCTCCATTCCCGTTGAAATTTTCCTGAAAGGCCCTCTTCCGGCGAAAATGCCCGGATCGGTCGCCGAATCGGGCCGTCGTCCCTCTCCGCCGGTCATCCTCCTGTCCCTATTTCGCCGGGTACTCGTAGACCCCCTTGCCGGACTTCCGGCCAAAGCGGCCCGCCCGGACAAGCTGCACCAAAAGCGGCGCGGGGCGATACTTGTCGCCCAATTCGCGGTGCAGCCCTTCGACGACGTGGAGGAGCGTGTCGTTGCCGATCAGATCCGCCAGCGCCAACGGCCCGATCGGGTGATTGCAGCCGAGGGCCATCCCCTTGTCGATATCCTCCGCCGAGGCCAACCCCTCGCCGAGCACGAAGAACGCCTCGTTGATCATGGAGCAGAGGACGCGGTTCACGACGAAGGCCGGCGCCTCCTTCACGACGATGCACTCCTTGCCGATCTTCTCCCCCCAGGCCTTCGCGATCGCCAGGGTCGCGTCCGACGTCTCAAAGCCGCGGATGATCTCCAGCAGGCGCATCACCGGCACGGGGTTGAAGAAATGGGTGCCGATGAAACGGTCCGGCCTCTTGGTGATCGCGGCCATCTCGGTGATGCTCAGGCCCGAGGTGTTCGTGAAGAAGAGGCAGTGCGCGGGAACGATCTCCTCAAGCTCCGCATAGACCTTCTTCTTGACCGCCATCACCTCGATTACAACCTCGACGACCACGTCGGCGTCGCCGGCCGCCTCCTTCAGATCGACCGTCGGCCGGATCCTGCCGAGCAACGCGTCCATCTCCGCCTGCGTCTTTTTCCCCTTCTGCACCTCGCGGCTCAGGTTCTTCCGGATCGTATTCATCCCGCCGTCGATGAACCGCTTCTCGATGTCCCGCATCGCCACCTGAAATCCCGCCTGTGCGCAGACCTGCGCAATCCCGCTCCCCATCAACCCGGCGCCCAACACACAAACCTTTTTGATTTCCATCGTCCGACTCCCTTTCGATCGTGATTGCGGCCAACGGCCGCATCGGTTTTGACAGGGAACGGCCCTGCGCCGGTCGCCGCGCTGCTCGCAACGATGCCTGTCCGCGACGGCCCTGCGGGATCCTCACCCTGCCCGTATCCCATGATTCCTGCCGATCGCCTCCACGCTCCATGGAAAATATCGGCCGGTCGTTTTTTTCTTTTCGTTGTTAAATGAAGACCTGGTTTGGTATAGTGCTGCCCGAACGGATCTCGGCCGAAAAATCGACCGGGGGGCATATACCATATTCGTCCCCGGCTGACAACGACTTCCTGAAACCGGAAAGAGATGCACATCATCGTCGACGGCTACAATCTGATCCGGCAGTCCGACACGTTTCGGCAAGCCGAGCGAAAAAGCCTGGAAGAGGGGCGAAACGCGCTGATCCGGAGCCTGATCGTTTACCGCAGATCCCGCGGACACCGGATCACCGTCGTCTTCGACGGCTGGGTGGGAGGATCGCCGAAGGAGGAGCGGGACCTCGCCGGCGGGGTCGAAATCATCTATTCCCGTCTGGGGGAAAAGGCCGACGAGGTGATCAAGCGGCTGCTGGAAAAGGGAAGCGAGGAGATCCTCGTCGTCACCTCCGACCGGGAGATCGCCGTCTTCGCCGCCCGCCGCGGGAAAACCGCCGTCGCCTCCGCCGAATTCGCCGCGCTGCTGGAAAGAGGCGAGGGGGGGTCTTCCGGCGCGGACGACCGCGGTGTGGGGAACGGGGAAGACGACGACCGGACCGGCCTGAAAAGGAAGGGCCCCGCCCGCCGGCTCTCCAAGCAGAAACGGGCCGCGCTGGCCCGGATCAGGAAGCTCTGACGTCCGGTTTGCGGACGGCGGGCTAAAAACGCTTGATTTTTCAGGAAACCGTCAAGACTTTATCCACCCACTCCAGGTCCATTTCCATCAATTTACCCCGGCGGGGACGGCCGGATTCCGGATCGCAGCCGATGATTTCATAAAAGAGCCGGATGGCCTCCGTGAAATCTTCCGGCGTGAACATCTGTTTGCCGGCCTCCGGACCGCCGGGTTTGGGCTCGAACAGCCGCCGCGGCAAGCGGTCATCCTTTACGGAAAACCCCTCCCGGAAGTTGAAGGCCCGGGCCAGCAGGCTGCCGCGTTCGGCCGCCTGCATCAGCTCGTACAGGCCGGTATTCCAGCCGGTCGCCGCCCGGATGCATTGAACCAGCGTTTCCAGCGACATGGCGCCGCGGGGGGCAAAACCGAACACGCACAGCCCCAAAGCGTCCATCATCTTCCAGAGGCTGTCCAGTTTGGCGTAGCTGCGAACCTTGTCGGACGTGATTTTCGTCGGGTGCATCGGCCGGTAGATCCCCAGCGGCAGCGTGGATTGGAAAGAGAAAGACGCGGCATCCGTGAACATCGTGTCATGGGCGGCATACATATGGTCGGCGCCATAGGAGCTGACGGCATATCCGAGCCCGACGCCCACCTTGACGCGCGGGTCGTGCATGGGAAGCTCCTGACCTTTGACCGACAGGTTGAAGCCGGCATCGCCGACGCCCCAGCGAACGGCCAGCCGGTTCATCCCCTCCGCCAGCAGGTCCCCGAAGCCTTCGCGCCGGGCGGTCATCTCCAGCAGCCGCAGCATCAGATCGGCATCCCCGAACCGAAGCTCCAGACCGTCCGTGTCCGCCCGGGTGATGATGTTCCTTTCAAAACACTCGCAGGCAAAGGCGATGGTCATTCCCATGGAAATGGTGTCCAGGCAGTAGCGGTTGCAGATTTCGTTTCCCTTGGCGATGGCCTTCAGATTGAGGATATTCAGATTGGTCCCCAGCGCGGCCATGGTTTCGTATTCCGGCCCGCCGTAGCGCGAATCCACGCCGTATTTCGGGTCATCCAGCGCGATCCCGCGTTTGCACTGAATCGGGCAGGCGTAGCAGCCCGTTCTTTTTTTCAGAAGCACCTGGTTGTAGGTGTCTCCGCTCACCGGGGTGGTGTCATCCAGCTTGCTTTGGCGGAAATTGTTGACCGGCAGGCCGCCGCCGGCCGACAGAAGTTCGCAGAATATTGTGGTGCCGTAATGATAGAGTCCCTTTCCGAGCGGGTTGTCTTTGAAGGTCCTGGCGTAATCGACGGCGGTTTTGCGCAGAAATTCCGGATCGGCAAACGGTATTTTCCGTGAACCCAACGCGGCAATCGCCCGCAGATTCTTGGAACCCATCAGCGCGCCAAAACCGTTTCGTCCATTGAAATTGGTGAGGTTGTTGGTGATGTTGGCAAACCGCACCAGGTTCATGCCCGCCAGCCCCGTCTGGGCCACCCGGATTTTCGGGCTGCCGTTTTCTTCGCGAAGGGCGTCCTCGACTTCCCGGGCGCCCAAAACGGCGATGTGCGAGGCGTCCCTGATTTCGGCCTTGCCTTCCGTCACCCACAGATAAACCGGCATTTCGGCTTTTCCGCTGAAGACGACCGCGTCAAAACCGGCCATCTTCAACTCCGGCCCGAAAAAACCGGCGGCCTCGGATTCTCCGGCCGCGCCGGTCAGCGGCGATTTGCCGATCACGCTGAACCGATTGGACGCGGCGATGGGCGCTCCGGTCATGACGCCGGTCGCAAAGACCAGGAGGTTCTCCTCCGAAAACGGATCGATCCCGGCCGGGACTCTTTTCAGCAGTTCATGATACCCGATGCCGCGGCCGCCCAGATGGGAGCGGTAAAAAACATCGTCCCGTTCCTCCACCGCGATTTTTCGGTTCGTCAAATCAACCTGCAGGATTTTTCCGGTATATCCCCATGCCATGGCACTCCTCCGATTTCAAGAACTCACCAAAGGACTGTTTCCCGCGGCCGAAATGATCGGTTCGCTCGGAACGACCCTCGACATTCATCCGTTCGGCCGCCTACCCCCCATCCACGAGGAGCATGAACCGAATGCGGTCGCCGTCCTTCAGCACGCGTCCGGCCAACTCATCCCGGCCGAGAAAGCCCTCCTCGTTCACCATCGCCTGAATGGTCGGATCCAGACGACCTTCCTCGTCGACGAGCATCCTCCGATCCCCGGCGCCGAAACGCCCGGCCAGTTGATCCACGAGATCCGAGACGGTCCCGCCGTTGAAATCCAGTTCCGCCTTTTTGCCGATCACGGCGGAAAGGGTCGGAAGGCCAAGCGACTCGACGGTAATTTTCACGATCCCCCCGGTTTGCTTCGACAGCCGCGAACGGCGTCGGTGTTGACGTGAGACGTTCCGCGCCGGCCCGGTTCAGGAAGCTTTGACGTTCGGTTTGCAGACGGCGAGCAGGAAGCGTTCGATCAGAAGGCGGGCATCTTGCCCGGTGGACTTGAGCGCCAGATCGATCCGGACCAGCATCTCCAGATAAGCCGCCAGCTCCGCGCGGGTGAACCGTTCCGCGTTCTTCAGCGCCTGAAACACGACGAACGGGTGCTGGGAAACGAGGTCGACCTGCCCGTCCTTTTCACCGGCCCCCGGCTTCAGCGACGGATACACCGCCTTCTGAAACCGGCCGAAGTCCATGTTCGCGCTGAAGGCCTTCAGGCGCCCCGAGGCGAGCAGCAGCTTCGCATGGAGAAGGAACCGGACTTCCCGCGTGACCATGGCCATGACCATCAGCGCGGGGACGCCCTGGTCGAACAGCTCCTTCAGCGTCCGCAGCGCCGCCGTCAGATTTCGACCGGAAAGCGCCGCCGTCAGATCGAAAACGGTCCCCTCCCGGGTCCGCCCGACGACCGCCTCCACATCCGCCGCCTCGATCTGCCCCCGCTCCCCGACATAGGTGATCAATTTCTCGATCGCGCCGACCGACTCCCGCAGACCGAAGCCGGTCTTCCGTCCCAGGGCGGCCCAGGCAGCGGCGGAGAGCCGTTTCCCGCGGCCTTCCAGAAGGTCGGCGGCCATCGCCATCGCGGCCTGCTGCTGCCTTGCTTCCCCCTTGACCTTCGTGAAGGTCAGCACGCGTCCCAACGTCGATACGGTCTTGAAGAGCTTTTTGCGCCGGTCCACCGTCTCGGCCGTCAGAATCAGGTGGTTCCCCTCTGGCATCCCGCCGGCCAGCGCCCGCTCCAGAAGGTCGGTCTCCTCCGCCTTTTGCGGGGTCGGGACCAGCCCCCGGCCGACGCTGAGTTCCACCGCCCGGGGAAGCCACGCTTCCCGGTCCTGCCCGCCGTCGCCCGGAACCATTTTCCGCCAGGCATCGTCATCGATCTTGCGCCAGCCGCCGTCCCGGAGGTCGTCCAGCGACAATCCGGTCAGAGCGAGGAACTGCATGAAATCCGCGGCCGCACGGTCAGGGTCCGGTTCGAGCCGCTCCCGGATGCGGGAAACGACCTGTGTGAGGACATCTTTCGATTGAAAAAGACGGGTGTTCCGGACCATCAGAACCTTGCGTCCGGGAAGGAGCGGCGGCGTGATGAGCGATTCGCAGAGTGGTCCGATCTCTTCGTGTTCGCCGTCCGTCACGAAGAGGTTGAATTCGCGGTCCCGGGGATCGGGGATCAGCGCCGCCGTGATCCTTTCGGCGGCGTCCCGGAGCCGGAACTCCTCCTCCCCGTAGAGCAGGTAGCACGGGACGGCCTTCCCCCGCTTCAGCTCGGAAAGGACCGCATCGAGCGACGCGCCCCGCCCTGTATCGTCATCCTGAAAGGCCATGAGATGCTATAAAACAACGTATTTCTTGATGTGCTTCACGGCTTCGTCCGGATCGTCGATGATCTGGAAGAGGTCCAGATCGCCGGGCGAGATTTTGCCGTCGCGGAGCATCGTCTTTTTGAGCCAGTCGACCAGCCCCTTCCAGTATTCGCTGCCCATCAGGA
>DIKL01000112.1:7608-41278 GCA_002424545.1 Syntrophaceae bacterium UBA5619
CCGGGCAGACACACGTAGGCCACGGCATATTTGACGAACATCACCTTCCGGACGAAGAAATACTTGTAGTCGATCGAGATGTTGGCGAAGGGGTTGGGTTTCTGCTCGAAGGGGAGGCGGATGTTCATCCCGACCGACTGCCCACCGGCCTCCGCGGCGCCCTTGTTGCCCGCCGCCATGATGCCGGGTCCGCCGCCCGTGATGACGCCGAACCCGTTTTCGACCAGCCGCCGGGCGAGGAGTTCGGCCTTCTGGTAGTACGGGTCATCCGGCTTCGTTCTGGACGAGCCGAAGATGCTGACGGCATGTTTGATTCCGGAAAGGGTTTCGATGGCGTCGACGAATTCCGCCATGATCCGGAATATCCGCCAGGACTCATTGATGGACAGCGCGTCCACGAGATACTGCTTCTCTTCCATGGTACCCACCTCCGTCCCGGGAAAGGCCGTGACCCGTTCCTCTTTCCCTGCGCCCGACCGCCGGATTCTCGGGGGACGGATGTAAAATCCGACCCCGGCTCAACCCGATGGCCCCAAAACGCGGGCGCGGGATTCACATCGATCCCCCACGCCGGCCGGGATCATCAGACGGACTTTTTGAAAGCCGTCCGCCCACGGGGATAATCTTTCCGGTAAAGAACCCGTCCGTTTTTCATTGCACCGCTGATCTCCGCCCGCAATGCAGCGATTGCGGGATTCGCTCCCGGTCAACGGCCCGCTAAGAGACGCGGCGTCGCTGAACCTTCGCCAACCGCCGGCGCGCCTCGATGGTCTTTCTCTTCTTCTTCACGGAGGGCTTCTCGTACGCCCGGCGCAATTTGAGCTCCTTGAACAGACCGCTCTTGGAAAGCTTGTTCTTCAGGATCTTCAGGGCCTTTTCCACGTCGTTGTCGAATACCTTTACTTCCAAATTCCGTCTCCTTTTCCCATCGTGATAATGACCGTGTTATCGTTGTTGCGCCGGAACCTTCGAAGGAAAACCGGCGCAAAAAAAGGGCAGTACGGCATCACACTTTCTGTTCGTGCCGTAAGCTACCCTGGTTGTTGCCTATAGGAGTACCACGCTCCTCGCTATGCGATAATGTCCTTCAACGCCTCGATAAAACGCCTGTTTTCTTCGCGGGTCCCCACCGTGACGCGCATGAAGTTTCTCATCGTCCCGGGGGCGTTGAAGTTTTTGATCAGGACACCCCGCTCCTTGAGCCGTGTATATACGCGATCCGCAGCGAAATCGCAATCAAAAAAAATAAAATTTGCGTCGGTCGGCCGGGGGCGGATCCCCGGGATCGTCATCATCTCCGCGAAGAGTTCGTCGCGCCAGCGGCGGATCTCCTCCGCCTGCGCCAGAAATGTCTCTTCATGATCGAGATAAAAGCCGGCGGCCGCCTGCGACATCGCATTGAAGTTGTACGGGAGGCGTACCTTATCGAGCTCATGGACCAGCGCCGGCGGACCGATCAGAAAGCCGACCCGCATCGCGGCAAAACCGACCTTGGACAGGGTCCGCAGGATGACCAGGTTTTCATGCCGGTTGAGATCCGGCAAAAAGGTCCGGCCGGAAAAATGGAAATAGGCCTCATCGACGACCACGATCCCCGGCCACTCCGCAAGAATCGCCTCGATCCTCTCCCGGCTGAAACAGTTCCCCGTCGGGTTGTTCGGCCAGGCGAGAAAGGTCAGCGCGGGGGGACGCGCCGCGACCCGCTCCCGCATCGCCGCGAGATCGAGATCGAACGCCCCGTCGAGCGGAATAGCCGCGACCGTCAACCCGGCGTTTTGCGCGGAGATCCGGTACATCGCAAAGGTGGGAACCGGGATCATCGCCTCCGCGCCGGAACGGGCGACGGCCGTGCAGAGCATCTGGATCAGTTCGTCCGATCCGCTTCCGATCATGACCTGGTCCCGGCCGACGCCGAAGGCCTGCGCGAAACGGGCTGCCAGCGCGGGCGAACCCGCATCGGGATACCGGTTCAGCGGAATGGAGGCCAGCGCGGCCGAGAAACAACCGCGGAGCTCCTCCGGCATCGCCAGCGGATTCTCGTTGGCATCGAGCTTGACCGGGAAGGCGGCACTCTCCACCCCGTAGGCCCTCTGGGCGAGCACCTCCTCTTTGATCAAAGTCCGGATATCCATTCGCTCCTTCTCCCTTCCCGGTTCCACTCCTCACAGCCGTACTTCTTCGCGATCAGTTCGTCCCGGAACGCCTCCTCGTCCGGGGTCAACGTCCCTTCCCGGAGCCGGATGCCCAGCGTCCGTTCAAATCCCTCCCGGAGTGCGCGGCGGAGGCGCTCTTCGCCCACCGCCGGACCCGCCTGCTCCCCGACGCTGGTCACCGCGTTCCTCAGCAGATCGGCCTCCTTTACCATCGCCCGGCGGGGCCGCATGACCCCGCAGGTGCGGCGGGGATCGAATGCCGTCAGCAACGAACCGTGCTGCAGGAAGAAACCGCGGGAGCGCATCTGGGCGGACCCGCAGATCTTTCGCCCTCCGACCAGCAGCTCATAGCGGGACGGAAACGAAAAACAGGCGGAACGGAGCGTGCCTTCCGGCGAACGCCGCCCCTCCTCCTTCATCTCCGCGCGGATGCCGATTTCGGCCAGCCCCTCCGACAGACAGCGGCCGATCACGCGATAGGTTTTCAGGATATCCGGAGGGAAGAGGTCCGGGTCCGAACCGGCGATCACGGCATAGGTCAGTTCCTGCTCGTGCAGGACCGCCTTCCCGCCGGTCGGGCGGCGGACGACCTGCACGCCGAATCTGCGGCAGGCCTCATCGTCGACCTCTTTTCGGTAATCCTGAAAGCAGCCGATCGAGAGGGTCGGAACCCGCCAGCCGTAGAAGCGGAGCGTCGGCGGGGACGTCCCGCGGATGTTTTTTCGGAAGACGGCCTCGTCGACGGCCATGTTCTCCGCGGCGGCGGCCTTTTCGAAAGGGAGAATCCTCCATTCCTTCACGGCCGGTTAATCCGCCTCCGCTTCGCGGATCACGAACTCATGATACCCCTTCACATCCAGCAGTTCGTCCAACTCCCCCGGATCCTCGATCTCCACGATGATCATCCAGCCGGTATCATGCGGGTCGCTGTTGACGACGCCGATTTCATCCGGAAGGTCCTCGTTGACGCTGATCACCACCCCGCTGAGCGGGGAGATCAGCTCGATGACCGCTTTGACCGACTCGATTTTGCCGAACGGCTCATCCCGTTCCAGATAGGTGTCGACTTCGGGAAGCTCCAGCGAGACCACCTCGCCCAGTTTCTCCTGCGCATAATCCGTGATCCCGATGGTGGCCAGATCCCCCTCCACCCTCACCCAGACATGCTCCCGACTGTACAACAGATCATCCGGAAATAATTTCATCATGCGCCACCCTGTTTCTGAGATCCTCTCGCCGGCCGTCGGGCCCGGCTTCGGATGATTGTAAGATCCTTGGAGGTCGGCGTCAAGATTTCCGCGCCCCCCTCCGTCACGAGGACCGTATCCTCGATCCGCACCCCCCAGTGACCGGGGAGATAGACCCCCGGCTCGACGGTTACCACCATCCCGGCGCGGAGCTTCTCTTCCCGGCCCGCGGCCAGCCGCGGCATTTCATGGACATCCAGGCCCACGCCGTGACCGGTGCCGTGCGCAAACGCGTCCCCCAGCCCCGCCTCGGCCAGAAACGAGCGGGCCGTGCGGTCGATCTCCCCGCAGGAAACGCCCGGCCGGATCGCCCGGATCGCCCGGTCGTGGGCCTCCCGGACCAGCCCGTACACGTCGCGCCGGCGTTCGTCCACGCGGCCGACCGCAAACGTGCAGGTCTCGTCGGAATGGTAGCCGTCGCAGACCGCGCCGAAGTCGATCTTCACGAAATCCCCGTCGGCAATCTCCCGGTTTCCCGGCGTCGCATGGGGTAGGGCCGAATTGGCCCCCGCCGCGACGATCGTCTCGAACGCGACCCGTTCCGCCCCGCCGCGACGCATCCGGTATTCCAGTTCGAGCGCGATCTCCCTCTCCCGGACGCCCGCCCGGATCATCCCCCGGACGGCCGCGAGGGCCTCCCCGGCGATCCGCGCCGCCTCCCGGATCCGGTCGACCTCGTCGTCGTCCTTGACGGCACGCAGAAGCTGGAACGTGTCGGGAAGGGGCCGGAGCGATCCCTCCGGAAGGGCCTCCCTCAACTTCAGGTATTCCTCGACCGACAGAACGGACGATTCGAAGCCGACCGATCCGGCCGCATGTCGCCGGGCGGTCTCGACGATCCCCTCCGCCCGCCTGCGGAATTCCAGGATCTCCGCATCCCCGGCCTCGGCCCGCGCCTGGGTCAAGTACCGCCCGTCCACCAGCAGCGTGAGCCAGTCCCGGCCGACCATCAGCGCCCCGTCGCCGCCGGTGAATCCGGTCAGATACCGGATGTTTTTCGAATTCAGAATGAGCAGCGCGTCCGTTTCCGGAAAGGTCGAACGCAGACGGCCGACCCGATCCGCGCAACGCAGCGGGTCAGGTCGCATGGCCGCGCATCCTGGCAATGTTGTCCAGCCAGCGGGAAAGCTCGGCCGTGACGGCCGCCTGCCGCGGCACGGAACCCTCCGGTTGGAGGCGGTCACGGACCTCGCGGAGCAATTCGGTCGCCTTCCCGTTTTGCGGCTCCCGCCGGACAATTTTCTCCAAAACCCTCTCCGCCAACCGGAGATGGCCCTGCCGCAGATAAAGTTCGGCGAGGGTCACCGTATGAAAATCTTCCAGCGTCTCCGGGCCCTCTTCATCGCGCGGGACATCTTCGTCCGGCGAAATCCTTTCCCCGTCTGTCTCAACCGTCCCGACCCCGGCGCCCGTCGGCACTTCGATCTCCCGCCGATCCGAACGACCCGGCAGGTCCGAAGCAATTTCCGTCGACGCCTCGGCGGGAACCGTCAGCCCGAATTTCTTGAACAGGGCCCGCGTCTCTTCCGTCAGCCCCGTTTTCAGGCCGAGCTCCCGCAGCGACGCGTAGACCTTGTCCAGGCCCGCCAGGATCCGCTCGATCTCCGCCAGCAGATCCCCGGCCTCTTCCGCCGCCCCCTGCTCGATCCGGACGCGGCAAACCGCCATCCGGGCGTCCAGGTCGCCCGGCATCCGCTTGAGACGCAATCCCGCGATCATCAGGATCGTCTCGAAGTCGCCGCGCTGGAAGTTCTCTTCCACCTCCGCGAGAAACGCCTTCCGCTCCTGGGATTTTCGCTCATCCATCGGTCATCTTCTCTTCAATAATTCGGTAGGTTAGCGAATTTCAGCCGAATTGGGAGTGAACGCTAACACAGCCCCGGAGAGCGTGTCAAGCGCGAAAAGATCTCCCGCCTCGCGGGAAAACATTTTGGGTTGTTGAGGACGGCCCGGTCGGTTCGGGGCTCTGTGAACCAACGGATGATCTTCAAAATCCCGGGCCCACAAACCGTTCCGGGAATCGGCTGCGTTACGGAAGGCTCCCACCCTCAGTTCGGGGGAGAGACTCCGGGATGCCCTGCTTTTGCGGCAGGGCATCCCGATTTTTCTTATCTCAGTGAACGGTTATGGTGATGGTGGTGCCGGCATTTCAGTGACGATGACGGATGTCGTCGCCGATATATTTAGAGCAGGTGCCCGTCCTATGAAAGAGTACGCACCCGACGTAGCCGCGGGAGCGGTAAAGAAACCGGAGTCTTTTCCATCACTACCCGTGGTGAGAGTAGCTCTAGGACCAGTAGCATCGCTAATATTAACAACGACATTGCTTTGGGGAACGCCACTCTGATTCACAACCGTCGCCGTGATTGTGGTATCAAATGGTCCACCACCGTAAGGAACCGTAACCGCACTAGGATTGGCAGTGAGCGTGAGCGTGTATGCCTGGAGCGTCCCGGGGCTCCGGGTGATCATGACGGATTGCGTCGAACCGTTCGACAGTGCGGCCCGGACGGTGTCGTACAAAGTCAAAGTAGGCGAATTGCTCCCGGCAAGATAGACGGCCTGCGCCCTGCCGCTGGCATCGGTCGTGGCCGAAAAAGTCCCCACATTTGCCTGGGAGGCCGTTATAAAGTAGGCCCCGCTGGCATTGACCGTAAACGAAAACAGCACCGTTTCCCCCATCACCGGGTTGCCGTTCCCATCGGTCACCAAAGCCGTTATAACGCTTGTCGCGCCATCCGGCACCGACAAGGAGGAAGGCGTCAGCGAAGTGATCT
Organism: Syntrophaceae bacterium UBA5619; assembly: GCA_002424545.1. Lineage (GTDB taxonomy): Bacteria > Desulfobacterota > Syntrophia > Syntrophales > UBA5619 > UBA5619. Next base: position 13,786 of record DIKL01000112.1, read on the forward strand.
GCTTGCCGACGAGGCCGCCCGTTTTCAGGATCGTGAGCTGGGCCGAGGCGCCGGCCTCGGTGGTGGCACGGACCTCATCCATCGCATAATTGTTCCCCGCCGTATACATCGCGATCGCCCGGCCGCTGGAGTCCGTCCGTTCCTTCACCATCCGGATGGAGCCGCCGTTGGCCGGCGTGAGCAGCGTGAAGGACACATATTCATTGACCACCGGCACGGTGGTCGTCGCGCCGGTCTTGTCGACGCGGGCGTTGGTGACCTTGACGATCAGTTGGCGGCTTTCGCCCGGCATGATGACAAAAGCGAAGAGGCCGCCGCCCTCCTGGGGAACGAGAACCTTTCCGTCTTCGTCGATGAACTGGACGGTTGCCGTTCCCATCGGATCGGCCGCGCTGCCGCCGCTGCCGCCGCAGCCGGATACGCAGAGAGCAAGGATGCAGAGAAACAGCACTGATCCGTGAAAATACCTACGCATGACCCATCCTCCTTCTTCGCATATCCGTGAAAGGCCGACTTTATTTCCCTACGATCTTGAATTCGCGCGCCCGGCGCTGCGCCTCGGCGACCTGCGCGGGGGTCATCCAGACGGTAATGCGGTCCCGCGCCGCTCTGGCCTGTGGTTCCTCCTGGCTCGCCGCCAGATTGTACCACATCAGGGCTTCCACCTCGTTGCGCTCTACGCCCTGACCTTTTTCATACAGGTTGCCCAAGTTGTATTGGGCCTGTCGGTTTCCCTGTTTGGCCGCTTGCAGATAATAATCTTTTGCTTTCTCATAGTCCTGCGGCGCCCCTTCCCCTTTTTCGTACATATAGCCGGCATTATACTGGGCCGGCAGATAGCCCTGCCGCGCCGCCTTCCTGAACCAGTTGAGGGCCTCCGGGTAATCCCGCGGGATGCCCTGGCCTTTGTAATAGATCAACCCGGCCTTGAACTGCGCGACGGCATCCCCCCGCTCGCCCTGGGCTTTGAACTCCTCGAGCGCTTTCGTATAGACATTGCGCGGTTTGAATTCCCGGGCCAGCCTTTGCGCCTGCGCAATTTGCGAAGGCGCCATTCGGTTGGCCAGGATGTCCATGACTTCCCGCGCCTCCATATCGCCCCGGGCGGCGGCAAAGCTGAACCACATCAGCGCCTGAGAACGATCTATCTCGATCACCCCCCGCACTCCCTCGGCATACAGGCTTCCCAGCGTGGTCTGGGCCAATACATGGCCCTGTTCGGCGGCCTTGTAAATCCATTGAAGCGCCTCCCTGTAATCCTGGGGCACTCCCCGGCCCTGATAATAGAGCGAGCCAAGGTTGAACTGCGCTTCGGCATGGCCCTGCTCGGCGAGCGGCATCAGTTCGCGGACGGCCGCGACGGCATCGTCCGGCGTATAGTGCGTTATCCCCTTCCCGTAATTGGTCGACGCACAACCCAGAAACAGAGCTCCCAGGAAGACCAACAGTATGAATCGGACCAGATGTCTCATGATGCCTGTCTCCTCGAACGAAAACATTCCGCCACGATGCTCCCGCTTCCAATCACCGGCTTGAACCCGAAACGGGCGCAGGGCCGTCCTCAAGTCCCCTCCAGGATGCCGGAAACGATCTGCGATTTGACGATATTGGGGGTAATGAAGATCAGCACCTCTTCCATTTCCTCGCTCTTCACGTCTGACTTGAAGAGCCATCCGAGCACTGGAACATCCTTGAACCAGGGCACCCCGCTGTTGCCGTCCTGTGTTTTCTGCTTGGTCAAGCCGGAGATCACGACCGTCTCGCCGTCATCCACGATCAGATTGGTTTCGGTCTGTTTTTTGATGATGAAGGGATTGCCGTCCACACTGTGTCCAGCCGCAAAATCCACTTCGTTTTTTTTCACCACGATCTTCATTTTCAATTTTTGTCCGTCGATCACATGGGGAACGATTTCCAGGCGAAGCGTGGCCTCCTCTTTTTTGATGGACCGGGTCACGGTGCCGCCGCTGGTTTCCGTGGTGGCATACGGGACGATCAGTCCGTTTTCCGTAAAGGCCATCTGGTTGTCCAGCGTGGTGATCGAGGGACTGGAAAGAATATTCATCTTCCCATCCTTCTGCAGCGCGCTCAACTGGACATCGAGGATATTCCCGCCGATCGTACCGAAAAGCAGCCCCAACGACGCCGAAGCCGTTGAACTGATCGTGGTCGCCGGGAAATTGACCCCATATCCCTGGCCGCCGACTCCCGTCATACCGGAGGTTGGGGTGTACCCCCCGGAAAGGGCCGATCCCGGTGGAACGGTGGAACCACCCGTGCCTCCGGGAGTCACGTACAGACTCTGATTCCCGACGTATCGCCCGTAAGCGCCTCCCCACTGGATGCCGAGATCGCGAGCCGTATTTTTCGTCGTTTCCACGATATTGGCTTTGATCAGGATCTGGTCGGTCGGTATATCGATTTTGGCAATCATGTCCATGATCTTCACCATGTCCGATTTGACTGCCGTAATAATCACGCTGTTGGTATCCGCATCGGCGCCGATCCAGCCTTTTTGCTTGCCTTCCGAATCCACACTCAGCAAGCTTTGGAGAAGGGCAAAAAAATCACCGGCGCCCTCCATTGAAACCTTTTGTACTTTTGTGCCGGCAATGGATGCCGCTGCCGCGGTATCCTCTTGCAATCCGGAACCACCTGCGACAAGTTCCCTGGAACTGGTCGCGAGAACATCTCCCTTCACGTCAATTTTATTGGTCTTTACCATGGTCAGCATACGATATTTCACTTGCACGACGCGCGTGATCAGCGGTTCCGTGTCTATTTGTGTCTCTTTGATGGCTGCTTCCTTTTCCGCCTTGGCGGCTTCCTTCTGCGCTTTTTTCAGTTTCTGATAATTCTCCTGAGTCATCACCATGACGATGCCGTCTTTTTGTATCTTGGACAATCCTTTGATTCCGAGGATCGTGTCGAGCGCCTGATCCCAGGGCACATCCTTGATGTGCAGGCTGAGCGTCCCCTTCACGTCGTCGCCGGAAGCGATGCTCACGTTTCCCACTTCGGACAGGAGACGGAATACGGCCTTGATATCGGCATCCTGGACATCGAGCGAGATCCGGGAAGCGGGCGTCGCCGTCTTTTCAGCGCGTGGCAGTGTCCGTTCCGCCGAAGCGGCGCGCGTCGCCCGGAGCGGCTCGACCGTCAGCGGCTTTTCGCGCGGAGGCGCCGCGCGATTTGCCGACCAGGCCGGCGGAAGGGCGGTCATCATGATCGCCGCGAGAAATACAAGCCATGCCCACCGTATTGACCGTTTCATGGTTTTCCCTCTTATGGTTCCGAACGAAGCAACAGCGGAATCCGTTTCATTTGTTTCTTTTTTCCGATTGTCCTGGGTTGCGACCCGCTCTTCCACCACCACCCGGTCGGCAAGGATCTCCACGACCCGGCCATCGTTCGGGCCGATGTAGGTTCCCACCGAGAGGGGATAGAATTTTTTCGTGGTCCGCTCCTCGACGATCGCCTTGCGTCGGCTGTCATCCCCGGCGATGCCGACGAGGCGGAACTGAGCAATCTCCGCCTGCTGGAGCGGCGAGATGGGGCGCCCCTTCACCGCCGTCTTTTTTTTCTGTTCCTGCTGCTTCCTCAACAGTGCCTGATCCGTCTCCAGGAAAGGTTTGAACGGATCCGTTTTCAGGGGAGGCCTGTAAAAGTCATCCGCAGGCTGAGCCGGGGCCGGCGCGGGAACGGTCGCCGCCGGTTCGACCGAAGCGGGATACACCGTCGGGGCCGGAGCCGCCGGAGCCCCGGCGAAGGCCGGCCCGCCGGAAAAAAGAAGAATCAGCGCGCCGGCCCGCAGGGCTGTGAGAAAATGCCGTTTGATCATGGCTTCTTTTTTTCCGCAAACATGTATGTTTTCATGACGCAGGACGTCTTGAGGGTTCGTCCCCGCCCCTTCGCATCCGCGGCCGGAGCCACCATCTCGATCCGCTCGATGTTGATGATTCGGGGCAGCCGACCCACCTGATCGAAAAACGAAAGCGTGTTGTGGAAACCCGCGGAAATCTGCACGTTCACCGGGATCTCGTCGTAAAATTTCTCCGGCCCGGCAGGCTTCGGCGGTTTAACCGTTGTCTTCGCATCGGCCGGCTTCGGAAGGGCCGCCGGTGCGGCTTCCGGGGGTTTCTTCTCCGGGGGCTTCGGTTCGAAGAGCAGAAAATCCACGCCAAATTTTTTGCCGGCCAGGGCCACGGCATCGAGGAGCGCCGGAATCTCCCGCTGATCGGGGAGCTTCAGCAGGGCGGTCTTGAAGGATTCTTTCAGGGAATCGATCTCGCGGGCATACCGGCCGGTCTGGGCCGCGACCTTTTCCTTTTCCACAACCTGTTGGCGGAGTTCCGTCAGCTTGGCGTCGAGCGCGATGCGCTTTTCAAGAATGCCCTGGAAGAAGAACATGTAATAGAAATAACCGAGAAGGGAACAGATCCCGAGTACGATCAGCATCCTCATCTTGGGGGAAAGGTTCTTGAGATCCTCTACGGTGATGGGCATCGGTTCACATTCCCCTTTGGATGCCGCAGTTCAGGATGAACTGCTGCAGCTTGACGCCGGAAACCTCTTGCTCCCGGGAAACCCCGAGATCGACGGACCGGACGAAGCCGATCTTTTCCAGGCGCTTCATGAAACCGGCCAACGCGAGGCTGTCCCGGGCCATCCCCTCAATGCGGAGCTCTTTCCCGTTTTCCGACTCCAGGATTTTTTCCAGCCACATGTCCCGCGCCGGAACGAGCCGGCCGATCTCCTCCAGCATGCGGACGGGGAAAAGCCGGTCTCCCTCAAAGGACTTGATCAGGACCAGCTTCTGTTCCAGCTCCCTTTTATCCCGCTTGAAAGCCTCCACTTCACCGACCTTCTTGTTCAAAACGATCAATCTGGCGTCCGCCTCCCGGATCTCCGTCTCGAGACCGCCGATGCTCCTGATGAAATAGAGGTGCACGGCGAAGATCACCAGAAGAAACAACATCAGGACACCGGCAAACATGGCGAACTGGCGCCGCAGATTTTCTTTTTCTGTCTTTTCCCGGTACGGAAGCAGATTGATTTTGATCATTGGTCGCCTATCTTCCGCAAAGCCAACCCCACGGCGATGGCGGCAATCGGACCGATCTGCTCCGCCGCCTCCTGATCCAGAATCTTGTTGTCGAATTTGATCTTCTTGAACGGATCGACGATCTCCGTTTCGAGCCCCATCCGGTGACTCAAATCGTCAACCAACCCGTGAATCAGGCTCCCGCCGCCGGACAGGAAAATTTTACGGATGGTTTCGGCGCCGAAGGTGGAACGGAAATAATCGACCGACCGTTCGATCTCGGAGCAGACCGGATCCGTGTAGGCTATGAGACCCTCCCGGAAGGCCGCCCTGGCTTTCTCGTCGTTCACGATCCCTTCGATCTTGGCCTTTTCCGCCTCCTGAAAAGAGACGCCGAGATTGTCGGCAATCGCCTCGGTGACGGAGTTGCCGGCCAGCGCGAAATTCCGCGTGAAAATCGAAACCCCGTTCTTGATCACGTTCAGGTTGGTGATGGCCGCGCCGATGTTGATCAGAAGGATCACCTCGTTCTCGTCGAAATCGTAATTTTCCTCATACATGGTTTCCAGCGCATACGAATCGACGTCCATGATCTCCGGGATCAGACCCGCTGCCTCGATCGCATCGGTATAACCCTCGATGATCTCTTTCTTGGCCGCAACGATGAGGACTTCCATCTGGTTCGGGTTGTACGGATGTTGCCCGAGGATCTGAAAATCGTAGTTGACTTCGGCCATATCGTCGAAGGGAAGATACTTCCCCGCTTCATCCTGAAGGAGGGCATGAAGCTCTTTCCAATTCATCTGCGCGAAGGCCTCTTTTTTCGCGACCATGCCGTTCCCGGAGATCGAGGCGACTATTTTCTTGCGCTTGCAACGGGACTGCCTGAAGAGTTCCTTGATGGCTGCGGTCAGGGCATCCGGCTCCGCGACAACGCCGTCGACGATAACACCCTTGGCGAGGGGAATCCGCGAAAAAAGGCTGAGGACACGGCCATTGGGGTGATCCTGAATCTCCGCGAGCTTGATGCAACTGGAGCCGATGTCCAGCCCGGCCAATTGCTTCCCGCCGGACATCAAGTCCTTGATGTCGAACATGAACAAGTTCTTGATGCTGAACATTCGGTCACCGTCTTGAGATCTGAAGATATGGATCCGCCCCCGCGGCGAAAGCGAAAACCCTATTCCGGCGCGCGGTAAACCAGATCCCCCTTTTTCACCATGCCCAGCTCGCTTCTCGCAACCATCTCGACATAGGACAGGTTGTCGCGCAGAAGCGTGATGTTTTTTTTCAGCGCGATGTTTTCGAGGGTCATCACATGATTGATTCTCTTGAGGTCCGTCATTTTTTGATTCAGCCGGTAATTGTCGATGAGCCCTCTGTCCCCGAATACAATCAGGGCCATCATGAACAAGACAAAAGCGATGATATACCGGCCAATCTTCATGTCGATACCCGAACGAACGGACCCTATCGCCGATCGAAGCTGAAATGCAGCGGGGATATATACAAGAAACCAGTGTTATGCAAGGCGAAAAATACCCGCACGACCTGCGATTCCCCGGCTGAGGACTGCAATAACCCTTTTTATTTATCCGACTGGCGGCCCAGATCGTTCTGCCGGTCGGCATTACCGCCGGAATCTCCCCCCCGTGATGGTTCACCACTTCTACGCAGTATGACGAGGCCGTGTGTCTTATCTGGCGCCGGGTTCACCGGTGACCGGCCCCATGCCGTGATACCTGCCGGGACCGCCACCGGGTCTGCTCTTTCCACCGGGTCCGCCGCCGTGTCGACCGGGCTTATCCCAACCGCCATGTCCGCCGGGACGCCCCCCGCCGCCGTGTCCGCCGGGCTTACCCCAACCGCCATGACGCCAAGGTCTGCCGCCCTGGTGATTCCAGGGACGACCGCCCCACCTGTGATCTCTGTAACGATTTCTCCAATCATGGGGCACTCTTCCATGCCAAGATGGAACACCGCGATAATAACCCCATCCGCGGTCATAGTACTTCGAACGATACCAATGACCATTCCAAGGTCTCCACCACCACCCCCCCCGGTAAAACATTTCTTCCTGAACATCGGGAACGGCATAAACATCCATGCCGGGCAACATAACCACATTCGGCGGCGCAACAAATGGAATCGGGGGAGGCAGCGGCGGAACAGGAATCTGCACTTGAATATTGACCTGTGCCGTCGACAGGACCGGAAATACGATCAGTCCCGCCAGAAGAACGGTTCCAAAGAATAATTTCTTCATCTTCTTATCCTCCTTTGGGTTTGGGTGGCAGAGGTTGGATGAAAACCAACGATCGATAAAATCGTCCCCATGTGTCGGGTAGCACGGACCATGGAAACTCCGATCCCTTTTCGAGACTCGAGGTTTATGACCGGTGCCGCCATACTTCGCCTCGCTGGAAAAGCCGTTCTTAGAAGGATAACACCTGGAGTTGGTTTAGAGTTTGCTTCGGTTTTTTCGGTTTGTCAATGATTTTATCGTTCTGTAAAGTTTTGCTGTAAAGTTTTTCTTGACAGGGATTTTGCTTCCCTTTATCGTTTTTTCAAATGCATTGACTGCCCGTCGATAGGGACCCCCATATGCATCGGGACACGCAGAATCGAAGATATCCGCTCTTTCCGGGTGGTATGCAAAAATCAGAAAATGGAGGCTTCCGTATGAAAAAGATTCTCACTGTCCTAATGTTCGGGGTTTCTGTTGCATCCTTGATATCGGGTTGTTACGTCTACACGCGGGAGCCTCTGCCGCCGCCGGCCATCGTCATCATGCCCGAGGGCGGGCCTCCTCCGCCCCATTATCCTCCCCCAGCACCTCCACCTTCCGGGGCAGTGGGTCCGGTGAGATAGCCATTTAATTTCAGCGTTTCAGGCGCACCGGCCTCCCCTCCCGTTTGGAGGCCGGTTCGCCCCTCGCCGGCCGTGACAGGGATGAACGGCAACTTGTCCACGACCGGAAAAGGCTTCGAAAAACCTTAAAAGCGTAACCATAAGATGAAAACGATCGGCATCAAGATTGCCGCACTTTGCATCTTGGGCGTTCTTCTCTGCTGGGGACAGGGTTTCTCCGGAAGTGACGAATCCGAGGTGGTGCAGGGCATCGGCTATCCCCCCGTAAAAGCCAAAAGCAAGACCCAGGCCCTCCTGATGGCCCGTCGAGCGGCGGTGCTGGACGCATACAGGAACGCCATTCGGGGCCGAGAAGAAGATCGGGAAGGTATCCCGGAACGGGACGCCTATGAGGGTTTTTCGGCCTTTGTCCGCGGCATCACGCTGGTGGATGAGGCGCTGTTGGCCGACGGCGGGGTTCAGGTCACCGTGAGGGTGTCTTCCGGAAATTTTCCGCCGCCGGGGCGGGGAGACGCTCCCTCGGTAAAATTGCCGAGCGGCCAGCCGGAGGCTTACGCGGGGCCGAGGCGGGTCAGCGAGAAAGAGTGGTACGGGATCATTGAACGGATGGTCCGGTTCGAGGGGAAGAACGGCAAGAAGGGGGAATAATGAAACGCGATGAGATGCGGAAAAGATGGCTGATGACCGGACTGGCGCTGCTGGTCCTGATCCTGGGTGTTTCCATGGAAGGCCTGGCTCAGATGGACAGTCAAACCAAGTTGATGGCGCGGAGGGCGGCAAAGGTGGACGCCCTCCGAAACCTCCTGGAGGTCATCTACGGCATCCAGATCGACGCCCGGACGACCGTCCGGGATTTTGTCACCGAGTCCGACGTGGTCCGCTCGCGCGTGAGGGCGGTTGTCCAGGGTGCGCGGGAGGTCGATTACCAGGTTCAGGCCGACGGGACGGCGGAGGTGACGGTGGAGGTCACGCTGGGGCGCCTGGAGGATATCCTGGGGCACCGTCTGCTCTATGACCAGGAAACGATCCGGGCAACGGGGTTCGGGGCGCCGGGCGGACAGGGTTACGAAGCGCCGCAGGCGGCCCGCGATGTGCTGCGGGTCAAGGGGCACGGCATCGAACCCAACGAACCGGGGATGACACCGGCGGAGAAGAGTCTGCTGGCCAAGCGGGCCGGCAAGCTCGACGCGCTGAGGAATCTTTCCGAGCAGGTGAACGGCGTCCGGATCAGCGGCGAAACGCTGGTTCGGGATTTTGTGACGCGCAGCGATGATATCCGTTCCCGGGTCTTCTCCTATATCCAGGGAGCGCGAATTGTTTCGGAATATCAGTTGGCCGACGGCAGCTATGAGGTGGAAGTGGAAATCGATCTGCAACCGCTGAGAAGGATTCTGGGGGTTCGCTAACAAGAAAGGAGAGAAACGCCATGTGGAAGAAGGGTATGGTTTTGTTGTTTGTATTGACGCTGTTTGCGGGGTGCTACATTGTGCCGATTCAGGAGCCGCTTCCGGGGCCGCTTCCGGGGCCGCAGGCCGAGGGCCAGTGGGTCCCCATTGTTCTCCGAGCGACCGGTGGCGGCGCGCCGCCGGCAAACGCAATCAATCCGGCCCAGGCCCGGCTCATGACCGAGCGGGCGGCCAAGATGGACGGCTACCGGAATCTGCTGGAGCAGGCCTACGGCGTAGCCATCCGGGGCAAATCCAGCGTCCGGGACTTCGTTCTGAAAAGCGACACGATCCGCTCGCGCGTCGAGGCGTACATTCGCGGCGCCAAGGTGATCGACACCCAGTACAAGGAGGACGGCGGCGTGGAAGTGGAGATGGAAGTGACGCTGGGTTATGATTTCCAGCAGATTTTCCGTTGAGATGAACGCCATGTTGGACCTTGAACAACCTGTCGCAGCCGCTGTAACCGGTTCAAGAGGGGCAGGTGCGGGCGGATTTTTGAGAAATGGACGCCGGACGGGCCCCTTCAGGCCAACGTCCGGCAGGCGCCGGTCCCTCTCGCCATTCCTGCTCCGGAACAATGCCGGTCTGGGGGTTCTCTGCCTTGTCCTGGGCGCACTGCTTCTGCTGACCGCGCCGGTTTGGGCCCAGCCGCCCGAATTCGTCATGACCGAGGGGGTCGCCGCGATCGTCAACAAGGCCGTGGCGCCGGCCCGGGACAAGGCGATCGACGACGCGCTGCGCAAGGCCGTCGAGCAAGCCGTGGGAACCCTGGTGACCTCGGATACCCTGACGGAGCAGTACAAGGTCATCACCGATAAGATTCTCGCGCAAACCGCCGGGTATGTGCAGCGATATAAAGTTCTTTCGGAGAAGGCCGAGGGGGACCTCTACCGGGTCAAGATCCAGGCCGAGGTGGGTCGGGCCAACCTGATGAACGATCTGCGCGCACTGGGTCTCCTCCATGCACTGGTCGAGAAGCCCAAGGTCATGGTGATCATGGAGGAGAAGGTGGCGGGCGTCTTCGGCACGGATGCCTGGGAAGATGTCGGACAGGCGGAATCGACGATCATGCAGCGGCTTATCGCTGCCGGCTTCACCGTGGTCGATCCCCAGACGGTAAGAAGCAACATCACCCGGGATCAGGCCCTGCGCATCCTGGAAGGAGACGCGCAGGCCTCGGCGGCGGCCGGTCTCCAGTACGGCGCCCAGGTGGTCGTTTCCGGCAGGGCCTTCTCCAAAAATGCGGGCGGCCGAATCATGAATACGCAGCTCCAATCCCTCCAGGCGACGCTCCAGGCCCGGGTGATTCGGTCCGACGACGCCAGGGTGATTTCTTCGCGGAGCGAACAGGGACGCCGGGCCCATATCGATGAGGTCCAGGGCGGCGCGCTGGCGATCAGGGACGCAGCCGAACGCCTGTCCGACGCGGTGATCGCCGATATCCTGGCCCAGTGGCGGAGCGAGGCTTACGGCCGGACGAAAGAGATCACCCTTGTCATCACGGGCCTGGTCTCGTACCGCCACCTGACAGCCGTCAAGCAGTTCCTGGAAAAGGAGATGCAGGGCGTCCGCGGGATCAACCAGCGGAGCTTTCTGGGCGGCGCCGCCGAGCTGATGCTCGATTACGGCGGCAAGTCGAGCAACATCGCCGATGAGCTGGCCAACCGAAAATTCACGGGCTTCCGCCTGGAGCCGACCAACGTCACGCCGAGCCGGGTGGACGTGAAGGCGTTTGTGGATAAATAAAAAGGAAAGCTTATGTATCCATTTCCTTCGGGCAAACTGAAAATCCTTTGTTTGTTGTCATGGTGTTTCATCTTGATCTTCTGTTCGCAAGCTTTTGCGTTAGATCCTGATATCGTAAAAGTTCGAAATGCGATTAAAGAAGCTGTCGGAAAGAGCTCCTCGAATATAGAGATCGGCATTTTCGGTTCCCATGCGGATGGTAAAAATTTTATAAGCCCGCTGAAGGGAGGTTCTTCTGATTTTGATATGCGCCTCATCTTTAAAAATGTGAGCCCTGATGATGCCGATGCTCTGCGACAATGGAAAGCGTTTCGAGAACGACTCAGAGAAGCCTTGGCCAAGCAATATCCGGACGAAGGGGATTTGCTTAAAATTATGGATAAAACCAATGTTTATCCTCCCGAGGAACTCATGAAGGGCGTTACCGGCAGGAAAGGAGCACTGAACCGTTTTAAGGAATTGAATGTATCCCCTAAATTAACACAGCACAGCGCTCAAGGAATGACGGAAGAAACCTTCAAGGAGTTAGGCGGCGGCCTTTATGGAGAAACGACGGAAAAAGCGACCCGGCAGGCCTTTGAAACCAAAGTCGGAAAAGTGATCGGGAAGGATGCTTCGGGCAAGGTCAGGGAGTTTCTTTCTGACATTACCCACCAAGCTGAGGGACGGGGCTTTTACACCGTCAAAGGGAGCGGGAACGCCGCTTCCCAGTGGATCGATGATGCCTTGGATGCGCTGAAGAAGGGAAACCCGAAAGGAATTGCAAAAAATGTCGAACGGGCGGGAATTCTGCTGAAAGGAAAAGATCTTGCGAGGGCTCCTCTGAAGGAAAGCGATATTGCCCTGAAAAATGCGGCCAAGGAAATGGAGGCGATCTTAAAAGAATTTGGAGATGATGCCCTCGACGGAGCCGCACTCCAAGAATTCGAGAAACGTGTTTCCAGTGTTGTTTCAAAATATGGGCTGGAAGATCTGTTGAAAATCTGCAAGGCCGATGCGGAATTGTTGAAGCTGTTCGGAAATCCCAAATTCGAAGGCCAAGTGGCAAAAGGGCTTTTGTGGGGCGTCGGCAAATGGGGGAAGTTAAGAAACACCTTGTCTACACTATGGTCTAAAGTGCCCGAAGGAACAACCCCGGCTGTTTTGAACGTGCTGATCCTCACGTTTCAAGCTCCTGAACAGTATGAAAAGGAAGGGGCCTTGAAGGCGGCATTGGAGTCGGCCATTGGATTAGCGACTCTCCACCAAGCCTTCGGCCCGATTGGTTGGGCTCAACTGGCGGCTACCATCACGGTTTCCATTCTGGATGTTGTCACCGATTACTTAAAAGACAGGATTTATGAATTTGCCGCCGGGAGTCAGAGTTGTTCCGATCTGATTGCCGGGAGATATACAGTCAAGGGTCGAGAGGCTCAGGCCGTTGACCCTATTTTGGAAGCGAAATGTCATGAAGTCCAAGAAATCGAGGAACTGGCCTGTTATACCAAAGATGAAGCGGTTGTGCTTCGTTTGATCGAATGCCACGCCAAGAATGCCGCTAAACGGTTCCAGAGCGGCGGCGCCGGAGAGAAAGAGACCGAGGAGGGAATTGTCAACGCCCTGATGAGAAAATGCGGAAGGGACGGCTCGAAAGCCGGGATTGTCATACAGGATTGGATGCAAGCAAGAGAAGGATTTCAAGGCGAACTGGACAATTTTGCCCGGGTCTTTGATGGTTCACCCTTGAAAATTGAAGCGAGGCCGGACCCGGCGGAAATCGGCGAAAAGAGATCTGTAACCGTTAGATTGGAAGCCGATATTCCAAATTTTTCTGAGGAAGGAGCCAAACAGGCCCTTCAGTGTCTCGGGGGAAAAGGCAACCGATCTTATGTGTATACCCGCTATAAATGGGGAGTGAATGGATTGCTCCGGGAGGAAACAACGCTTCCCTTCGTGGCTTTGGAATTCGACAAACCCGGAGATTACACGATAGACTTGGCCGTGGAAGTTGAATACAGCAGCAGTGATCCTTACATACAGACCCGTTCCCTTTCCAAAGGGGGAAGATTTATATTAACTGTTCATAAAAAGGATAAGCCTCAGGACGATAAGAAGGAAGGCAAGCCCGGCGATGGCGACAAGTCCTCTTCGGACGATAAAACGGGTGGACAGAAGCAACCTCCGCAGGTCCAGCCGGGAGACTACACCAAGGGTCAGATCGGAATCACCGGCGGAACGGGTCCGACCGGCGGCCAGGCCGGGACCACCGGACCAACCGGGCAGACCGGAATTACGACGACCACCCAGACAACCGGGACGTTGGGCACGACGCAGGGAACGGGGAGCGCAACCGGCGGCACCCAAGGTACCACTGGAACGACGGGCGTTTCCACGGGAACAGGAACGGGTAAGGATACCACGAGCGGCGGCACGGACGTTGGGAAGGCCGACCCTGGAAAAACAGATACTGGAAAGACCGATCTTGGGAAGACCGCAACGACAACCAAGGAGCCTCCCGCTTGCACCTATGAATATTCCGCCTGGGGGAATTGCAACCGGGCAACAAAAAAATGGACCCGTACGGTGACGGCAAAAAAACCGGCCGGCTGTGTGGAAAAAGGCAAACCCGATCTCGAAGGGGACTGCACCCCGCCGCCGACGGCGGAAGAGAAGCGCCTCGCCTATCTCAACTGTCTCTGCATGTCCGCCGGCGGCTCCCTCGGCGGATATTACGGTGCACCGGACGGAAAACCCTGCACGACCTACGGCCCGCTCACGGGGTGGGGCGCCCCGCTGCCCCGCGACCCCAAGGTGATCAAGTACTGCTTGGGTAGCTACCTGGGCCACGACGCCACCCAGGCCGACATCGACAAGGCGACCAAGGACATCAAGCAGGAGAACAAGAAGTTCCAGACGCCCCTCAAGCTGACGCTCACGCCCGACAAGTGTCCCGTGGAGGCGCAGCTCGGCGACATCATCACCTTCACGGCGGGCGTCGAGGGCGGCGCCCCATCGAACACCGTCTCCTGGTCGGGAGACGGAGAGGCCAAGGACCGTACCTTCACGTTCGCAAACAGCCGGAAGCCGGGTGTGCACCCCGTTTCGGTGACCGTGACCGACGAAGACGGGACGACCGTCACGAAAACCTGCTCGGTCCGCGTCAACGCCTTTACGGTGATCCTCAAGGTTTCACCGGCCAAGCAAAAGTACCTCATCGGCTCCACGGTGACCCTGTCGGCGGAAGTCAAGTCCGGCGACGCGCCGGCGCGCGGCAGTTTCGTCTTCCGCTGGCAGCCGCACCCCGAGGTGGACTTCGGGGACAACTTCGAGACGACGGGATCCTCGGCATCGGGGAAGCTGACGAAAATCGGGCCGGTCAAGTTCTGGGTGAACCTCCTGCAGAAGGAGGGAGATGTCCTCAGAACGGTCGGAGAGTCCAACCAGATCGAGGCCGAGGTTGTCAAGCCAGAGTTCAAGCTGGCGATCGCGCCGGAGAGTCCCCTCGTCGGGCAGGAGGTCAAGGCGACGGTGAGCGCGCCGCCCGAGCTGGACGCCGCGACGATCGACTTCTGGTGGGAGTACAAGGGAAATGCGCTGAACCCGGGGCCGCTGCGGGACAACCGCGAGTACACCTTCAGGCCCAAGGACACGAAGCCGGTGACCGTCACGGTGCACGGGAAGGCGAAGGACGGCGGGGCGGATCTCGGCGAGAAACAGGCGACGGTCACGGCGCGGGCTTACGAAGTGAGCATCGGCGAGCCGCAACGCCGCGGTCCGAAACCGAAGATCTGGAATCCCCAGGTGTGGAAATCGCCGGAATGGAAGCAGGGCTCCGGTTTGCAGGGCGAAGGCGGCCTGACCCCGGGCGGAGGTCTGGTGGAGGTGGCCGACAATCAGTTCGCCGTGTTTGAGGATATCTTCGTGAAGGCCGACGTGAAACCAACACCGGAGAAGCTGCCGCTCCGCTACGACTGGGCCATCGCCCCGAGCGGGATCTGCGGCATCCCGGGCGCCGGCCAGGAATTGCGCCTGAACTGCAGCCAAACCGGAACATATACCGTCAGCCTGAGCGCGCGGGACAGCGAAAACGTCGTCCTCGGCACGGCGAGCCGCGCCGTCGGCGTCACCGTTTCCCAGGACGATCTGGACAAGGCCAAGAAACCCCGTGTGACCCTGCAGGCGGATAAACCTTCCCTGAAGACGGGGGAAACGGCCGTCATCAGGGCCGCCGTCCAGGGCGGCAAGGCGCCTTACACGTACCGCTGGGGAGAAGGCGTCGAAGGCAAGGGAGAAACGGTCAACTTTGCCCCCAAGAAGTCCGGTTCGCAGAAGATCACCGTCGAGGTGACGGATGGGGCGGGGAACAAGGCTTCGGAGACCCTCACGATCAAGGTGGAACGAGCCAAGCTGGAGGTGACCCTCAAGGCCGCGAAGACCGAAGCCAAGCTGGGCGAAACGATCGAGATCAAGGCGGAGGCGAAAGGCGGCGAGGCGCCTTTGACCTATGCGTGGGGTCCGGGACTGGCGGGAAAGGGCGACAGTGTTCCCTTTTTCGCCAAAAAGGGAGGACCACAAACGATCACCGTGGAGGTGACGGACAAGGCCCGGCAGAAAGCAAAGGCGTCGGTCGAGATCAAGGTGGAGGTCCCGAAGTTGGAGGTCTCGCTGAAGGCGGACAAGACCACCCTGAAGACGGGGGAAACGGCCCTGATCCAGGCGATCGTCAAGGGAGGCGTCCCTCCCGTCACCAACAAGTGGAGCGCGGGGGTGGACGCCAAGGGCGAGGCGGCAAGCTTCACCCCAAAGAAGTCCGGCTCCTACAAGATCACGCTGGATGTGACGGACAGCGCGAAGCAGACCGTGAATGCGGCCGTCGATCTCAAGGTGGAGGCGCCAAAGCTGGAGGTCTCACTGAAGGCTGACAAGACGACCCTGAAGTTGGGGGAAACGGCGGCGCTCCAGGCCGTCATCAAGGGAGGAGAGGCGCCCTTCATCACCCGGTGGGGCAGCGGCGCGGAAGGAAAGGGGGAAACGGGGCGCTTTGTCGCGGACAAGCCGGGGACGCATAAGGCATCCGTGGACGTCAGCGACCAGGCCGGTCAGAAGGCAACGGCAAGCTTGGATCTGAAGGTGGAAGTGCCGAAGCTGGAGGTCGCGCTGACGGCGGACAAACCAGTCCTGAAGGTAGGAGAAAAGGGGACAATCCAGGCCAAGGTCAAAGGGGGCATGCCGGATTACACGTACCAGTGGAGCAGCTTCGTTTCGGGGAAGGGAGAAACGGCGGCATTCACCCCGAGCAAAACGGGAATCTACAAGGTCTGGCTGGAGGTGCGCGACAAGATGGGCACGAAGAGCACCGCCAGCCTGGACTGGAAGGTCGAGGCGGAGATGGTTTCTTCGTCGAAAACCACCGGCCCAACCACTCCCGCAACGACCACCCCGACCACTGTCGTGACGCCGCCGACGGTTCCGGCGGACGGCAAATCGACAACCGCGACAACGACGGTTCCCACCACTACCGGGAAGGCAACAACTCCACCGCCGACTATTTCACCATCGCCGGTCCTGGTCATGGAACCGGCCAGCCTGAAGATCCCGCAGGGCGGCAGCGCCGGCTTCCGTGTATTCATGCAGGAGAAAAGCGGCAAGCGGACGGACGTAACGAACCAATCCACGCTGACCGTGTCTCCCGGATCGGGCATCAAGATCGACCGGAACGGACGGGTCACCTTGGAAAAGACGGCCGTACCGGGCACGACCGAGCCTGTGCTGGCCACGCTGAAACAGTCATCCGGCCAAACCTTGCGGGCGGACGGCATCATCCGCATCGAAGGGGATGGGAAAGTTTCTTCCAGCGGCGGGTATGACCCCAAGACCGATCCCGGCCGCAAGCTCATCACTGTGAAGCCAGAGGATCTGGATAAGGCGAAGAAGATCGCCGACGATTTCCAGAAAGATCAATGGACAATCCTGGATGATCGGACTCAGAAGATCAAAGACCAGCAACCGGGCCAATCGCAACCGCCCGAATATCTTGGTACTTCCACGACATCCGGGACCACGACGGTATCCACTGGAAACACGAACACGACGACTTCTTCCGGGAACACGGGCACGACGGGATCCACGACGGGGTCATCTTCGACGGTTCCTCCCACGACGACCGTTTCATCATCGTCCAAGGACCTGACGGACGTTACGGTCGGTCGGCGGGATGTCACGATCACCGTCTGGGACCACGGGAGCGAGGACGGGGATATCATCAACATCTATCTCAACGGGAAGATCCTGAAGAGTAAACTCCGGCTGACCAATAAAAAACAGTCGTTTCGGGTCAATCTGTCCGGGGGACAGAACAGGTTCGAAGTCGAGGCGGTGAACGAGGGCTCCCAGTCTCCGAACACGGCGACGGTGGAGATTTCCAATGTCACGAAGGGAAAACCGAGCCAGGTCTACGAGCGGAAAAGCGGGCAGAAGACCAGCATGAATCTGAACGCTCCGTAAAAACAGAAACAGGGGCTGATATCCCCTCGTATGAAAATCATTTTCTCTGAGGTGAGTCTTATGAAGAGATTGCAGGGTTGGGCCATTCTGTGCGTCATGCTGATCGCGCTATCCGGTTGCGCCACGCCGGGCCAGGAAAGTTTCAACGAGGCGCAAACGTTCCTCGCGCAGAACCGTCTGGAAGAGGCGATCGCCCGGTTGGAACAGGCCATCGTCAAAGAGCCGGATCAACCGGAATACAAAAAGGCGCTCCGGGAAGCCAGGGCGCTTCTCGAGAAGAAGCGCCTCGAAGAAAAGAAACGCCGTGCGGATCTGCTTTTTGCGGACGCAGCGAAGGCTGAGGGTTCCGGAAATTGGGTGCAATCTGTAAAATTGCACCGAGAAGTTAAATCCTTTTATCCCGAGCATCCCGATCTGGCCAATCGCCTCAACCGGGCGGAGTCTCAGGGTCTAAACCATTATCGAAGCAAGGCCGATCAGGCGGGAAAAACGGAGGACTGGGGCGAGGCGATCCGGAACCTTGACCTCGCGCTGGAGATCTCCCCCAATCGACCGGAGTTGATCTCGGCCCTCCAGGAGGCCAAGAAAAAACACACGCCCGCCTATTATCTTTCCCGCGTCGAGACCTTCTCCCGGCAGAACGCCTGGGACCGGGCATTGGTCTTTGTCCGCAAGGCGAAGGCCGTGGACAAGGACGGAGACCATGCCGAGCAGATCCTGAGTTTCAACCTGGCGGCGGCGCAGTTTTATATCAATCGGGCATCGAGAGAGAAACGCCGGCTTTATCCCGCCTATGTTGCCGTGACGATGCTGCAAGACGCCAAGAACGATCCCCAGGTCCGGGTCCTGACCGACCAGTTGCTCTCGCTGATGTACGCCCAGGCGGAGGCCTATGAAGCGTCCGGTCAGATCGGCAATGCCTTTACCTGGTATGACCGGGTCAGCCGGATCGATTCAGAATACAAGGAGGTATTTGCGAAGAACCAGAACCTCCGGGACCGCCTCCGGGAACGCGTGGTTAAAAAGATCGCCGTGATGGACTTCACCAGCCCCTCCAGCAACGCCGAGGCGGGGAGGATTGTGACGGACAGCCTGCTTTCCTTTCTCACGACCAACGCCACCAGCGACGTGAAGATTCTGGCCCGGGACGTTATGGGGGCGATCCTCAAGGAGATCGAAATGGGCCAGGCGGGCCTGTACGATATTGAAAGCGCCAAAAAAGCGGGCAAGCTGAAGGGAACCGATGTATTCATCTTCGGCAGCGTCCTCCAGTACAACGTGGAAAAGCAGACCAGCGAGGGGCAGAAGACGGCCAATGTGGCGGTGGCGAAAAAGTCGGTGTCCAATCCCGCCTACCAGGCCTGGATGACGAGTCGGAAGGAAGGTTCCGCGGAAGCGGATTTGAAGAATGCCCCGCCGGCAACCATCGAGGAGGAGATCCGGGAAACGGTGAAATACAAGGTGGGAACGGAAAAGAAAAGGGCCTTTATCCGGATTTCCTACCGGCTCATCGACGTGGAGGGCGGCGAGGTGATTGCCACGAAAAACCTGCAGAAGGTGAAGGAGATTTCCGACGATTTCTCCGAGGGAGTCGCACAGGCCGTTGCCTATGATCCGCTGAAGCTCCCGGCGGATACGGAGCTGCTCGATCAGGTCACCCAGGAGATCGTCGCCGATTTGGGAAAGCAGGTCCTCGATTATTTCTCGAGCCCCCAGACGCTCTACAGCCGAACGGCGGAGTCGCTGGCCAAGAAGCGGGAATACGAAAAGGCCGTGGAGAGGTATGTGGATGTCTTGACGCTGGAAGAAATGAAAAACATCACCGGTCCGCTCTCGGCACAGGCAACGCGGGAGATTGACCAGGCTCAGGAACTTCTGGCCAAATAAGACATCGTGCCCGAAAGGGAAAGGTCCGTTCTGAGCGTTTCCTGCTGTCTTTGCCTCAGGGGGAGCCGGCGGGAAGGCCCTGTTGCGGTTCGCCCAGCAGGAAGTCCCCCCGCTCGATCCACTCCTTGAGGATGTTGGCGATCTCCCGCGCTTTGAAGTAACTCGACAGCGGCGCGGTGGAGATCTTCTGTCCGTTCACCGTAATCGAGCCGCTCCGCAGGTCGCGGTAGTTCACCTCTCCGAGAGACTTGGCCACCCCTTTGGGGTAGTCCATGCTGTAGTCGTAGATCTGGGTAAAGATATCCTCGTCCTTCACCGCCGTGTAGCGGGCCATCTCCTCGTTCAGGATGGGGATCGGGATTCCGATCCCGACGTAGAGCGAAACGCCGTAACCGAGGATGCTCGCGCCGGCCAGCCACTCCGGGCTCATCTCCTTGAGGTTGCCGATCGTGGCGATCGTCCCGGCCCCTTCCCGTGGAACCCCGTTTTTTCCCCGACGGACGTTGGGATTGTGCTGCGTCCCCGGCCAGGCGACAAATCCCTGGGCGCCGCCGAGGAAGATCCGCGTCCCGATGCCGATGGTCTTGTAGTAGGGATCGTTGAACAGCGGACTCAACTGTCCCGACGTCGCGAAATTGGCGTTGGCCATCCGCGGCCGGAGCACCCCCATGTAGGTGTAGATCGTCTTGTCCGAGACGTTCACGGCGCAGTTGTAGTTCTGATAGGCGTTGCGGGGATTGAAGAGCATCGCATCGCGGAGGTCGTGGAGGGTGATGTTCCGCTCGTGGCGCCTCGCCGGATAACAGTCGGTCCCGTAACTTTCCGCGCGCAGGCGGATGACGTTTCCGGCCACCAGATCCTGCAGGACATGACCGCCCCCGTAGTTGAATTCACCGGGATAGACGCTGTTGAGGGGGTCTTCCTCGACCACCTCCGTGGCGCCGAGATAACAGTCCACGGCGGCAACCCCGCCGTAGGCCGGCACGTCGTTGAGCCAAACCTTCGAGGCGCGGATCTTGGGCGACGTATGGCCGAAGTTCAAAAAGGCGCCGGAGGAGCACATCGGACTGAAGGTGCCCGTGGTTACCACATCGACCTTCCGGGCCGCCCCCTCGTTTCCGTGCCGCTCCACGATGTCGATCATCTCCTCGGCGGTCACGATCACGGCCTTCCCCTGCCGAATCTTCTCGTTGATCTCCTGAAACGTCTTGCCGACCCGGTTTTTCTTCATGCAACACCTCGGGGTAAATCGGGAAAGAGCCCTATTCGACAAATAGGGCTCCGTCCCGATTTATTTTGTGTGGCCAAACCCCCCGTCATCCCGCTCCGTCGCGGGCAGAGCCTCGCCGTCGGCCCAGGTCACGCGGCAAACCCGATGCAACACGATCTGGGCGACGCGATCGCCCCGCCGGACGATGAACGGCAACGAGCCGTGGTTGATCAGAAGCACCCCGATCTCGCCGCGGTAGTCCGCGTCGATCGTTCCCGGCGCGTTGGCCAGCGTTACGCCGTGTTTCAGCGCGAGCCCGCTCCGGGGCCGGATCTCGGCCTCGTATCCTTCCGGAACCGCCACCACGACGCCCGTCGGGATCAACTTTCTCTCCCCAGGGAGAATCGCCGTCTCTTCGGCAACCGCGGCGGAAAGATCCATCCCCGCCGCCTGTTCGGTCATATACCCCGGGAGCGGCAAGTCTTCCGTGCCCGGAAGCCTCCGGACGGACACGCGGATCTCTTCTATCATAAGATGATCTGTTTCAAAATGTTCAAGAAGGAGGCGAGTTCCTTTCCGGATGGCACGCCGGACGGACTCCTTTACGGATTGCCGTTCTCGGCCAGCGCTTCCTTCCGGCTGAGACGGATCTTCCCCTGCTTGTCCACCTCCAGAACCTTCACCTTGACCTCATCCCCTTCCTTGAGGATGTCGGTGACCTTGTTCACCCGCTCCTTGGCGAGCTGCGAGATGTGCAGGAGCCCTTCCGTTCCCGGCAGGATTTCGACGAAGGCGCCGAAATCGACGATCTTCTTGACCGTTCCGTTATAAATCTTGCCGACTTCCGCGTCCTCGGTCAGCCACTTCACCATCGCCACGGCCCGCGCGGCGGCTTCCGCGTCGCTGGAGGCGATGGTCACGGTGCCGTCATCCTCCACATTGATCTCGACCCCCGTCTCCGCGACGATCTGGCGGATGTTCTTCCCGCCGGAGCCGATCACGTCGCGGACCTTCTCGGGCCGCACCTTGACGGTGGTGATCCGCGGGGCATAGACGGAGATGTCCGGCTTCGGCGTTGAAAGGGTTTCGCGCAGCTTGCCGATGATGAACAGCCGTCCCTCGCGCGCCTGGCTGAGCGCCTTGCGCAGGACGTCCCCGGTAAGATTGTCGATCTTGATGTCCATCTGCAGCGAGGTGACGCCCTTCTCCGTTCCGCAGACCTTGAAATCCATGTCGCCGGCATGGTCCTCGTCGCCGAGGATGTCGGAGAGAATGACCACCCGGTCGCCCTCTTTCAGAAGACCCATCGCGATCCCGGCCACCGTGTCCCGGATCGGAACGCCCGCGTCCATCAGCGAGAGGCAACCCCCACAGACCGTGGCCATCGAAGAGGAGCCGTTGGAGGACAGGATGTCGGAGACGACCCGGATCGTATAGGGAAACGCCTCCTTGGAAGGCAGCACCGGCAGAAGCGCCCGGCGCGACAGCCCGCCGTGGCCGATCTCTCGCCTGCCCGGGCTCCGGAGCGGCTTGGCCTCGCCGACGCTGTAGGGCGGAAAATTGTAATGGAGAAGGAAGGAGCGCCTCTCCTCCCCGGCGATGTAATCCATCCGCTGCTCGTCATGGGAGGTTCCCAGCGTGACCGTCACCAGCGCCTGCGTCTCGCCCCGGTTGAACAGCGCCGAACCGTGGGCGCGGGGCAGCAACCCGACCTCGGAGCTGATCGGCCGGATCTCCGTGGTGGAGCGGCCGTCGATTCTCCGGTTCTCCTTGAGGATCATCTCCCGGAGAATGCGCCTTTCGAGCGATTCGATGATCTCCAGGACCTTGGGCTTGACGGAGGCATTTTCGGCCGTCAGGATCTGGACGGTATTTTTCCGTACCTCGTCGAGCTTGGCATACCGCTCCATTTTTCGCGCCATGCCGTAGCCTTCCTGAAGCCCGGCCAGGGCCGCTTCGGAAACCTTTGCCGCCAGGGCCTCGTCTTTCTCCGCCACCGGCTCGGGCCGCTTGGCTTTGCCCGCCTCCGCCCGCATGCGGTCCTGAAGGTCGATCACCGGCCGCATCTGCTCGAGGCCGAAGTCGATCGCGTCGACGATGACATCTTCCCCAACCTCCTCCGCCCCGCCTTCCATCATCACGAGGTTCACGTCATAGGGCCGGCCCTGCGTCCCCGGGACGATCTTCCGCCCCACGAGGAAGAGATTGAGATCGCTTTTTTCCTGAAGCGCCTGCGAGGGATTGCAGACAAAGGCGCCCTCCACGCGGCCGACCCGGACCCCGGCAATGGGCCCCTTGAAGGGGATGTCCGAGATTTCGAGCGCGGCGGAGGCCGCCAGCATCGCCGTCACGTCGGAGTCGTTCTCGTTGTCCAGGGAAAGAACCGACGCCATGAGCTGGGTTTCGTGGAAATAGTGTTTCGGGAACAGCGGACGGACGGAACGGTCGATGATCCGCGACGTCAGGATCTCCTTCTCGTTGAGCCGTCCCTCCCGTTTGAAAAAGCCGCCGGGGATCTTCCCCGCGGCATAGGTCATCTCCTGGTAATCCACGGTCAGGGGAAGAAAATCGACCCCCTCCCGGATCGTCTTCAACGAAACGGCGGTCACCAGCACCACCGTCTCCCCGTATGTCGCCAGGATGGCGCCGTCCGCCTGCCCCGCGACATAATCCGCCTTGAGGGAGATACTCCTCCCCGCAAAATCCGTACTGAATAGTTTACTCATACTTTCCTCTCTAATGGTGGTTTTGCGGCGCAGGGCACAAAAGGAGTAAGGAGTAAGAAGCAGGGAGCAACGCGCCGATGAGGGGCCTTCGCCGGCTCCTCGCGCCTTGCTCCTTCCTTTTTACTTCCTACTCCTGATCAATCCCCCGCACCTTGCGCCCAGGTTACTTCCTGAGCCCGAGACGTTGAATCACCGCCCGATAGCGCTCCACGTCCTTGTTCTTCACGTAATCCAGAAGCCTCCGCCGCTGGCTCACCAGCTTCAGCAGCCCCCGCCGGGAGTGATGGTCCTTCTTATGGGCCTTGAAATGTTCCGTCAGATACTCAATCCTGGCGCTCAGGAGGGCAATCTGGACCTCCGGTGATCCCGTATCCTTTTCGTGCAGCCGATATTTTTCGATGATTCCCGTTCTCTTTCCTACATCCAACACTTGTCTCATCCTCCCTTGTGTCGATCGCTCAACGATCGAGGTCTTTTCGCTCCTCGCTCAACCGTTCAAAACCCGTAAGATCCTGACCGCCTGTTCCTTCCCCGCCCGGGAAGCCAGTTCATCGGATGCGCAGAGCATCCGGGCGACGGCCACCAGATGTTTGCTTCCGGTTGTGAACTTTATCACATCTCCGGCAACAAGAAAAGGAATTTGATGGCGGATCAGGGACTCGCCGTCCGGCTGAAAGCCGTTC
This sequence comes from Syntrophaceae bacterium UBA5619, assembly GCA_002424545.1. GTDB lineage: Bacteria > Desulfobacterota > Syntrophia > Syntrophales > UBA5619 > UBA5619. Next base: position 37,884 of record DIKL01000112.1, read on the forward strand.
CGCAACCGCTCCGCCAACGGCGGATCCACATCGATGACGGCAACATCGGGCAGCAGTTCCGCCGGCGACAACAGGCGCGCCGTCAACCGTTCCCGCTTTTCCGCCTCCGTCAATCCCGCCAGTGCGACGGCCGTCTCCTCGCGGAAGGGACCGCTGCGCGTCCTGCGCAGGGCCGCCATGCATCCCCCGCAACCCAGCGCGTCGCCCGCCTCCGCGCAGAGAGAGCGGATATAGGTGCCCTTCGAGCAGGAGACCGCAAAGGTGACGTCGGGAAGACGGATCTCCTCGATCCGGATCCGGTAAATCTCGACCTCCCGCGGCGGCGCTTCAACGTCGATCCCCCGGCGGGCCCAGTCGTAGAGGGCCTTTCCCCGAACCTTCACCGCCGAGTACCGGGGCGGAACCTGCTCCCGCCTTCCCGTCAGCCCGCCCAGCGCCGCTTCCACCTGCTCCCGGGTCACGCGAGGCTCCTCCCGGCTGACGACGCGGCCATCGGTATCGAGGGTATCGGTCCGAATCCCCAACCGAAGGGTCGCCCGATACTCCTTGTCGTCAAGCGCCAGAAACTGAACCAGCTTGGTTGCCTCGCCCACGCAGACCGGAAGAACGCCCGTCGCCAGCGGATCCAAGGTCCCCGTATGGCCCGCTCTTCGGACCCCGAGGGCCCGCTTGACCTCCTCCACCACGTCCCGGGAGGTCGGCCCCGACGGCTTGTCGACGACAACGGTCCCGTTCATACGAGACGTCTGAAGATTGCACACGCCTCTCATGCTTCCGCGGCGGCGAGCCGGATCTCCTCGATCACCCGCCGGCGGATCTCCGCCAGCTCCCCTTCCATCCGGCAGCCGGCGGCATTGATATGGCCGCCGCCGCCCAACGCGCGGGCGACCCGCTCCACGTTGACTTTTCCCTTCGAACGCAGGCTCAGCTTGAACCGCCCGTCCGGCAGCTCCGCATACACCACGGAGATCTCAACCCCCCGGATGGAACGGGGCAGATCGACAAACCCCTCGGTGTGCTCCGCGAGCGCCCCGGCGTCGGCGAGCGCCTTCGTCGTCACGACCAGCGAACCGACCCGCCCCCCCTCTTCCAGCGTCAGCGTCGGGAGAACGGCCGCCAGCAGCCGGATTCTGACCGGGGGGTCGGCCTCGTAAATATTCTCCGAGATCCATTGGGGATCGGCGCCGCCGTCGACCAGGTCCGCCGCGGCCAGCAGGGCTTCGCGGCGGGTGTTGTTGTATCGGAATCCGCCCGTATCGGTCAGGATCGCCGTATAGAGGCATGTCGCAACCTCGCCGGTCGCCGCGAGCCCCATATCCCGGATCAGACGGAAGATCAGTTCGCCCGTCGAGCTCGCCAGCGGATCGATCAGCCGCGTTTCGCAAAAACCCCCGTTGGAGACGTGGTGGTCGATGTTGATGAGGTTCGGGATCGTTCCGATCCGGGACGCCTCTTCCCCGGTCCGGTCGAGGTCGCCGCAATCCAGGATGAAGGCCGCATCGAAGCGCTCGAGCGGAGGGAGTTCATGGACAATCCGGTCGCTCCCCGGAAGAAAAAGGTAATTTTCCGGCGTCCGGTCCTGGTTGTAAACGACGGTCTCTTTCCCCAAATCCTGCAAGATCCGACGGAGGGCCAGCTCGGAGCCGATGGCGTCCCCATCGGGTCGCTCATGGGAGGTGATCAGAAACACCCGGCAGCGGCCGATCTGTTCGCTAATCCTCTTGAGCATGCGTCTCCTCTTCCCGATGGATCTCCGAAATCAGCCGCTCGATCCGATTCCCATAGGCGAAAGACGGATCGTAGGAAAACAAGAGCTCCGGAACGCAGCGGAGCTGGAGTCTGCGTCCCAGTTCCCGTCTCAGGAAACCCGTCGCCTTTGCGAGCCCGGTCTTGACCTCCGCGCTGCACTGATCCTTTCCCAACTCGACGAAAAAGATCCGCGCCGTCCGCAGATCGTCGGAGACCTTGGCGCCGGTGATCGTGACGGTGCCGATCCGCGGATCGCGGACCTGCTTGAGCAGGATGTCGGAAATCTCCATCTTGATGAGGTCGGCCACACGGTCCGCCCTTTTGAAACTGCTCATATTTCTATAATTTCCGCTCGATCCGTTCCTTGATGTACGCCTCGATAACATCCCCCACCCGGATGTCGTTGTACCCCTCGATGCCGATGCCGCACTCAAACCCGGCGGCCACCTCCTTCGCATCGTCCTTGAACCGCCGCAGCGAGGCCACCCGGCCGTCATAGAGGACCACGCCGTCCCGAAGCAGCCGGAGCGACGACGTCCGGGTGATCTTGCCGTCGGTGACGTAGCTCCCGGCGATGGTTCCGACCTTGGGCACCCGGAAGATCTCCCGGACATCGGCGCGTCCCTGGACAACCTCCTGGTAGATCGGATCGAGCAGGCCCTCCATGGCCGCGCGAACGTCGGCGATCACGTTGTAGATGATATCGTACAGCTTGATGTCCACCCCCTCCTGCTCGGCCACCTCCGTCACGCGGGGATCGGGACGGACGTTGAAGCCGATGACCACCGCATCGGATGCCGAGGCGAGCATGACGTCGGTTTCGGTGATCGTCCCCGTGGAGCTGTGGATGATCTTCAGCCGGATATCGTCGGTGCTGAGCTTGCCCAGCGCGTCGTTCAGGGCCTCGATGGAACCCTGTACATCGGCCTTGAGGACGACGTTGAGCTCCTTGGTCCCTTCCTTCATCCGCTGATAGAGCTGTTCCAGCGTGATCTTCGAGGAGACCGAAAGTTCCCGCTCCCTTTCCTTCCGGATCCAGTACTCTCCGATATTGCGGGCCTTTTTCTCGTCATCGACGCAGATGAATTCGGTGCTCGCCTGGGGAACCCGCGAAAAACCGATGACCTCCACGGGCATCGACGGTCCCGCCTCGCTGATCCGCCGACCCTGATCGTCGATCATCGCCCGGACCCGGCCGAATTCCGTCTTGGAGACAAAGGCATCCCCTTCGTGCAGCGTGCCCTCCTGGATCAGCACGGTCGCCACCGGTCCCCGGCCCCGGTCCAGCTTCGCTTCGATGATCACACCGCGGGCGGGGCGGGCCGGATCCGCCTTGAGCTCCATCACATCGGCCTGCAGCAGGATCATCTCCAGCAGTTCCCCGATCCCCTGCTTCTTCTTGGCCGAAACCTCGCAGAAGATCGTATCGCCGCCCCACTCCTCCGAGAGGAGTTTGTATTCGGTCAGGGCCTGACGGATCTTTCCCGAATCGGCGCCCGGTTTGTCGATTTTGTTGATGGCTACGATGATGGGAACCCCGGCCACCTGGGCATGGTTGATCGCCTCCACGGTCTGTCCCATCACGCCGTCGTCGGCGGCAACCACCAGAACGACGATATCGGTCACCTGGGCCCCCCTGGCGCGCA
>DIKL01000003.1:0-2139 GCA_002424545.1 Syntrophaceae bacterium UBA5619
GACCCCCTCGATCTTCTCGCCGGCCGCCGGTTTCTCCGGATAGGGTCGGACACAGAGGCAGGATTCGGCCTGCTCGCGGCTGCACGTGTAGCCGAGAATGGTGACCCGGGTTGCGTCGAACTGGTTTCTCTTCGCCAGCTCCAGCAGGGCGCGCTCATCGCACCCCCGGCAGACGACGGCCAGGCGGAAGGAGGGGCCCGCCCGGCGGAGCGTATGCAGGGCAAGCTTGGCGACGTTCCACTTCGGAGCGATCTCGATCGAGCCGGCCTCCTCCGCTCTGAGGATCAGCCGCGGCTGGACGACGTCGAAGCGATCGCGTGCGAGGCACAAAACGCCGTCGACCCGCCCGGCGGCCAAGAGTTCTTGAGATTTTTCCCGAATCGTATGGATCAATTCCAGCATCGTTTCCTCATCGAAACGCGGGCAGATTCAACAGGGTCTTGCGCCAAGGCGTAAGCTCCGGCAGCTGCCCAAGCTCCCGGAGGAAGTTCCCCAGGACCTCCGCAAATTCATGCCCCTCGTGGGCGGTGCCGAAGCTCAACAGGAGCCTCCCGCGGCCGATCCCCACGGTATCGAGCAGATCGCCGAGGGCCTCCATTCTTTTGACGGCCACGTGGTTGGCGTCGTTGAAACGGCAGCCGCCCAAGTGGCATCCCATGACCGCCACGCCGTCGGCGCCGCTCGCCAAGGCCCGCAGAACGGAATCCGGCTCCACCATGGAAGCGCACTCCACCGGGATCACGCGGAACGAAGCGGGCAGTTCGGTCTTCTTCCTGCCGGCGGCGTCGGCGCCGACCAAAGCGCACCAGCGACAGGCAAAGACCAGAACGCGGGTCGAAGGCTGCTTGTCGGTCGTCTCCGGGGCGTTCATCGCGCCTCCCTCGGGGAAAAGGCCCGGCGGATCATCGCTCCGACGGCCCGGGCGTTGTATTCGGGCATCTGAATCGTTCCGTTCGGGCAGACGGACATGCAGCTTCCGCAGGCCCGGCAGCGCATCTTGTTGGCCCGGCTGACAAAGGCCTCGCCCACCTTCTGGAGGGCGCAGGCCTCGTAGGGACAGACGACCACGCAGTTGCCGCATCCCGAGCAGAAACCGTCTTCGATGCGGGCATGGCCGAGCTTCCCTTCGGGCAGGCGGCTCAGGGAAAGCGCCGAAAGCCGCTCCCGGCCGATGATCGCCAGCGCCTTCATCGCCACCCCCTCTCCCTGGGCGGCCGCATCGCCGGAGGCGACGGGCCAGCGGGCCGACCCGCAGATGAAGACCCCCGCCTGCCGGGTTTCCAGCGGGTGCAGCGGAGCATCCTCCCGGAAAAAACCGTAACGGTCGATCCCGATATGGAAAAGTTCGGCCAGCTTTGCATTGTCGGCATTGGCGACCAGCGGCGTGCTCAGAATAACCTGATCCGCCGCGATCTCGCGCTTCATGCCGTTGATCGCGTCGAAAACCGCAACACTTTCGACCTTTCCCTCGCCGGAAATAACCGGCGGCGCATCCGCGGCGAAACGGACAAAACGGACGCCCGCGTCGAGGGCGCTGCGATAGTAACGCTCCAGGATCGCGCCCGGCGTCATGATGTCCCGGTGAAGAATCGTTACCTCGGCCCCGGGATCGGCCTTCTTGATCCATGCGGCGTTTTTGATGCTCGACGGGCAGCAAATCGTGGCGCAGTAAGGCCGCTCCGGACAGCGGGCGCCGACGCAGTGGATGAAGACGGACCGCTTCGGCGATTCCTTTCCCTCCCGGCGGCGCCGCTCGAGCTCCATGAGCGTCAGGACCTCCTTCAGCTCACCGTACCGGTAAAGCCCCCGGGGCAGCCATACCCCGGCCCCCGTCGCCAGGATCACCGCGCCGACATGAAGATTCGTTTCCCCCGTCCCGGAGGCGAGGCGGATCTTGAAATCGCCGGCGTAACCGGTCGCCGCGGCCACGCGCGTTTTGGCATGGAAGGTAATCAGAGGCTGGGCCGAGACCGCCTCCAGAGAGGGCTTGAGCTTTTCCTCCGCCCCGACGTCGGTTGGATAGACATGGGAGAGGAGCTTGAGCATCCCGCCGCCGCCCGTGCCGCGCTCCACCAGATGCACCCGATGGCCGGCCCGGGCGATGGAAAGGGCCGCCGCCATCCCCGCCGAACCCGCCCC
>DIKL01000003.1:2172-22902 GCA_002424545.1 Syntrophaceae bacterium UBA5619
GCAGGAATCCGAGATTCATCCGGATCAGATCGCCCGCCTTGGCTGTCGCTCCGGCCGGGTCTCCCCGGTGGATCCAGGCGCATCCTTCGCGGATGTCGATCAACCGGACACGGGATCGGTCGCCGTCGCAGGCCACCGACAGCGTCGTGACGACATCGCCGGCCTTCCCGTAAGGAGAACAGGCCGCAACCAGAATCCGGTCGGCGCCGCTGTCCTCAAAGGACTGGAGCATCGCCGCGCGGTCTTCGGGCAGACAGAGCGTATCGCGCGTTTCGACGGCGACGACACCCTCCTCACGGCCGATCTTCTCCCCCAGGGCCGAAAAATCCACTGTCGTCTGAATCCGTCCGCAGCAGCGGCAGAGAAACACCATCACGCCCGGCATGGTCCCTCCTTGTCGCGGCTTATGGCCATCATCGCCGCCGCCGATCCCTGCCAGGCCGATTGCGCCACGTCCGCAGGTTCGGCGGCAAAGCCGCAGGCTTCGGCCGGAGGTTCCGCGCCGCTTCCGTACCGATCCCCGACGGAGGGCCGCAGGTTCCCGTTGAGGACCACCATGTCGAAGCGGCGGATCTCCCGTTTCTGCGTCAAGGTATCCTCGAATTTCACGGCGATGCCGCCACCGGGCAGCGGATGGATCAGCCCCGGACGCCCCCGGACGAGGCGCACGCCGGCCCTGTCCTCTGCCCGCCGGGAATAGGCGTAGTAGTCCCGTCCCACGGTGCGGAGGTCCGTATAGAAGATGCAGCAGTCGATGCCGGGGTCCCGGCGCTTCACCCAGGAGGATTGCTTGAGGGCGTGCATGCAGCAGACCGCCGAGCACCAGGGGAGCAGCCGGTCGTCCCGGGCGCCGCTGCACTGGACGAAGGCGATGGTCGCGGGCCTGCCGCCGCCGGATTTGCGGACGATGCGGCCGTTGTTGGGACCCGCCTCCGCCGTCCAGGCCTCGAACTCCAGAGAAGTCATGATGTCCGGGTGGAGCCCGTAGCCGAATTCAGGCAGCGGTTTGAGGTCGGCTTCGATAAAGCCGGCCGCCCGGATGACCTGGCCGACCTTCAGGGTCTCTCTTTCCTCATCCCGGGCAAGGTCGATCGCCGCGCTGGGGCAAACCCCGACGCAGCTTCCGCACCGGTTGCAGAGATCCCTGTCGATCCGGAAGGAGGGAGGATAGACGTGTTCGCCAAGCGGTTTGACGGCCCCCGGGGCGCAGGCATCGAAACACGCGCCGCAGCCGATGCAGCGCTCAGGCGCAATGAGGGGGGGCTCCGTCCGGATCGTTGCGAGGCTTCCCTCCCCGGTCGCCTCCAGCGACTCGATATGCGAGGAAAGATGAACGGTGACCCGGGAATCGATTTGCAGACGGCGAATATCCGTCCAGAGAGGGCAGAAGGCGCAGTGGTCCGTGGGATAGATCTTGTCGAGGTTCAGCACCTGCCCGCCGAGATGGTTGGAGCGCTCGATCAGATGAACGCGGCGGCCTGCGGCGGCCAGATCGAGGCCGGCCGTAATCCCGGCCGTACCGCCGCCCTCGATCAGAACGGGCAGCGTGTCCGATGCGGCTTGTCGAGGAGTCCGGGAAAGAACGGATGTCATCGTCTATTCCTCCTCCTCTTTCCACAGACCGTAATGCTCGGCCAGCGATTTCACCCGGAATTCGAACCAGTCGAGAAACTCCCGTTCGTTCTCGCCGCCCGTCCGGTCTTCGGGGCGGACCAGGAACCGCTCTTTCGGCGGCTCGAATCGTCTTACCTTGTCGTAGACGACGGAGATCGACCGAACCGGCTTGACCGGGCAGCGCCGCTCGCAGGCGCCGCAGCCGTTGCAGTTCGCCTCGACGACGATCGGATTCTTCTTCGCGTCCAGTTCGATCGCCTTGTACCGGCAGGCCTTGAAACATTTTTCGCAGGCCTCCCGGCCGGACCACTGCAGACAGGTCCGGCGGTCGATCACGGCATTGCCGATATCCATCTCGGCCTTGGCGATCTTCTGGATGGCGCCCGTCGGGCAGATCTGGATGCACTCCATACACATGCTGCACTGCTTCACGTCGAGAACGGGCGTTCCGACGTTCGCCAGGCCGGTCCGGACGGACGCCGGATGGAGCGCGCTGACCGGGCAGATGTCGATACACTGGTAACAGCGGGCGCAGGCCTTGAGGAACTCCGGTTCGACCAGCGCCCCCGGCGGGCGCGGCAGCGCCTGGGCGCCGCCGACCCGAATCAGGCCGAAAGCGGTTCCCGAAACAGCCCCGGCAACGACGATCCGGAGCATATCCCGGCGGGAAAAAGGCATAAAACCTCAACCATCAAAATGATCGGGGATTCTCCGCGGTCAGCCACCGAAAATCCCCGATCATTCTTTAAAGGGACAGGGGCGGGATTCTGTAATTCCCGCCCCTGTCCCCATACCTTACAGGCTCTTCCTGGCCGTCTGGATGTCGTCGATCAGGTAGTCCAGACCGAGGGACTTGAGCGTCGCCTCCGTTGGAATCCCCTTTTCATCCCAACCGAAAAGCTTGTAATAGGAGTCGTGCATCTTTTTCTCGTCTTCCGCCGTGAAGATCGCCCCCTTCTTGGGACCCTCGGGCAGCGGTTCCGTCAGGAAACGCTTGTGCAGCCGATCGTCCTTGCTGCTGATCCCTTCGCGGACGTTGAAGCAGCGCTCCGTCGTGATGATGCGCCGCGCTGTGACCCAGTACTCCTGGTCCGTCATGTCCCAACCGCAGAGCGGGTTGAGCATGTTGACGACGACGCCCGGCGTCTCCTTCAGCCACGGAACGCCGCCGACGAAGGAACACATGCAGAGCGAGTTGATCATCGCCCAGCGGGCGCCGAGGTCGGCGCTGTCGCCTTCGTGATGGTCTCCGCCGCACTGGCCCATCGCGTAGCTGTAGGCACGGGCCTTGTCGCCCCGCGGATCGTGGGCGGCGATCTCCTTGCCCTTCACCTGGACGGCCCAGGCTTCCGACCCCTTGCCGATCTCCTGGGACATCTTCTTGACGCCCTTGGAGAGAAGCTTGCCGGCCTTGCCCTCCTTGTAGGCGATCTTGCGGATCAGTTGCATATAAGCGTCGGCGCTCCCCCACTTGACATTGATTCCATCGAGATCGGCCGCCTTCAGCACGCCCCGGTCGACGCACTCCGTCGTGAAGGCCAGAACGCCGCCGGTGGAAATCGAATCGAGTCCCATTGCATCGCAGAGCTCGATCAGGGCCATCATGCCCGAGAAGTCCTTCATCATCAGGTTGCTGCCCAAAAGACCGCCGGTCTCGTACTCGGGTCCTTCGGCAATCAGGCCCCGGTACTTGCCGTCGCGGATGACGCCCAGCTTCATGCAGTGGACCGGGCAGTTGTTGCACGCCACGTGCCGCTTCCAGAAGGTCCGGGCCGCCTGCTCGCCGCCGAGATGTTCGATATCGGGATACCAGGTCGTCTGGAAGTTCTTGGTGATGAGCGACCCGCTGACCCAGTTTTTCAGTTCGAGCAGACCGCCGGTTCCCCAGCGTTTGATCCCCTGCCAGGCCTCACGGTCCACGTTGTACTGCAGAGAGAGTTTTGCCGCTTCGGTGAACTTCACCGGATCGACGGTCGGCACCGCCTTGGTCCCGCGAACGCTGATGGCCTTGAGCTTCTTGTTTCCCATCAGCGCGCCGGTGCTGGTCCGCGCCGCCGCGCGGGTCCGTTCGACAATCACGGCCGCATAGGGGACCATATTCTCGCCGGCCGGACCGATGATGGCCGTCCGGGCATACGGATCCTTCATCTCCTTGAGAATCATCTCTTCGGCCGTTTCCGTATCCTTGCCCCACATCTTGGAGGCATCCCTGATTTCAACCTTGTCGTCCTTGATCGAAAGCCAGACCGGTTTTTTCGATTTTCCCTTGATGTAGATGCCGTCCCAGCCGGCCCATTTGATCTCGTTGCCGAAATGGCCGCCCACCTCGGCATGGCTGATCAAACCCGTATAGACGCTCTGGTTTACGAAGCTCGCCCGCGTGGATGGGCAGAAGGTGCCGTTCAGGGGACCGGGACCGATGAAAAGGAAGCTGTCCTCGGCCCAGGGATCGTGATGCGCCTTGTACTCCGACGTCAGATAGTGCGCGCCCAGTCCTGAGCCGCCGATAAATTTGCGTGCCGTCTCGTCGGAGAGCTCACGCGTTTTGATCTCGCCCTTGCTCAAATCCACTTCCAGAACTTTCCCGAAATATCCGCCTTTGGGTGCTGTCATCGTGATCACCTCCCCTTCCCGGATTTGCCGGCGACGACCCTGTCGCCTTTGCTGGGATAGAACAGCAGATCCATCATGTCCTCAGCGGCCTTGACCGGTTTCACGTTCCGGTAGGCCAGATTGACCCCGAAGCCCATCGTATTGGCCACCAGGCAGGGACCCTGGGGCTTGCCCGACTGCTGCAGGCACGCCTTCACGCACTCCGGATCGCCGCCGCACATGTCGCACATCAGAGGCAGACCCGTATCCGGATTGGACCGCACATACGCCGCGGGACAGGCCTCCTGGCACTTCATGCATTTCTCGCCGATGCAGGTCTTCTCGTTGAGGATAATCCCGTTGCTCTTGGGATCCACGGTGAGCGATTTGGGGTTTGTCGGACAGGCCGCGACGCATGGATGGTCGTCGCAGTGCCAGCAGATCACGGGGATGTCCACGACCCCTTTGTGTTTGAGGACATGAATCCGCGCCACCGACGGCCGGACGACGCCCTCATGTTTGATGTTGCAGGCGTACTCGCAAGCGCGGCACCCCGTGCAGTTCTGCCGCTCGGCGAACAGGTAGCGCTGCACGACCTTCGGCGCTTCCGCCGCCTTGACCTCCTTCGGTCTGACGCCGCCGCCGATGGTGGCCAGCGCAATCGCCCCGCCCGCCGTGATCGCCGCTCCCTTGAGGAAGCCGCGGCGCGACGTCTCCTTGTTGACGATCTCGGGAATCTTGACCTCTTCTTTCATAGAAACCTCCATTGTTAATGTACGTCTATTTAAGTTTGCTTGAATAAACGTAGTCGTTGGACTTCTGAGCCGCATGGCAGCGGATGCATTCGTCGATCTTGCCCTCCTCGACCACTTTGCCGTCCGGCGTGTACTGCGCCCAGAACCAGTCCCCGTCCTTGGGGTTGTACCCCTTGATCTTGTACATGATGCCGATGAATTCGAGTTTCTTCTGAGCATTGAAGTTGTCGATGATCACCAACGACTCCACCGGCAGCTTCCCCTTCTTGGCGGCGATGCCCTTGAGGGCCGCATCGTTCACGTAGACATTCAGCAGCGCGCCGTGCGGATCGACGCCCCGGTGCATCGGTTTGGTATCGGGCCACATCTTCCACTTTTTGGCGTAGTCCGCTTTCTTGATAAAATCCCAGACGGCGGCGCCGTTGGGTGCGAGCTTGGTCTGCGCCGAAACCCAACCCGCAAAGGCAATGGAGACGGCAATAAAGATGACCGCCAGGACAATTGTACGTCTTTTCATGAGATTCCTCCGTAATGATCGGTATGGATGAAGTGCGGAAGCGGTAGAACAGGTTGGTGAAACGGCATGTTGGGGCTCGGAAACATCCTTAATAACCTTTACGCAGCCTGACGAACCGCTGTCCGTCTTCTTCGGTTAAGGCTCCCTCTTGGAGCGGCAGACTATCCGACCCCCGTCGTCCTGTCAAGCGATAATTTCAAAATAATGGAACGATATCAATATATTATGTCATTTAATACATATGTCTTGCCAAGCATAACGCGATTTGCTAAATTTACTGAAATCGATCCCCATCTACAGGTTCGAAGAAGGGCGGCGACATGGAAATCAAGCACAAGATCTGGCTGGAAAAAGATGGAGAGGTGCTCTTCGGACCCGGGAGGGATATCCTGCTGAAGGCCATCGACCAATGCCATAGTCTCAACGCGGCGGCAAAAAAGCTGGATATGTCCTACCGTGCCGCGTGGGGTCGCGTGAAGGCCTCCGAGAAGCGTCTCGGGATGAAACTCGTAGCGAACGAACCCGGACGAACCGGCATGCATCTCACGGAGGAGGCGAAGAAAATGATCCGCCGGTTCGATCAACTGGACGAGAAGATATCCTCCCTGCTGGAAGAAGCGAACCGCGATCTTCCCTGAATCCATTTTCCCAAGAACCTCATCCTTGGCAACTCCCCTTTTTCGTGTTAGAAACCGCCCGACGGAAGTCACGCTCGCGATCCTTCGACCAGCGCCGGCCTGACGGGCAACCGAGGCAAGCAGAGGCCGGCCCATGCAAAAATCTCCTTGATATTTTGATCGGAAGACGGATCAGCGCGATTTTCGAACGGCGAAAGAAAACACCTATGACAAATTCGCACAACCGTTTCAGGTTTTTTTTAGCCTCCGGGCGGCTGGCCATTGCGTTGCTGAGCATGATCGCGTTGGGGGCCTTGCTCGGAACGGTGATTCCCCAGCAGATGGAAGCGGAGGCATTCTCCGGCCGCCTCCATCCCGTACTGCGGACACTCTTCGAGGCGCTGCAGCTTTTCGACGTCTACCACTCGATATGGTTCGCCCTGTTGCTATTGATGCTGGCCGTCAATCTGATCGCCTGCTCGCTGGATCATTTTCCCGCCGCGTGGCGCCAGATTCGCGGCGGTCTCCCGCCCGAGCGGCCGGACCTCTTCGCCTCGCTTCGCCCGGACCGGCACCGAAATTCCGCGCTCTCTCCCGCGGAAGCGGCAGACCGAATCGAAATCCGACTGCGAAAACGGCAGGGAAAGGTGACGCGGACGCAGACGGATCGGGGGATCTTCTTGGCCGGTGAAGCGGGATCCTTTTCGCGCCTCGGCGTCTATGGAATTCATCTGGGCGTCCTGCTGCTGATCGCCGGCGGTTTCGCGGGCGCCGTCTGGGGTCTGAAGGGGCACGTGGAGATCGCCGAGGGCGGAACGGCCGACCAGTTGCAGCTGGCCGGAGGCAAGGCCCCCCGAACGCTGGACTTCCAGATCCGCTGCGACCGCTTCGTGGTCGAACATTATGAAAGCGGCGCACCGAAGCTCTTTCGCTCCGACCTTGCCTTTCTGCGGAACGGCAAGGTCGAAATGGCGGGAGCGCTGCTGGTCAACCATCCGCTCGATTTCGGCGGCCTGCGCTTCTATCAATCCAGTTACGGACGCCTCCCCGGCGGCCGTCAAACCCTGAGCTGGTCCCGGGGGGACAAGCCGGCCGGCGGCCGGGAAATTCATCCCGGGGACCGCTTTGAACTGCACGGCGGCGCCGGCGAGGTCGAGGTGCTGCGCGTCGAGGGCGACCTGATGCGGATGGGCCCGGCGGTGAAGCTCTCCGTGACGGACGGGAAGCGGGCGTTCCAGTTCTGGGTTTTTGAGCGGATCGAGCGGATCAAGGCCGCCAATCCCGGAATCCTGGCGCAGGTTCCGCTGATGAATCCCGGCCTCTTTTCCCCCTGGCTCTTCTCGCTGGAGCAGACCGGGGAGCGCTACTTCACGGTTCTCCAGGCGGCCCATGACCCCGGCGCGCCGCTGGTGGCCCTGGGGGCGGGATTGGTTCTGGGAGGGCTGATTACCGTCTTTTTCTTTTCCCATCGCCGTTTTTGGATCCGGGTGGAAACCCGCGAAGGGGGAAGCCGGATCGCCGTCGCCGGACAGAGCAATCGGGATCCCGCCGGCCTGGAAACGGAAATTCGCCGGCTGCTGGCGGCGGGCGACGCCGCGGAGGAACGGACATGAGCGATACGCTCATCATCGGTTGGACGACCTTTGTCTATCTCGCGTCCTTTGCCTTTTACCTGGTCCGCATGGTTCATGGACGGGAGCGATGGGGCGCTCCGGCCTCTTGGCTTGCCCGGATCGGCTTCGCGATGCACAGCGCGTCGCTGTTGCTGCGCTGGAAGAACTCCTACGACCTGGGAATCGGTCACGCCCCTCTGTCCAATTTCTACGAGTCGCTCGTCTTTTTTTCCTGGTCGATCCTGTTCATTCACCTGATCCTGGAGAGCCGATCCAAGATCCGCAGCCTGGGGACCTTCCTCATGCCGGTCGCTTTTCTGCTTTTGGCCTACGCCTCGATGGTCCCCGGTGTCAACAACCGGATCCAGCCGCTGATTCCCGCGCTGCAGAGCAACTGGCTGACCGTCCATGTCCTCACCTGTTTTCTGGGCTACGCCTTTTTCGCCGCGGCCTTTGCCCTCGGGATCATGATTTTGCTCAAGAGCGACGCTTCCGCCGGCGCGGGCAGTCGCCTTCGACAACGGATCCCCGGCGACGATGCGCTCGAGGAGCTTCTCTATCAGGGCGTACTGTTGGGATTCATCTTTTTGAGCCTTGGGATCGCCACCGGCTCGATCTGGGCCCACTCCGCTTGGGGCTCCTACTGGAGCTGGGATCCGAAGGAGACCTGGTCGCTGATCACCTGGATCGTTTATGCGCTGATGCTCCATGCGCGCGCCATGCGGGGCTGGCGGGGGAAAAGAATGGCCTGGCTGTCGCTGGTCGGCTTTGCCTCCGTTCTGTTTACCTACCTCGGCGTGAATTACCTCAACAGCCTCCACAGCTATTTCTAACGTTGGGAAAATGCGACGGGGCAAAAAAGATTTTCTGGGATCAGGAGTTTTTTCGATGAACGGTGAAAACGGGAGGAACCGATGGCGACGTTGACCGACATTACGCACCTCATCCTCGACATGGACGGGGTGCTGTACCGGGGCAATCAGCCGATGCCGCGGTTGGGCGAATTTTTTTCATTTCTGCGCGAACGGCGCATATCCTTTATCCTGGTCACCAACAACGGCACCCGCACGCCGCAGGAGCGCGTTGTTCAACTGGCCGGCATGGGGGCGCGGTTGTCGCCGTCCGAGATTCTGGTCTCCGGGCAGGCGGCGGCCCGCTATCTGCGGCGCGAGTTCCCGGCCGGGACCCGGGTGCATATCTTCGGCATGCCTGCGCTCCGTCAGGCGATGGCGGAAGAGGATCTCGTTCCGGCCGACGAGGATGTCCGGGCCGTCGTGGCCGGCTTGGACACCGAAATCACCTTTGAAAAAATCCGGCGCGCCGTTCGGCTCATCCGCTCCGGTGCGCGGTTTATCGCTACCAACATGGACCCCAACCTTCCGATGGAAGGCGAATGGTTGCCCGGAAGCGGGGCGATGATCGCGATGCTGGCGATCGCATCCGAAGTCGAACCGACCGTCATCGGCAAGCCCGAACCGATCATGTACGAGCTGGCCATGGCGCAGATGGGTTCGCGCCCGGAAACGACGGCCGCCGTCGGCGATCGCGTGGAGACCGACATCGTCGGCGGGAAACGGGCCTCCCTGACGACAATCTGCGTGCTTTCCGGCGCGTCCGGCCGGTCCGAGGCCGAAGCCGCAGGCGCCGACTTCATCTTCGAAGACATCGCCCATCTGCTCGACGCCTGGCGCGCAGCCTTATCCGGCCGGAACCCCGCTTGAAGACCCGTCTTTTGCGCAATCCGGAAGGTCAAGCAAAAGCTCGTATCGTCATCGCTGGCTGAGCGAAGATGGAAAAACTTCCCAAAATAAGCCTGTTGGCCGCCTGCGGCGGGATGCTGCTCTACATCCTGCTGTTCCTGTTTGTCGACCGCCCGGTGGTCGGGTGGCTGCACGCGCACCATTCCGAAGGCTGGGTCCATCGGCTGGGCGAAATGATTTCGCAACCGGCAGGCAGCCCGATTTTGGAGATCGGGCTGGCGTTGGGTCTTTTGACAGCGGTGATCGGAATCCTTTCCAACGGCGGTCAAAATCGCCCCTGGACAACCTGGCTCTTGTATGTGTGTGCAAGCTGTGCGGCGGCGATTGTCATCGGCGAGGGGCTGAAGATTCTGCTGGGCAGGTACCGGCCCGTCATGCTCTTTGACCACAACCTGTACGGACTGCGTTTTTTCTCCACAAAATGGGAATGCACGTCAACCCCTTCCGGCCACACCGTGAGCGCCTTTTCGGTCCTGACGGCCCTCAAAATGCGTTTTCCGCGGGGGCGGATTCTTTTGATCTGCCTGGCCGTGCTGATTGGAATCAGCCGTGTGGCGGTCACGGCGCATTATCCCGGCGATGTGCTGTTCGGCGCCTTGATCGGGATCTTTTCCGCCCTCTGGTTGCATCGGCTTTTCTTTCCGGACCGCCGTGTCGGAGGGCTGAACAACCGCCGGATTCAGGGCCGCGGACCGGCGGAGGGGGTTTCTGCGGAGAATCGGGAAGGAACCGACCAACGGAGCCAAGCCGCAGGGTAAGAATTCCTACAGCGGATGCCCTTTGAACTGACCGACGTAGAGGCGGTAATACAAGCCGCAGCGGGCCAGCAGCTCCCGGTGCGTTCCCTTTTCGACGATCTCGCCGTGATCGATCACCGCTACTTGATCGGCTTCGCGAATGGTGCTCAGCCGGTGCGCGATCACGATGCTGGTCCGCCCCGCCATGAGGTTCAGCAGCGCCTTCTGAATCCGGACCTCCGTGCGGGTATCCACGCTGCTGGTGGCCTCGTCGAGGATCAGGATCGCCGGGTCGGCCAAAATTGCGCGGGCAATGGACAGAAGCTGCCTTTCCCCCTGGCTGAGGTTTCCGGCCCGCTCCGCAAGCCGAGTACGGTAGCCCTGCGGCAGCCGGCGGATGAAGAGGTCCGCGCCGGCCATCCCGGCCGCCTCCATGCACTCCTCGTCGGTGGCGGACAATCTGCCGTAGCGGATGTTCTCCAGCACGGTGTCCGAAAAGAGGAAGGTGTCCTGCAAAACGATCCCCAGACAACGGCGCAGGTCCGTCTTCCGGACGGACCGAATATCCGTTCCGTCGATCGTGATTCTCCCGGCGCCGATTTCATAAAAGCGGGTCAGCAAGTTGATGAGGGTGGTTTTCCCCGCGCCGGTCGGTCCCACCAGCGCCAGCGTCTTCCCAGCCCCGGCTTCGAGCGTCATGTCCTTAACGACCGGCGTCCCCGGCCGGTAGCTGAATTCGACCCGTTCGAACCGGACCTCTCCCCGGATCGATTCGAGCGGCGGCGCGGCCGCGGCGTCGTCCGCCTCGGCCGGCGAGTCGATGATCTCGAACACGCGCTCCGCGCCGGCCAGCGCCGCCTGAATCGCGTTATACAGGTTCGCGAGCTGACGAAGCGGGCTGACGAAGTTCTGCGCGTAGTTGATGAAGGTCGCGATGATCCCGACACTGACCAACCCCCGGAGGGCGAGCCAGCCTCCCAGCCCCGCCAGGACGATCACAAAGAAGTTCCCCAGAACGTTCGTGAGCGGCATGAGCAGAAAGGCATAGCTGTTGGCGCGCACGGCGGCGCGGAACACCTGCTGATTGCTCCGGCGGAAGGCGGCGAGCGTCGACTCGTTCCGGCCGAACGCCTTGACCACCCTCTGCCCGCTGATCGCCTCCTCCATGACCCCGTTGAGTCCGCCGAGATGTTTCTGCAGTTCCCGGAATCCCCGGTGCGTGTAGCGGGCAACGAATTCGGTGAACCCGAACATGATCGGAACGACCAGAATCGAGGCCAATGCCAGTTGCACGTCCAAAATGAACATCGCCGCCACGATCCCGACGAGCGAGAGCACTCCGGCCAGAAGCGAGGTGACGTTCTGCGAGACGGCCTGGTTGATCGCGTCGATGTCGTTCGTCAGGCGGCTCATCAGCTCGCCCGCCGGTCTGGCATCGAAAAAGTTCATCGGCAGGCGCTGCATGTGGGTGAACAGATCCCTGCGCAGCGTTTTGAGGGCGCGCTGCGAGACATCGGCCATCAGCCATGCCGAGACGGCCTGGAACAGGTTGTTCAACAGATAGACGATGAGCATCCAGAGGGAGATCCGCATCAGGCCGCTCAGCTCCTTCACGGCGATGAACCGGTCGATGGCCGCCCCCATCAGGTAAGGACCGATCAACCCCAGCACGGTATAGGTCGCGATCAGTCCGCAGACCGCCATCAGCGTTCCCCGGAAGGGCCGAAGATAGGGCAGCAGACGCCGCAGGGCGTGACGCGGGTCGTGAGCCGTCTCGATCCGCTCCCGCATCCCCGGCCCGCGGGACCCGATCGCACCGATGGCCCGTCCCGGCTTGGGCATCTTCATGGCGAGTCCTCTCGGGCGCCGCCGCAGAGCGGCCCCTCCCCTTCGATGTCGTACCCCAATTGGGATTCGAAGATTTCCCGATAGATCGGACAGGCGGTGATCAGTTCCGCGTGCGATCCCTCCGCCGCGATGCGCCCCTTTTCCAGGACGACGATCTTGTCCGCCTTCAGCACCGTGCTGATCCGTTGCGCCACGACCAGCGTCGTACACCCCCGGAACCGCTCCGCCAGCGCCCGCTGAATCCGGGTTTCGGTCTCCACGTCCACGGCGCTGGTGCTGTCGTCGAGGATCAGGATTTTCGGCCGCATCATGAGCGCCCGCGCGATGGCGATTCGCTGCTTCTGACCGCCGGACAGGTTTGCGCCGCGCTCTTCCACATGGGTGTCATACCCCTCGGGAAGCGCCGTAATGAAGTCGTGGGCCTGGGCCGCTTCGGCGGCCGCAGCGATCTCCCGGTCGCCCGCGCCGGGGACGCCGTAGCGGATGTTCTCCCGCACCGTGCCGGAAAAAAGGATCGACTCCTGCGGCACGATCCCGATCCGCATCAGCAGCGATTCCTGCCTGAGCCGACGGATGTCGATCCCCCCGAGGAGAATCCGGCCGGCGGTCACATCGTAAAAACGGGGCACCAGGTTGACGAGCGTCGATTTCCCCGAACCGGTCGATCCCAGAAAGGCTACGGTCCGTCCCGGATCGATGGTCAGATCGATCCCCTCCAGCGCGAAACCGGCGTTTTCGCCCGGGTAGCGGAAGGAGACGTTTTCAAAAACCAGGCTTCCCGGCGCCGTTTCCGGGAGAGGGATCGCGTCCGGGGCGTCCCGGACATCCGGAACGGTGTCCAGCACCTCGTTGATGCGTTTGGCCGAAGCGATCCCGCCGGCCCAGATGTTGGAGAGGATGGTCAGCATGATCAGCGGCGTCATGGTCGTCAGCAGGTAGTTCGTGAAGGCGACGATCTCGCCGACGGAAAGATCCCCCCGGGCGGCCTCGATCCCGCCCGCCCAGATGACGACGACCATGCCGATGTTCACGCACATCGTCAATACGGGCGACATGGTGGAAACGATTTGCAGCACCCGAACCGAATGGCCGGTGTAGGCCTCGTTGGCTTGCTCGAAGCGTTCGCCCTCGAAATCGGCGCGCACGAAGGACTTGACCAACCGCACCCCGGCGATGTTCTCCTGGAGGACGGTGTTGAGGCCGTCGAGCTTCTGCTGCACGGAGCGGAAGAGCGGCTCCATCCGGATGACGAAAAAAACGATGAGCGCGGAGGTGACCAGCAGCAACGGCAGCAGAATCATCGCCAGTCGCGGGCTGGTGCTGACCATCAGAATCAGGCTTCCGATCATCAGCAGCGGGGCGCGCGTCCCGATCCGGAGCGAAACCATCGCCACCCGCTGGACGGCGTTCGCGTCGCTGGTGAGCCGGACCATCAACCGGCCGGTCTTCTGTTCATCCAGATCGGCGAACGAAAAGGTCTGAATCTTGGAAAAAAGCGCGTCGCGCAGATCGCGGGCCAGGCTTTCCGCCACCTGGACGGACAGGACGTTGTTCCCGACGGCCAGCAGCGTGCTCAACAGCGAAATACCGAGCATCAAGAGCGCGGTCCGGATGACGACCTGCTGGTCGTGCCGCCCGATTCCCTCGTCGATGATCCGCTGGACCAGTCGGGGGATGGCCAGATCCATGAAGACCAGCGCCGTCAGCAGCACCAGGGCCAGGACGGCGCGTTTCCGGTATGGCTTGACGAAGGAGGCGAGCTTGAAGATCGGATCCATGGTCCGTGCATACATCCATCCGCCCCGGATTGTCCAGGTTTTCGGCAAAGGAGGAGATATGCCGGATGGATCGGGACCACGGGGCGGCGGTCAGAGGAGGCTGACGATATCCCGCAAATCGCCCAGGTGCTCCAACGTGAAATCCGACGGATGGGCGCAGGGGTGCGAAGAACCCCGATTGGTCAGAAAGGCCGTGATCGCCCCCGCTTTGAATCCCGCCTCGACATCGAAGACAAAATCGCCGACGACCAGGATTTGCGATACGGGAATCCCCAGGATCTCGGCGGCCGCCAGGATCCCTTCGGGACTCGGCTTGGGGTTGAAGTGATCGTCGCGGGAAAGGATTACGGAGAAGTCCTCCATCCGGATCCGCCGGAAGTTTTCGAGGGCGGTCCGGATGGAGGCCAGGCTGTTGCGGCTGATGATGCCGACCTTTACGCCCCGCGTGCGCAGGAATTCAAGGATCTCTTCGGCGCCGTCGTTGGGACGCGACTTCCGGGCCGCCTCGGCCTCGAAGGCATCCAGGGCCTGCAAAGCCGCGGTTCGCTTCTGCTGCGATGCCATGCCGTTGATGAATTCGAGAACCGGACGCCCCTGCGGACAGCCGACGGCCTTCCGCATCACGTTGAAATCCAGCGAGCCGGGCCCGGTCAGCGTGCCGTCGAAATCAAACAGCACCGCGCGGATCGCGTTCTTCGAATCCCGGGGATCCATTAAATGCACTCGCTGAATCCGCAGGAATGGCAAACGGCGCAGCCCCCTTCATGCTCGACCTTGCCGCCGCATTCCGGGCATGCCCCCTTGAACAGCGATCTCTTTTCCATTTTCTCCGCATGGCCCGTGGAGGCAAGATGGTTCTGAATGGCCTTGGCCACCGCGTCGGCGCAGGAGAGGATCTTCTTGTCCCCGAAGCCCGAGTGGGAATGGCAGGAGATGTCCAGAAGCTGCTTGATGACCTGTTTGGGTTGAACGCCGCTCCGCCAGGCCAGGGAGACCATCCGCCCGATCGCCTCGCTCTGGGAGGCCGCGCAGCCGCCCGCCTTGCCCATGGTGGTAAACAGCTCGAAGAGCCCCTCCTCATCCTCATTGACGGTCACATACAGCGGCCCGCAGCCGGTTTGCATCCGGTATGTCCAGCCCTTGAGGGTCATCGGGCGGTCGCGAACCGTCTTTTTCTCCGCCGCTTCCGATTCCTGCGATGTCTTGGCCGTGGAGAGCACCTGATGCTCCCGGGATCCGTCCCGGTAGATCGTGACGCCCTTGCAATCCATCTGATAGGCCAGTTCGTATACCCTCCGAACCTCCTCGATCGTCGCGGTTTTGGGGAAATTCACCGTCTTGCTGACCGCATTGTCCGTATTCTTCTGGAAGGCCGCCTGCATCCGGATATGATCCTCCGGCGTGATGTCGTGGGCCGTAACGAACAACGCGCGAAGATCGTCGGGAATCTCCTGGATACCCTGAATCGTGCCGTGTTCCGCGATCTTTTCCATCAGGGCCTCGGAATAGATGCCCCGTTCCTTGGCCATCCTTTCGAACAACGGATGAACTTCGACCAGGATGTTGTTGTCCAGAACCTGTCGCACGAAGGAAACGGCAAAAATCGGCTCGATTCCCGACGAGGTATTGGCGATGATCGAGATCGTTCCCGTCGGGGCGATGGTGGTCACGGTCGCATTGCGGATCGCCGGTTTCCCCTGCTGGGCAAAGAGGGACCCTTCGAAATTGGGAAAGGCGCCCCTCTCGCCGGCCAAGATTCGGGAAGCCTCATGACCCTCGTCATTGACGAACGCCATCACCTTTTCGCCGAGCGCAACGGCCTCCTCGGAGCTGTATGGAATCCCCAACGCGATGAGCATGTCGGCCCACCCCATGACGCCCAGGCCGATTTTTCGGTTGGCATAGGTCATCTGGGCGATCTGCGGCAGCGGGTAGCGGTTGAGTTCAATCACGTTGTCCAGAAAATGGACGGCCAGGTGCACGATCTCCTTCAGCCGCTCCCAGTCGACCTGACCCGCCTTCACCATCAATCCCAGGTTGATGGAGCCCAGATTGCAGGATTCGTACGGCAGAAGCGGCTGCTCGCCGCAGGGATTGGTCGATTCGATCGTGCCGATATGCGGGGTGGGATTGTCCCGGTTCATCCGATCGAGAAAAATGATCCCGGGTTCCCCATTCTCCCAGGCATGCCTGACGATCAGGTCGAAAACGTCCCGGGCTTTCAAGGTTCCGGTCTTTTGCCGATCGCGGGGATTGATCAGCGGATAGGATTCGTCCTGTTCCAACGCCTGCATGAAGGCCTCGGTCAGTCCCACGGAGATGTTGAAGTTGTTCAACTGCTTCCGATCGGATTTGCAGCGGATGAATTCCAGGATATCCGGATGATCCACCCGCAGGATCCCCATGTTCGCGCCCCGCCTCGTGCCGCCCTGTTTGACCGTCTCGGTGGCGATGTCGAAGACCCGCATGAAGGAGATGGGTCCGCTGGAAATGCCCGTCGTGGACTGGACGACATCATTCTTGGGACGGAGTTTGGAAAAGGAAAAGCCGGTCCCGCCGCCGGATTTGTGAATCAGGGCCGTGTGTTTGACCGCATCGAAGATCTCATCCATCGAGTCCCCGACGGGCAGGACAAAACACGCCGACAACTGCCCCAATTCGCGGCCGGCGTTCATCAACGTCGGGGAATTCGGCAGGAACTCGAATCCGGCCATGGCATTGTAAAACCGCTCCGCCAGGGTCGAGGTGTCGGCGTCCTTGTTGAATTTCTGATCGGCGCGGGCAATCGCAACCGCGACACGCCGAAACATGTCCGCGGCGATTTCCATGACGCGGCCATCGGCGTCCCTGCGCAAATAGCGCCTCTCTAAAACCATTGCGGCATTCTTGGACAATTGCGGAACCACGGATGGGTGAACGGCCATGATGCTATCTCCTTATGATGACGGCGAAATCGATATAGAATCCTACGGGAATAATACAATATGTTGTATGGGGTGTCTTTATAACCACAATATCTATTGGCAGTCAACTGGAATTTTTCTCCGGGGTCGCGGCCGCTGTCTTCCTCGATTCGACCGGATTTCTGAGAAACCGTCCGACCGCGCTTTTCAGTCCTGTTGCAGAACCATGAGGATCTCCGGACCGAAACGTTTCAAACCGTCCGCCGAGAGGAGCCCGGGTTCGGCCATGGTCCGCAGCGACGGGGCAGCCAGGCGGACAAGGGCGACGAGCTGCGGATCCGGCAGCAGCATGAAGCAGGCGCGATCGATCTCCTTCGCCTTTTCGAAGCGCCAGCGATACAGGCGCCGGAGACGCTCTTTCTGCTCCGCGGAGAGTCGCCCGTAGCCCGGGAGCTTCCGGTGGCCCAGCCGGTCGAGGATCTTCGGCCGCCAGGCGACGGCGGTCAATCCGACGAAGTGGCTTTTCGCCTCCTTCTCCAGACCCTTTTCCCGCAATTCCGCGTTCAATTTCCGGTAGAGCTCGTGCAGGTGCGCCGTATCGAGGGCGGCGTAGTCCAACTGTTCCTCCGATAGGGGGCGTGTATCCCATCGGGATCGCTGCATTTTCTTTTCCAGGGTTACGCCAAGGATGGATTCGAGAAGCGTCGAAAGGGCAAGCTGGCGGAAACCCAGAAGCGATGCGGCGCGGTGGGTGTCGAAGATGTTCCTAAAGGCGAAGGCATAATCCCGCTTCAGGATCCGGATGTCGTTGTCGCCGGCGTGGAAGATCTTGAGGATCCCCGGATCGCCCAGAACATCGCCGAGAAAGGAGAGGTCGAGCTCGGCCAGCGGATCGATCAGCCAGCTTTTTTCTCCGGTCTGGATCTGCAGCAGACAGAGTTTCTCCCGGAAATAGCGAAAGGAGTCGTACTCGGTATCGAGGGCAATCGCCGGCGCATTGCCGATCCGTTTTTCGGCCTTCGCCAACTTTGCGGGCGTGTCGACGAACGTCCAGGGTTTTTTCATATTCCCAATCCATC
The DNA here is from genome assembly GCA_002424545.1 of Syntrophaceae bacterium UBA5619. Lineage (GTDB taxonomy): Bacteria > Desulfobacterota > Syntrophia > Syntrophales > UBA5619 > UBA5619. The sequence goes on from DIKL01000003.1 coordinate 19,986, forward strand.
CTTTCGCTCTGTTTCAGGAAATTCCCGATCAGGCCTTTCAGCCGACTGCCGTTCTCAAGGCAAAATTCACGAGAAGAAAAGAGATGATCGCCACGAACGCGCCCAGATCGAGCCGGGCAAACCGCAGTTCCCGGAGCGCGGTTCTGGGACCGCGGCGGTAACCGCGGGCCTCCATCGCGACGGCGAGTTCGTCGGCGCGGCGGAACGAGGAGAGGAGCAACGGAACGGCGAGCGACGCGACGGCTCTGCCTCGCAGGGCCAGGCTTCCCGTCGTGAAATCCGCGCCCCGCGCCATCTGCGCCATCCGGAGACGGTCGTATTCCTCCAGCAGCATGGGCATGAACCGGAGCGCCATCGCGATCATCACCGCAATGTCCTGCGACGGCACGCCCACGCGCGAGAACGGCCGGAGAAGACGCTCGATCCCCCCGACGAGATCGGAAGGGGGCGTCGACCGCGTCAGAACGGCGGCCGCAAGGACAAGGCCGGCGAACTGCCAGGTCACATACATCCCCCGCAGGAATCCCTCCCGGGTGATCCGCATCGGCAGAGGCGCGAGCGACAGGATCGGATCTCCCTCGGTCAAGAGGAGATGGACGGAAAAGATCATCGCCATGAAAACCGCCACGGGCCTCAGCGCGCCCAGGGCCTGGGCGGACGTCATGTCGGCCGAGCGGATCACCATAAGCAGAAAGGCGCTGATCAGCAGGATCTCTACCGGCGTTGCCCCGAAGATCAGGATGCTGAGCGCGACCACGGAGAGGATCTTCACCCGCGGGTCGAGGCGGTGGAGGATGGTGTCGCCCGGCAGGTACTGTCCCAAAAGGATCATGATCTTCCCTCTTGCGGAAGACCGTCGAGACCGACGGCCGGCGGCCGATCCGTCTTTTCGAAAACCTCCGCCGGCGCACCGGTCAGCAGAATCCGGCCCCGGTCCATCACCACGACCCGATCCGCCTCCGCGATGTCCCGCCGGTCATGGGCGATATGGATGATCGCCATCCCCTCCCGGTTCAACCGCCGGATGATTTCCAGAACCCGCTGTTTCCCCTCCGGGTCGAGATAGGCCGTCGGCTCGTCGAAGGCGATGTAGCGGGGATTCATCGCCAGCACGCCGGCGATCGACAGCAGGCGCTTCTCCCCGCCCGAGAGGGTGTGGGGGGCCCGCTTCTCGAAACCGGCCATCCCGACCATCGTCAGACATTCCTCCACGCGGCGGCGAATCTCCGCGGAGGGAAGCGCAAGGTTTCCCGGCCCGAAGGCGACGTCCTCTTCAACCGTCATCCCGATGATCTGGCTGTCCGGGTTCTGAAAGACCATCCCGACCCTCCGCCGGATCTCCCGAACGGAGGCGGCGTCGGTCGTCATCATCCCGTCCACGCAGACCGTGCCGGCCGAGGGAAACAGAAGCGCGTTCAGATGCTTGATGAGCGTCGTCTTTCCGCATCCGTTCGGGCCGATGAGCGCGGTGTGGAGGCGCTCTTCGATATCGAGACGGATCGCCTGAAGGCAGTCCGGGCCCCCGGCGTCATAACGGTAAACCAGGTCTTCGATACGGATCATGGCAGTTTCCCGCCGAGACGGTCCCGAAGCTTGAGGGCAATCCAGGCCGTGAGAAGAATCTTGATCCCGTCGCCCGGCAGGAACGGGAGGACGCCGACGGCCAGCGCCTTCAGCGGGGCCAGACGGGCGACCAGGGAGAGTTGGAGAACCCCCAGCGTGTAGAGAACCGCCGTTCCCGCGACCAGCGAGAGACACAACCAGGCGAAACCGGAATTCTTTTTGATCGAGCTGAGTTTCCCGATGACAAAGGCCGCCGCGACAAATCCGATCAGGTAGCCGCCCGTCGGCCCGAAGAGAACCCCCAAGCCTGCCTTGCCGCCCGCAAAGACCGGAAGGCCGAGGACGCCCAGAAGCAGATAAACCACCTGGCTGAGCGCCCCGAGACGCCCCCCCAGCAGCGTGCCGGCGAGGCCGAGAAAGAGGGTCTGCAGCGTGATCGGAACCGGCGGGAGTGGGATGATGATGTAGGCCCCCAGCGCGGTCAACGCCCCGAAAAGCGATGCGTAGACCATTCTCCGGAGGGATGTCTGTTCCTGATTCATGGTTGTCCACCGGTCATTTTGCCTTGCCGTTCCTGAAGCTTTTTTTCAATCCAGAGGCAGAACCGCATCAGCAGACCCTGACGCTGGGAGGTGAAGGGGATTCCCAACAAGGCGCCGGTGATCTCGCTTCGTTCAAAGCGTTCCAGGATGATCGGCCGGTCGGCCTGGCCGGTGCGATCCAGCCGGTACCGGTAATAGGAACCCCGGCGAAAGCTGTAAGGCGGACGGCTCCGTTCGAAGGCCTCGATGCAGGCCGCGTCCGCCGCGGTGAAAGTCCGCCCGGCGCAACCCGGGGCCGTCGATCCCTCCACCGCCTTTTCCCTACCGTAGAACGTTCGTTCGAAATCAAGGAAATCTGTTTGATATTGTTCGACGAAATGCCGATAGGTCTCCGGATCGGTCCGAAAATCCTTTTCAACGAGCCCGGAGGCCGCGATCTCCTCTTTGCCGGGCGAAACAGCCACCACACGCATGATCTTCTTCTCCTGACAGCCGCCTTGACCGTTGATCGCGACTCCGCGGCCGACGGATGGATAAACAAGGGGATTGTTCTCATATAATGATGAAATTATCTTGACAAGCAAAAAATTAGGATTAGATTATCGCACGTTTGAGGGGGATCCCTCAGTGCCATCATTCATAGAAAGGAGGTGCCCAAATGAAGAAGGTATTCGCAGTCATGATTTCCCTGTTTTTTGTCGCGGCGTTGTCCTTCGCCGTCGTGGGGTGCAAGAAAGCCGAAGAGACGAAACCGGCTGAGACCGCAGCTCCGGCCCCGGCTCCCGCGCCCGCGCCCGCGCCGGCGCCCGAAG
>DIKL01000067.1:0-5089 GCA_002424545.1 Syntrophaceae bacterium UBA5619
CCGACGCCTCCTGCGGCGGCGCCAGGGCCCGCACGAAGCCGACCGCGTCGGGCAGCTCGAAGGCGGAACCGAAGGCGGCCACGGCCGGAAGGCCGTCCTTCCTGATGGCGGCGGCAAACCCCTCGCCTGCGGCCGACTTGCGCCGTGTCAGCTCGGCCATGAGCATGTCTGTGTGGGCGCCGATCTCCCCGCCCAGAAGGACCATGCAGCTCTCCTGGAGGCACCCCTCCAGAATGGCCAGCGTGCGCTCGAAGAAGGGCTGTTTGACGTTGGCCTCGCCGAAGAGGACCGCCACGCCCCGAAGGCGCCCCGCCGCAAAGGCCTTCTGAAGGGCCTTCTTCTTGCCGGCGAGACCGGCGTTTTCCGCCCGGATGTCGAGGGAGGCCGGGTCCGCTCCGGCGGACTTGCGACGGGCGAGGGCCAGCCGGACCGTCTCTCCCGCGGCTTCCTGGAGGGATTTCTTTCCTCCGAGGAGGATGACGGGAAGGCCCGACTTGGCGGCCAGGGCCTCCATCGCCGGGAAGGCGCCGTTGAAGGCGACGACCAGGGCGTCGATGCCCATCTCAGGGGCGAATTCCGGCGTTCCCTGGTCGGCCAGGGCCGCGATCGCAGGGCCGCCGTTCCCGCCCTGACCCAGGAGGATAATCTTCTCCGAACCGGCGGCCTTTTTCAATGCCGCCGCAAAGGCGGCGGGCATCTGGCCGATGCAGAAGACCCGCGCTCCCCCGGAGGCCGCAGCCGCGGTCGCTGCCTTGCCGGCCGGGGCCTTACCCGCCTTCAGGATCCCGTAATGGATCAGGCCCATCCGGACGAGGTCGGAGAGGGTGTTCGGGAGGTATTCGCGGTGGGAGAAGAAGCTGTTCCCGAGACCGAAGATCTGTCCCTTCGTCACGGGCAGCATCCCCGCGCCGGAGAGCTGTTCGCGCAGCTTGCGCGAAAGGTCGCCGCCGATGTCCGGGAGTTCCCCGTCCCCTTTTCCCATCAGGGCCGCCGAGCGGGCCGTCTCCAGGAGACCTTCCAGGGTGGTCCGAAAGAGGTTTTCCATCACGATCTGGTCCCGGCCGGCGCCGCAGACCCCTTGCGCCGGCTCGTCCCCGAAGGGATTGATCCGGCAGGGCCCCAGGAAGCACTTGCGGCAGTTGAGGCCGTTGCTCGTGAAGGCGCAGAGGGGAAGCTGCTTTTCATAGCGTTCCCAGAGGAGGCCTTCTCCCCGTCCGTGGCAGGCGAGGATCAGTTCGGCGGTTCGGTTGAGTGCGCTTTTGCGATGAATTCGTTCCATATCGTTTTGGCCCTTTCGATCGAGTTTGATGTTGAAAACAGGGAGATCGGCGGAGGCCGCCGCTCTCCCGTCCGTTAAAGGCTCTTGGCCAGCCCCTTGCCCGAGACGAAATCCAGCCCCGTGAGGCGCCCTCTTTTGGGGGCGGCGATCTTTCCGCTCGCGATCGCCTCGGGGTCGACCAGGATGAGCGCGGAGGTGGGACAGCTCTCCACGCAGTATGGGGCGTCCATCCCCTTGCAGCGGTCGCACTTCAGGACTTTCCGGAAGGACCGGAAAGGCTGGGGCGCCCCGAAGGGGCAAACCATGACGCACATCCAGCAGCCGATGCACCGCTCATCGTGGACGAGAACCAGCCCCTCCTCGTCCCGGTAGAGGGCCGCCGCGGGGCAGGCATCCAGGCAGGGCGCATCCTGGCAGTGGCGGCATTGGACGGGAAACCCGTTTTCCCCGCCCGTGGGCTCGACCCTGACCCGCGGCTGGGGCGGCACCTCCTCGTAGATCGCCTCCGGAAGCTTCCGGCTCAGGCTCGACCGGTTCAGGGCGCAGGCCACCTCGCAGGTTTTACATGCCACACATCGTTCTGTATTGACGAAAATCGATTTCATATATTTCTCCAGAAAAACCCTTTTTGGCGATCTCTGTCCGCCGGTTGCCTTTGCCGCTGGACGTGGAAAACAAGGAAACCTGCTTTGCCGGTCAAGAAGAATTCATCATTCGCTGCCGGCCCGCGAAGCATTTCCCGCCGGTGTATTGGGACCGGCGATGGATCGCAGGTGCTTTCGTCCCAGGAGGGCGGCCCCCTTCAGAGAGGATTGCTCCTCGAAAACATACCGGCACTCCCGCATCCATCTGCCCTTCGCCCGGATCAGCGACGGGTTGAGCGCCCCGCCGGTGACACGGATCTCCTCCTTCAGGGGGATCGAAAGCGCGATCTCCTTGAGGTGCTCCCGCTGGTAAAGACAGAGGCCCCGGACCAGTGCCGCCAGCAGCTCTTCCCGGGAGCTCTCCTGGGTCATCCCTCGGAATTCGGCCTTCAGCGGTTCGAGGGAGTAGCGGGAGCCCATGAGGTAGGGGACGTAGATCACCCCCGATTCCCGCTCCAGCCAGCCATCGACGGCGTCGGGCAGGAAGGAGCCGTAGAAGGTTTCGAAGGTCATCTCGCCGCAGAAGAGCCTCCGGAACCACTCGTAGGCCACCCCCAGGGCGTTCATCACGTAAAGGGTCAGCCACCGGCCGGGGACCGCGTGGCAGCGGATGTTGTAATTCAGCGACGGGTAGCACCTGGGCAGGCAGACCAGGGTGATCTCACAGGTCCCGTTGATGTTCATCGTCTCGCCGGGCTCCTCGATGCCGAGCGAGTAGGCCGCGAGGACCGCGTCGTTCCCGCCGATCACGACCGCGGGCTCCCGGGTCAGCCCCAGCCGGGAAGCCAGCTCGGACCTCAGGCGGCCCGGACTCTCATGGGCGGCCATGACCGCGGGGAGCCGCTCCGGCGAGATGCCGAAGGCGCCGGCGATCTCCCGGTTCCAGCTTCCGTCGTTCCGGACCGTGTTGTAGAGGGCGCTCAGCGACGCCGAGGAGGGGTCGATGGCGAAGGCCCCGGTGAGCCACCTGGCCATGAAGGTGTTGGAGTGGCCGAAGACCGCCGTTTTGCGATAGACCTCCGGGAGATTTTCCTGAATCCAGAGGAGGCTCGCCAGCGAGCAGCCGCCGGCGACGGGCATGTTGGCCGTCTCGGCCAGGAGGGTCTTCATGCCGACCGTATCGATGATCCGCCGGGCCTGCTGCCGGGAGCGCTGGTCCAGCATCAGGATCGCGGGGTGGAGGGGTTCCCCCTGGGCATCCATTGCCGTAAAACCGGGGGTCGTTCCCGACAGGGCGACGACATCCACGCCGGCCAGGAGATCCTCCAGGGCCTTGCACCCGGCGATGAAGGCCTGCTGCCACTTCGAGGGCTCGATGTCGCTGAAAAGCCCGTCGTTGTATGTGTTGACGGGATAGTCCCGGGCAAACTGCCGGACGAGCACGACGGTATCGCCCTGCTCGTCGAAGACGCCCATCTTCATGGAAGTCGTGCCGACATCGACGCCGAGGATCCTCATCATTGCCGTAATCCTGGACCTGTCATTTGTTGCCTCTCCAGATCAGCGATCCTGCATGAGCTTCAGGAATTTCGCCTCCTCGCCCTCGACCATGCGATAGCAGTGCTCCTCGCCGGGGAACTTCCCGGTGCGCACCTCTTCGCAGTACTCCATCATCCCTTTGACCACGACCTCCGCCACGTTGCAGTATTTTTTCACGAACTTGGGTGTGAAGGCCTGGAACTGTCCGATCATGTCGCTGACGATCAGGAGTTGGCCGTCGCAGTGGGGACCGGCACCGATGGAGAGCACGGGGATCGCGAGCTTCTGGTGGATATAGCGCGTCACCTCGGGCGGCACCGCCTCGACCAGAATCAGCTGGGCGCCCGCATTCTGCACGGCCAGGGCATCCTCGACGACGAGCCTCGCCGCATCGGCGGTGCGGCCCTGGGCTTTGTGTCCTCCGAGCGCGCCCGAGCTCTGGGGCGTCAGGCCGATATGGCCGACGACCAGGATTCCGGCCTCGACGATGGCCTTGATGCGGCGGGCCACCCGCACCCCGCCCTCGAGCTTGACGGCGTCGACGTTGGCCTCTTTCAGGAACCGGCCGGCATTTTCCACGGCCTTCTCGTCGCTGGCCTGGTAGGAGAGAAAGGGCATGTCGCCGATCACGAAGGTGTTGGGGGCGCCGCGGCGCACGGCCTCGCAGTGCACGATGCACTGGTCCATGGTCACGGCCACCGTTCCGGGATAGCCGTAGACGCACATTCCCAGGGAGTCCCCCACCAGGAGCATGTCCAGCCCCGCCGTTTCGGCAAACTGGGCCGTAGGAAAGTCATAAGCCGTCAGCCAGGTAATCTTCTTGGCCTCTTGCTTCATCCTGTAAAAATCGTGAATCATCAATTTCTTTCGCATGATTTACATCTCCTCCTGAATAAGTGCTGAAATCGTTGTCCCGCCGTCGGGCGGGAATGAAACCTGAAAGCCCCACTTCGCGGGGCTCCTTCCCAAACGCTTTTCGTGATCGACTTTAAACCACTTGCTCCGGCTTCACCAGGCGACCTCCCAGAATGACGGTGCGGACCCGTTCGAGGGCGCAAGGATCCTCCAGAGGATCGCCTGCCACACCGATGCAGTCGGCCCATTTCCCCTTCTGGAGCGTCCCCGTGCGATCGCCGAGGCCGCACATCCGGGCCGCGTCGGCCGTGGCGGCCCGAAGCGCCGCTACAGGCGTCGCCCCCATCTCGACGAGATAGGCGATTTCCCGGGCCAGACCCCCATGCATGGCGTCGGTGCCGACCGCAAGCTTGACCCCGGCCCGGATGGCCGCCGCCAAACGCTGACGGACATCCCCGCGCTGCTGCAGATGGCCGTCGATCAGCTCCGGCGGGAGGGTTCGGATCCGCGCGTCGGTGAAAAAGATGCTGGGGGTCATCACCAGCCACCGGTCGTACTTCAACAGGGCTTCGATCTCCTCGTCGGTCACGAAATAGCCGTGCTCGATCACGTCGATTCCGGTCTCCAGGGCGAGCTGNNAATCCGGCCCGCCGATGCAGTGGGTCGCCACCGGCACGCCCGCCCGATGGGCTTCGTCCACCGCGACCTGGACCTCCTCACGGGAGAAGTAGTTTCCAATCCGCCGGGCTCCGCGCAGGGTTCCGGTGGTATAGATCTTGATCAGATCGGCGCCGGCCAGCAGGTTTTCCCGCACCGCCGCGCGGATCGGCTC
>DIKL01000067.1:5116-13606 GCA_002424545.1 Syntrophaceae bacterium UBA5619
CCGGATGCCGCGGGTCGCGACCAGCAGGCGTGGACCGGTGAGGCTCCCTTCCGCCTGCGCCTTGCGGCACGCGACATCCAGGAAGCCCTTGTCCCCAAGGCAGCGGGAGGTGGTCACCCCGGCCTCCAGGTCGACCTTCATGGCGTTGGATGCCCGGAGGGTCAGCTCCGGCAGCGGATCGTTCATCCGGTGCAGATAATTCTCCAGGGTCGGATCCAGCGAGAGGTGGTTGTGGCAGTCGATGAGTCCCGGCAGCAGGGTTTGATCGCCCAGATCCCAGACCTCGGCGGCCTCTGCCGCCCGCCCGGCCGCCTCCCCACCGACGGCCTCGATGACGCCTCCGGCGATCAGCAGGACCGCGGGTTCGACCGCGGTGCCGTCGGTTCCGTCGATCAGCCTTGCGCCTCTGACCAGTATCCTCGACATCGAGCCTCCTTGTGCCGCTTTTACCATAATTCCCGCCTCGGAATCACTCCGTCATTTTTTCGATGACCCGGATCAGTTCGTGGACGTCGGCATTTTCCAGACCCAGGGAGAGGGCCGAAAGGTAGTATTGATTGGCGGCCGAGGCCACCAGCAGCGGGGTCTTCGTCCTTTTGGCGTCGTTGATTACCAGGCCGATATCCTTGCACATCTGTCCCAGCCCTCCGGGAGCGGGGGCGTTGTCCAGGATGCTGGCGGTAATGAGCCTGAACCAGTCGCTGCCGCAGATGCCGCTCCCGACGACCTGGCAGACCACCCGGGGGTCGAGCCCGCCCTTGCGGGCCAGGGTGACCACTTCGATCGTAGCGGCCAAGGTCGCGGCCACCAGGAGCTGGTTGCAGTGCTTGACGGCCTGCGCCAATCCGGGTTGTTCGCCGATGTAGGTGATCCTGCCCTGCACTTCCAGAACGGGGCGGCACGCTTCCAAAAGATCCTTAGGCGCGGCCACGATCAGCGTCAGCGTTCCCGCCTTCACCCGGGCCGGTCCTCCGGTGACCGGGCAGTCCACGAACCCGACCTTTTTTGCCGCGCACTTTTCGGCGAGCATCTCCAGGTTGTCCTTATCGATCGTGGACATGCAGATGACCTTGGTATCCTTGTGGCACCCTTCGAGGATGCCGTCGGGACCTGTGATCACGCTGATCACCTGCCGGTCGTTCAACACGTAGACGATGACCGTGCCGGACTGCTCCGCAACCTCCCGGCTGTTTTTCACGGCGATCCCGCCTGCGGCGGTGAATTCCTTGATCACCTCCGGCCTGCGGGCATAGCCCACGACCTTGTACCCCTCGGCGATATATTTGATGGCCGCCGCCATCCCCATCCGGCCGAGACCGATGATTCCCAATGTTTTAGTCATCTTCTCCTCCTCGATTGTATTGAAAAAAACATCCTTTCGTTGGATCCATCCTGTTGCGGGACAGTTGTCCTCCCCGCCGCGGCCCATGGGCAAAAGCATGTCAATCCTTCTTCGCGGAATTCGTCTCCCCTTTTCGCTTTCCGGTGCCGTCCTTTTTCCGGGGAGCGGCCGATTCACCCTTGCGCGGGCCCTTCTCATCCGCCAAATTCCACTGGCTCAGGACGTGGGACATGGCGTTGGCGATATGACGCCGCATCAGTTTCCCCGCAGCCTTCTTGTCCCTCTGCTCGAGGCAATCGATCAGGCGGGAGTGCTCATTCAGGGCCTGCTTCCAGGAGCCGTTCTTGCGAACGCCCAGCGCCCGGAGTCTGAGAACCGTGTTTCGCAGGTTGCTGATCAGATCCATCAGGTACCGGCTGTTGGTGGACCGGTAGATGGTTTCGTGGAACTGGGAGTTGAATTCGAAGATCCGGCGCAGCTTGCTTTCCCGGGGGATGTCGGATGATGCGAGCATCTGTTGGGCCTGGTCCCGGATGGACCGGAGCGTTTCGATCGTTTTCGGCTCGATCCGTTCGCAGGCCAGTTCGACCCCATAGGCCTCCAGAACGCCGCGGATGGCAAACAGATCCTTGATGGTTTCGAGCTCCAGCCGGGTGATCCGGAAGCCGTTCTGGGGCAGCCTTTCCACCAGGCCGTCCTTTTCCAGCAGATGGAAAGCCTGCCGGATGGGCGTGCGGCTGGCATTGAAGGCCTTGGCCACCTCCTCCTGCATCAGCCTTTCTCCGGGCAGGATCTCGCTGTTCAGGATCTTCTTTTTCAGCAGACCGTAGATCTGATCGGATAGGGAATTGGGGGGGCGGACCATTTCGGATTCCGTCCATGGACCCGCTGTCCTGTCGTTGCCGCCATTGTCCTTCTTTTCGGTTTCGGTCATACTGTTTTCAATTTTCCGGGAATCGAGTCCGCCAACCATAACTTACGGCATGGAGAGCGGCACATTACATGGCTGCCATCCACATCGTCGTCGGCAGATAAAAGATGACTAATAAAACGACCAGCACAATGGCTGCCAGGAACCAGAGGATGTCCCGACTGACCACCTCGATCGGCGCATCGGCGATCAAGGCCGAAATATAGAGAGTCTGGCCCACCGGCGGGGTGAAAAGACCCACGCCTAGGACCATGCAGATGACCACCCCCAGTTGAACGGGATCGACCCCGAGGTTCGTCGCAAAAGGGAAGAATATGGGGGTAAAGATCAGCAGAGACGGCGCCAGATCGAGAAAACAACCGATCACGAGAAGCATGGCGGTAATGGTCAACAAGGCCAGGGTACCGTTTGTAATGTACTGGGCCAGGGTGGCCTGCAGGGCCACGGGCACCCTCGAGACCACAATGACATAGGTGAGCATGAGCGACATGGCGATGAGCAGGAGAACCACGCCACTGACCTTGGACGATTCCACGAACATCTTGAAAAGTTCCTTGAATCCGAACGATTTATAGAAGAAGATCTCGACGGCAACGACATAAACGGCGCCGATGAGAGCCGCCTCGGTGGTGGTGTAAACCCCTGCCAGGATTCCGCCCATGACGATCACGGGGATGAAGAGCGCGGGCAGGGCTTTCATCAATTGGGGTCGAATGGCCGCAAAGGAAGGCCGGGGCGCCCGGTAATGCTTGTATCTATATCCCAGAAAGGCGGCAACGAGGATCTGAGCCACCCCTACCAGGATGCCCGGGATCAGACCGGCCAGGAAGAGTTTCCGGATGGACACCTCGGTGACCCAGGCATAGAGAATCAAAGGGATGCTCGGCGGGATGATGATGCCGATGGTCGAAGAGGCGGCGTTGAGGGCTGCGGAGTACCCCTTCCCGTAGCCTCTGCGGATCATTTCGGGAATCATGACCCCGCCGATGCTCGAGGCATCGGCCACGGCCGACCCCGAACAGCCACCGAAGAACATATTGACCAATACCATGACGGCGCTCAGTCCGCCGTAAAACCAGCCGACCAGGGAGTTCGCCAGGTCCATCAGGTAAGTGCCCGACTTGCCCCGATTCAGGGCGATCCCCATGAGCACGAAGAAGGGGATTGCCATCAGCGGCCAGGATTCCGTGGCCATCACCATACGATGGACCAGGGCTTCTATCGGGATCCGGTCTGTAACGAAAGCGTAAAGCAGCGCGGCCATACCCACGGAAAAAGAGATCGGTATCCTCAGAAAAAATGCAAAGACCAAAAAGCTCAATCCACAGATATACACCGCATCCATTCGTTTTAGCCTCCCCTTTTATCTGCCTGTTCACACCCGACCCGTACCATCGTACCTTCAGTCAGCCCCCAACCAATGGGTCATACCTTCTTGCCCGCGGGTTCAACCCCTCCGGCTTGGGAACGGCCAAAATCGATCTTGACCTGTATAATGAACTTCTCGACGACCAGTAGCATGAATATAAGAGCTGCGGTCGGAATACCGATGAAATAGTAAAGCTTGGGAAATTTTAGAACGACGAAACTGGAGCCCATCGTCAGGGCTACATCCAATTCGTAATAAAAGATGGCCAAGAACAAGCAGAAAGTCAGCAAAAGTTCTATATAGCGCGCCACCTTTCGGAATCCCTTCGGCAATCGGTCAAAGACCAGCGATATGCCCAAATGGCTGTTTTGCCGATAGGCGGATGCCGCCGCGATAAAGCATACCCAGAGGAAGACAAACAACGGAAATTCTTCCGCCCAGCCGAACGACACATTGAAAATATAGCGTGCCGCGACCTGAATGCCTACGGAGACGCACAGCGCACCGAAAGCGATGCCGGCCACGATGTCGCTCAAGGAACATACCCTGCCGAAAAAAGACTTGTCGCCATTGCCCATCTATATTTCCTCCCGCACGCTTCTGTTGGGAACATCCTTTGACAGGGCCAGTCTCTGCCGCCAGCCGATCATCGCCGAGCCGGAGACAATCTCTCCGGCCCGGCGGTAAAAGACAGGATACTGCATCATCTATTTCTTCTGATCGGAAATGCCGAAATAGGTCGTGCCGGCGGGATACTGTTTTCTGAATTTTTCTACTTCAGACAGAACCGTGCTGACCTTGTCCGCTCCCCATTTCTTCTTGGCCCATTCATAGACCGGTTCCTGGGTTTTACGGAAAGGCGTCAGGTCTTTCACGTCATTGATCTTCATCCCTGCCGCCTCCATGGCCTTGCGCTGGGAATCTTCATTTGCTCCAACCTTTTTCCGCATATAGGCAGCCGCCTCCAGGGACACTTTTTGGATGATCTGACGCTGGTTTTCGTCGAGCTTCTTCCATGTCTTGTCGGACATGATGATCGGCAGCGTGCTGTACTGATGCTTTGTGACGGACATATACTTCTGCACTTCATAAAACTTCGAGGCATAGATATTCATGTACGGATTTTCCTGGCCGTCAACAACCTTCTGCGACAATGCCGTGTAGAGCTCGGAATAGGACATGGGCACAGCGTTTCCGCCCAGGGCGTTGATGATGTTGATGGACATTTCCGACTGGACAACCCGAATCTTCAGACCTTTCATGTCGGCCGGCGTGTTGATGGCCCTGACGCTGTTGGTCATATGCCGGAAGCCGTTGTCCCAGGTGGCCAAGTAGCGGATGCCCCTGGCCAGAAGAGGTTCATAGAACTTGGTTACAAAAGGCGTGTCCATGAACGCGTACGCTTGTGTGTACGAATCGAAGAGGTAGGGCAGTTCAATGAGTTCCTGGGTCCGGTTGGGATCGAAGACGGAGACCAGCCCCGCCGTTGTGGGGTAGAAGTCAAGCGTGCCCATAGCCACCTGCTCCTGGCAGCTTTGGTGGGTTCCCATCACACCCGCAGGAAACACCTCGATGGTGATCTCCCCTTTGGAAAGCTCCGCGACTCGCTTGGCGAAAAAGAGACCAACATCATGGCGAATATTGGCTACCGCTTCGGAATGGGCAAACTTCAGGTTCACGGCCTTGGCCGTAGCGGGCGCCTCCAAAAAAATGCAGACGGCTGCAGTAAAGATAAAACCTAATACCAAACATCTGAATGCTTGCTTTTTTTGCATTGCTTCTCCTCCTTTTGTGATTGATGTTTAGGGAACTTATCCGATCTGGATTTGGTCCATGAGCCGACTTTCCGGCCAATGAAATACCGGATTCGTGTATCCATGGATTCATCGGCTGACTACTATAAGCCGGTTTTCAATGTCAAGCTATTTTATGAATACCTTATTATATCAATGTGATAATATATAATAGATCAAATATTCGATTTTTTTTGTTGGACATTTCAAGCGCCAAAATCGCATCTTTCCTTGACAATCCGTCATAGCGTCGTTATGGTCGATCCCAACAACCGCCGGGAGGAGGGGCAATTTCGGCGGCATTTTTCGCGCGGGGGTGTCGATTAGGCAGAGTCCCGAGGAGAATTGCTCAGGAAGCCCGAAGGGCTTGAAGCATCTCTCCGGAACCAGCCTGTAAGCGAGGGAGTCGATTATGACGGAAACGAACCGGAAGTGGACAGCCTGCTGCGGTCTCTGCTGCGCGGACTGCATTCCGTCGGATGAAGAGCTGTTTCAACTGGCCGATGCATTGGACAAAAAACTCGCAGGGATTCGTTTTGACCTCTATGCCGAGTACAAAACCCCGCAGCTCCCGGAATTCAGGGAGTATCCCGTTTTTCTCTCCGTCTTGCGCAGAATCCGGCAGTTGCATTGTCCGACCTGCCGGCAGGGCGGGGGAAATCCGCAATGTACGATCCGGCCGTGTGTCCGGGAAAAGGGGCTGAAGGGGTGCTGGGAGTGTGATCAACGTTCCGGATGCGGCCTGCTGGACCGTCTCCGCAAGGTTCACAAGAATCTCGACCATCACCTGGATCTCATCGCAAAGATGGGAACCGAAAAATGGCTTGAAAAGAGAAAAGGTCACTATTGGTGGCAATAACAAGGTGCCGGCGAACAGACGTATGGAATATCCCGGATACCGGAATGTCTGATTCGTCCGGCCGCTTAGACACCGAGCCGGTTTCGCTTCAATTGAGATACAACGGGCAAGGAGGTTTCAATGATCATTGACGAGGATAAATGCATCGGCTGTGAAAGCTGTATCAACTGGTGTCCCATGGGGGCCATCCGGATGGGGGAAGCGAAGGCGACGATCGACCAGGGTGAGTGTGTAGAGTGCAATGTATGCCGGAGGGTCGAGATCTGTCCCGTGGACGCCTTTGTGCAGAAACCCCTGGTATGGCCCCGCAGCGTGAGGGCCATTTATAGCGATCCGCTGAACGTACATAAGGAAACGGGACTGGCCGGGCGAGGGACGGAGGAGATCAAAACCAACGATGTGACCGGCCGGTTCAAGCGCGGCCAGGCGGGCGTGGCCATCGAAGTCGGCAGGCCCGGCCTCGGGGCCAAACTCAAGGAGCTCGAAAAGCTGAGCATGGCCCTTGCCCGGTATGGTGTGGAATTCGAGCCCAAGAATCCCCTGACCAACCTCATCAATCTCAAGACCGGCGAACTGCCGGCGGAGATCCGGGAGGAAAAGGTCCTCTCCGCCATCATCGAAATTACCGTGGAAGAATCGAAACTCCTCGATGTCCTGGCGCTGATCAAGGAAACGTCAAAAGGACTGGACACCGTGATCAGCATGGACGTAGCCTGCCGGGCGGCCCAGGACGGCACCTGGCCCTGCGAAGAAATCCTCAAGAAGGCCGGCATATTCTATCGCCCAAATGCCAAGGTCAATGTGGGTCTTGGAAAACCCTTTATCGGTTAGGAGGTCGCCGTACTATGACACACACGTTACACCGCCAGGGTTCCACTGAATCACTGGAAAAAGATTATGTGGTGTTCGCCATGCCATCGAGCGGTCTCAATTCGGAAGGGTCCAAACCGAAGCTGGAGAAGGTCTACGAGATTCTCAAAAAGTATAACCCCGTCAACATCGGCGACTCCAAGGGGGGCAGCCGGTTTTCCCTGGGGAGCGATGAAGCGGTCCGGCGGATCCTGGTGGAGAACGAACTGGTGCACGCCGTCTACCGGAGCCGTGAGCAGGTGATCCGGGTTCTCAAAGAGCTCAAGGACGAAGACCTGGGCCTCTCCGTTACGGTGAGCGGCCTGACGGAAGCCATCCACGACTGCTGCCGCAAGGTGGGTCTGACCCCCCATACGATCGTCATGTCCATGGGCATCTGGGGGAGAACGGACCTGCTTCCCGCAGAGAAGATCCAGAAGGTGGCCACGATGTGCGGTCATGGACTGGTATCGTATAACCTGGTTCGCGAGCTTGCCGACGAGGTGAAAAAGGGGCGGATGACCGCCCGGAAGGCGGGCGAAATGTTGGCCAAACCTTGCATCTGCGGGATATTCAATCCTGAACGCGCGGCGGAGCTCATCGAAGAACTTTATTTTTAAACGATTCTATCGAATCATGAAATCCCCCGCATTTCCATGAGGAGGAATGAAATGGCGAACGATCCGAACAAGGTGATCTACTCCATGATCGGAGTGAGCAAGGTCTATGACAAAAAACCGGTCCTGAAGGAGATCTATCTCTCCTACTTCTACGGGGCGAAGATCGGCGTCCTGGGACTGAATGGTTCCGGGAAAAGTTCCCTGCTGAGGATCCTTGCCGGCGTGGATCAGGATTTCATCGGCAAAACGATCCTCACCCCTGGGCACACCGTCGGCTTCCTCGAACAGGAACCGCGACTGGACGACACGAAGACGGTCCGCGAAATCGTCGAACAGGGGGTCCAGCAGACGGTCGATCTGATGAATGAATTCAACGAGATCAACGACAAATTCGCCGAACCGATGGACGAGGATGCCATGAACAAACTCCTCGACCGGCAGGCCAAGGTGCAGGAAAAGCTGGACCATCTGGACGCCTGGGACCTCGACTCGCGCCTCGAAATGGCGATGGATGCGCTCCGTTGCCCGCCCGGGGAGACCCCGGTGAAAGTTCTCTCCGGAGGCGAAAGGCGGCGGGTTGCCCTGTGCCGGCTGTTGCTCCAGAATCCCGACATCCTGCTTCTCGACGAGCCGACGAACCACCTCGACGCCGAGTCGGTCGCCTGGCTGGAGCACCACCTCCAGGCCTATGCGGGCACCGTGATCGCCGTGACCCACGACCGCTACT
>DIKL01000101.1:0-11998 GCA_002424545.1 Syntrophaceae bacterium UBA5619
CATCAATTATCGAGTCCACTCTCACATCAGTGGGATGCATCTACAGGCGAGGAAGCAAGTATTGGATCAAGTATTACCGGAGCGGCAAGCCCTACACCGAATCCGCGCACAGCGACAAGAAGGAGATCGCCAAGAAGCTCCTGATCACGCGGGAAGGGGAGATCGCCCAGGGGCGATTGCCGGGGATCTGTTTCGAGAAGGTGATGTTCAGTGAACTGCTCGAGGACTACCTCATGGACTTCAGGATCAACGACAGGAAGAGCCTATTGCGGGCTGAAGGTTGTGTCGGGCACCTGAAAGGGGAGTTCGGCCATGTGAAGGCGGTCGATATCGATACCCCGGCCATCAAGCGGTATGTCGCCAAGCGGCAGGCGCAGGGGCGGATGAACGGGACCATCAACCGGGAACTGGCGGCCATCAAGCGGACCTTCAATCTGGCGGTCCGCTGTACGCCGCCTCGGGTTCCCCATGTCCCCTACATTCCGATGCTCAAGGAGCGGAACGTCCGCAAGGGGTTCATCGAGCAGGAGGCCTACCAGGCGTTGCGGGAGGCCCTGCCCGAGTATCTGAAACCCGTGCTGACCTTCGCTTACTTTTCGGGTTGGCGACGGTCGGAGATCCTGGGGTTGACCTGGCGTCAGGTGAACCTGGGAGACGGCATCGTCCGGCTGGAGCCGGGCGACTCCAAGAATGAAGAGGGGCGGACACTCTACCTGGAGCCGGAGCTGCAGGAGGTGCTGGTCGGCCTCTACCGAAAGAGGCGGTTGCGCTGTCCCTATGTGTTCCAACTGGACAGCAGCCCGGTGGGGGATTTCCGGAAGGCCTGGGCAACGGCCTGCATGAAGATCGGGATCCCGGGGCTCCTGTTCCATGACCTGAGGCGGAGCGCAGTGCGCAACATGGTGCGGGCCGGGATCCCCGAGCGGGTGGCGATGACGATCTCCGGTCACAAGACGCGCAATATCTTTGACAGGTACAACATCACCTCCCAGGACGACTTGCGGGAAGCGGCGCAAAAGCGCCATGAATTCTATGCCCTGCAAGCCGGACGGTTACAATTTAGTTACAATTTGCCCCAAAACGCACAAGGGGCCACAACTTTAAAAGTTGTAACCCCCTGATTTTGTTTGGTGGGTCGTGCGGGAATCGGACCCGCGACCAACGGATTAAAAGTCCGCTGCTCTACCGGACTGAGCTAACGACCCCTTTGTTTTTGACAGGGGGCTTCTAACAGGAACGATCTTTTCTTGTCAAGCGCTATTATGGAAACGATGTCAAATGGATGCCGAGTCCAAAAATGCGTATATTCAAAGATCTCCTTGACATGCAAAGTCGCTTCTTTGCGGTCCGATTTGCCGCTGCATCAAACCTTTGCCCGACCCTCCCGCAGGGTTGGTGGCTCCGGACCTTTCCGATGCCCGGTGACCGGGGGAGATCCGCTAGTCCTGAAACGGATCCTGAAGGGTGATCGTTTCGTTCCGGTCCGGGCCCACGGAGACCAGGAACATCCGGGCGCCCGATAGGGTCTCCAGCCGTTCTATGTAGCGGCGGGTATTCCGCGGGAGGTCTTCGAACCGCCTCGCGCCCCGGATATTTTCAGTCCAGCCGTCCATCTCCTCGTATACGGGCCGGCACTTTGCAAGCAGACGGAGGTTGGCGGGAACGGATTCCGTGAATTCCTCATACTCCGTCCGGTAGCCGGTGCAGATCTTGATCTTCTCGATCCCCGTGAGGACGTCGAGTTTCGTCAGGGCGATCCCGCTGATGCCGGAAACGCGGACGGCATGGCGGACCAGAACCATGTCGAGCCATCCGCAGCGACGCTTGCGGCCCGTCGTCGCGCCGAATTCCTGCCCGACCTGCTGGAGCCGGTTTCCCGTTTCATCCTTGAGCTCGGTGAGAAAAGGTCCTTCTCCCACCCGCGTCGTGTACGCCTTGCAGATCCCGACCACCGTTCCGACCCGATGCGGCCCCACCCCGGCGCCGCAGGCGGCGTTCCCGGAGACGGTATTGGAGGAGGTGACATACGGAAAGGTTCCGTGGTCGATATCGAGATGCGATCCCTGGGCGCCCTCGAAGAGGATCCTTTTCCCATGGTCGATCTGCTTCTGCAAAAGCAGCGAACAGTCGGCGACATAAGGCCGGATGCGGTCGGCATACGCGAGATATTCTTCCCGAATCGGCCCGCCGTCGATCGGCTCTTCTCCGAAGAGCTTCGTCAGGTAGAAGTTCTTCTCCTCCACGTTCCGCGCCAGCTTTTCCCGAAAGACTTTTTCGTCGAGGAGGTCGCAGATGCGGATGCCGATCCGGGCGATCTTGTCCTCGTATGCCGGTCCGATGCCCCGTCCGGTCGTCCCGATCTTTTTCCCGACGTTGTGTGATTCCCGCGCGACGTCGATCCGGCGGTGGTAGGGCATGATGACATGCGCGGTCTCGCTGATGAAGAGCCGCGTGTCGACGGGAAGCAGACCGCTTTCTTTGAGCCCGTCCAACTCCTCGATCAGCACCCGGGGATCGACAACGACGCCGTTGCCGATGACGCAGATCTTTCCTGCGTGGAGGATGCCGGACGGAATCAGGTGCAGAATGGTCTGCCTGCCGCCGACCACCAGCGTGTGACCGGCATTGTTGCCGCCTTGAAACCGGGTGATCACATCGGCATGTTCCGCGTAGAGATCGACGATCTTCCCCTTTCCCTCATCACCCCATTGGGTTCCGACCACAACCACGTTTGCCATAGCGATTCTCCAAAACGGTTTACATCTCGAGTTCGGTGACCGAGATCATGTTCGGCAATCTCCGCAATTCGTCGAGGAGTTCCGGAGAAACCATGCTGTCGGTGGCCAGGACGACCATGGCCTGACCGTCGACCTGTTCGCGGCTCAGGTGGAGACGCGCGATATTGACCCCGTTCCGGCCGAGAGTTGTGCCGATGTTGCCGATGACGCCGGGCTTGTCGTTGTTGTACAGGACGAGCATCCGCCCTTCCGGGATCACCTCGACGGTGAACTTGTTGATCCGAACGATCCGCAAATCCCGCCGTCCGAAGATCGCGCCGGCGGCAAAGGTTTTTTCTTTCGCGGTTTTGACGGTCACGGAGATCATGCTGGTGTAGTCCTTGACCGCGCTGCTTTTCGCCTCGACCACCCGGATTCCCCGTTCCTTGGCGACCAGCGGGGCATTGATGTAGTTGACCGCCTCGTTGAGTATCGGGGTCAGCAGCCCTTTGAGCAGCGAGATGGTAATCGGCGCGACATTGTAATCGAGGATCTCCCCGCTGTATTCGACGGCCACCTCCTGGATGCCTCCGGAGACGAGCTGGGCCTCGAATTTGCCGAGCTTTTCCGCGAGGGTCAGGTAGGGGCGGATGACGGCGAGGATCTCGGCGCTGACCGACGGGAAATTCACCGCGCCCTTGATCTCTCCCGTCGTCAGATAGGCGCTGATCTGCTCGGCGACGGCGATCGCCACGTTGATCTGCGCTTCATCGGTCGAGGCGCCCAGGTGGGGGGTGCAAATGACATTGTCCAGTCCGATCAAAGCCATGTTCTTCGTCGGCTCCTCCACGAAAACATCGAGGGCGGCGCCGGCAATCCGACCGGAGACGAGGGCGTCATAGAGGTCCTGTTCGTCGATGATTCCGCCCCGGGCGCAGTTGATCACGCAGGCGCTCTTCTTCATCTTGGCGAACGCCGCGGCGTTGATCAGACCGCGGGTCTCCTTCGTCAGCGGCGTGTGGACCGTGATGAAATCGGCGGTCCGGAAAATGTCATCCAGCGAGGCAAGCGTGAATCCCGCCTTTTCCGCCGCTTCCGGTGAGATGAACGGATCGTAGGCAATCACCTTCATTTTGAGCCCCAGCGCGCGGTCGGCGACGATGCTGCCGACGCGGCCGATTCCGATGACGCCAAGGGTCTTGTTGAGGAGTTCATGGCCCGTAAACTTGCTCTTTTCCCACTTGCCGGCTTTCATCGACGCCGTCGCCTGCGGAATCTTCCGGTCCAGGGAGAGCATCATCGAGATGGCATGTTCGCCGGTCGTAACGGCGTTGCCGCCGGGGGTGTTCATGACGACGATCCCCCGTTTGCTCGCGGCCGGGATGTCCACATTGTCGAGTCCGATCCCGGCGCGGCCAATGACCTTCAGCCGGTCGGCCAGGTCGATGACCTCCTGCGTCACCTTCGTGGCGCTCCGGATCACCAGCGCATCATAATCCTTGATGACCGCCTTCAATTCGTCGGGCGTCATTTTCGTCTTGACGACCACCTCGATCCCCGGCGTGTTCCTGAATATCTCGATTCCCTCTTCGGACAGGTTGTCGCTGATCAGTACTTTTTTCATTGATTTACTCCCCTTTGCTCCCGTCTATCGTGCGGCGATCTTTTCCCGGTACACTTTTCCCAATTCCCGTAACGCGGCGCGGATATCCTCGGGGGCGATCGTCGGCCCGCACCAGAAGCGGAATCCCGGAGGCGCATCCTTGTAAGAGCCCATGTCGTAGGCCGCTTTTTTCTTTCCCATCTCGGCCACGATTCCCTTGAGGAACTTCACCTGTTCCTCTTTCGGCAGCGCGTGAACTTCCGGACTGACGACGGAGAGGCAGACGGAGGTGTTGGAACGGATCTCCGGCGTTTCGGCCAGGAAGGCGATCCAGTCGTTTTCCGCGACCCACGCCGCGACGACTTCGAGATTCGCCAAGCTTCTCCGGATGAGGCCGTCGAGGCCGATGCCGTCCGCCCATTGCAACGCATCGAGGTAGTCCTCCACGCACAGCATGGAAGGCGTATTGATCGTATCCGCCTCGAAGATCGCCCGGTTGACCTTTCCCCCTTTCTTCAGGCGGAAGATCTTGGGAAGCGGCCAGGGCGGATCGTAGGAGTCCAGCCGTTCCACGGCGCGCGGGCTGAGCACGAGCATCCCATGACCCGCTTCTCCGCCGAGGCATTTCTGCCAGGAAAAGGTGACCACATCGACCTTGGCCCAGTCGATCGGCATCGCGAAAGCGGCGCTGGTGGCATCGCAGAGGGAGAGCCCCTTCCGGTCGGCCGGGATCCAGTCCCAGTTCGGGATCCTGACGCCGCTCGTCGTTCCGTTCGCGACATAGACGACGTCGTGGTTCCAGTCGACCGCGGCGAGATCCGGGAGCTTTCCGTAATCGGCCCGCAGAATCGTAGGGTTGAGTTTCAACTGCTTGGCGATATCCGTGGCCCAGCCCTCGGAAAAGCTCTCCCAGACGAGAACGGTAACCGGCCGTGCCCCCAGGAGGCTCCACATGGCGGCTTCGAAGGCCCCGGTATCCGACGCAGGCATGATCCCGACGAGATAATCTTCGGGAATTCCGAGGATGTGCTTTGTTTGCTGGATGGCGCGAAGCAGTTTTTCCTTTCCCAGCGCCGAGCGATGGGAACGACCGACCGCGGCATCTTTCAAGACATCGAGGGTCCAGGAGGGTCTCTTGTTGCAGGGACCGGAGGCGAAGTGAGGATTGCTCATGAACAACTCCTTCCGTGAAGGAAAAATAAATAAAGATAACCAAACGACGAGGGCAGGATATATCAGCGTTGAGGCGATTACTCAAGTGTTTTTGGGTGGGGGTTGACGCCGGAAAGGGGAAGGGGTATGTATGCGACAATACATGGAGGTTCCTCGTGAAAAAAAGCAAGACCTTGTTTTTCTGCCAGAATTGCGGTCAGCAGTCGCCGAAATGGCTTGGTCGATGCCCCGCCTGTGGGGAGTGGAACCGTTTCGTGGAGGAGGAGATCCGGGATGCCGACACGGCCCATCCGTCCGATGTCCGTTTCGACGGCGTTCCGCAGTCCATCGAGGCCATTACGGCCGACGAAGGGGAGAGGCTCCGGACGGGGATTGCCGAGCTGGACCGCGTCCTGGGCGGCGGGATTGTCGGCGGCTCCGCGATCCTGGTCGGGGGCGATCCCGGCATCGGCAAATCGACGCTTCTGCTGCAGGTCCTCGAAAAACTGGCCGGGCGGGGTTTGCCGGTTCTCTACGTTTCCGGCGAAGAGTCCGCCCGGCAGATCAAACTCCGGGGAAAGCGGCTCGGCGCCGCCGCGAAGGACCTGCTGATTCTCGTCGAGGTCGAACTGGAGAATATCCTGAAACGCATCCAGGAGATCAAGCCCGCCGCGGTTGTCATCGATTCGATCCAGACCGTCTATACCCCGGTCCTCTCCTCCGCGCCGGGGAGCGTCGGGCAGGTGCGGGAGACATCGGCCAGGCTCATCCTGCTGGCCAAGCAAACGGGCATTCCGGTTTTCCTGGTCGGTCATGTCACGAAGGACGGATCGATCGCGGGGCCGAAGGTCCTGGAGCACATGGTGGACACGGTCCTCTATTTCGAAGGGGATTCCGGCCATGCCTACCGGATCATCCGGGGAATCAAGAACCGATTCGGTCCGACCCATGAGATCGGCGTTTTTGAGATGCGGGATACCGGCCTGGCCGAAGTCGCCAACCCTTCGGCCTTCTTCCTGGCGGAGCGGCCGGAGGGGGCCGCCGGGTCGGTGGTTGTTCCGAGCATGGAGGGGACGCGGCCGATCCTGATCGAGGTTCAGTCGCTGGTCGGTTCGACCAGCTTTGGAATGCCGAGAAGAACGGCGATCGGCGTGGATCACAACCGTGTCTCGCTTTTGACCGCCGTCATGGACAAGATCTGCGGGATCCATCTCGGCGGCAGCGACATCTTTCTGAACGTGGCGGGCGGCGTGAAGGTGGATGAGACGGCAATCGACCTGGGAATCGTCTCCGCGATGGCCTCCAGCTTTCTGAATCGGCCGATCGCGAACGGAACGGTTGTCTTCGGTGAGGTTGGATTGACGGGAGAGATTCGGGGAATTTCCCAGACGGAGGTTCGGATCAAAGAGGCGTCTCGGATGGGATTCACGCGCTGCATTCTTCCCCGAACCCGCAACCGGGAAAGCAAGCAGCGGCTGAACATAGAGCTGATTCCGATTGGTTCCCTGAAGGAACTGACGGAGAATCTTTTTTAGCGGGATCACCAGCAAAAAAAATCTCAGGCAAGTCTTGACAGCCGGAAATAGATGCATATTATAGCCACGTTGTACGAAGGCATCCGAAGTATTAGCCATTGAATATAATGAGGAAAGGAGAGATTAAAGCATGAAAATCAGACCATTACAGGACAGGGTGATTGTGAAGCGGCTTGAGGAGGAGGCGAAGACCAAGGGGGGAATCATCATTCCCGACACCGCCAAGGAGAAACCGATGGAAGGGTTGGTCATTGCCGTCGGGAAGGGCAAGACGGCCGATGACGGCAAGCTGATCAAACCGGACGTGAAGGCGGGCGATCGAATCCTTTTCGGCAAGTATTCGGGTACCGAAGTGAAGATCGACGGCGACGAGCTTCTGATCATGCGTGAGGACGACATCCTCGGCATTTTGGAGAAATAATAAATCAATTGATCATATAAGAAGGAGGAAATATACATGGGAGCGAAGATACTTCAGTACGATGAAGAAGCGAGGAAGTCGATACTCAAGGGGGTAAACACCCTGGCGGATGCGGTCAAGGTAACCCTCGGACCGAAGGGCCGGAACGTGATCATTGACCGGAGCTACGGCGCCCCGACGGTGACCAAGGACGGTGTGACCGTTGCCAAGGAGATTGAGCTTGAGGACAGGTTCGAAAACATGGGCGCCCAGATGGTGAGGGAAGTGGCCAGCAAGACGAGCGACGTTGCCGGCGATGGAACGACCACCGCAACGATCCTGGCCCAGGCGATCTTCCGCGAAGGCGCGAAGAGCGTTGCCGCCGGGAGCAATCCGATGGACCTCAAGCGCGGCGTGGACAAGGCCGTGGAAGTGGTTGTCAGTGAACTCAAGAAGATGAGCAAACCCACCAAGGATGCCAAAGAGATCGCACAGGTCGGAACCATTTCCGCCAACAACGACGAGGCGATCGGCGCGATTATCGCCGAGGCGATGGAGAAGGTCGGCAAGGAAGGCGTCATCACCGTGGAAGAGGCCAAGGGGCTGGAGACCGAACTGGAGATCGTCGAAGGGATGCAGTTCGACCGCGGCTACCTCTCCCCCTATTTCGTGACGAATGCCGAGAAGATGGAAGTAGAGCTTGAAGATTGCCTCATCCTCATCAACGAGAAGAAAATCACCAGCATGAAGGATCTGCTTCCGATTCTGGAGCAGATCGCCAAGATGGGACGGCCGCTGCTCATCATCGCCGAGGATATCGAAGGCGAAGCGCTGGCCACCCTGGTGGTCAACAAGATCCGCGGCACGCTCCATGTGGCCGCCGTCAAGGCCCCCGGGTTCGGCGATCGTCGCAAGGCCATGCTGGAGGACATTGCGATCCTGACCGGCGGGAAGATGATTTCCGAGGAGATGGGGTACAAGCTGGAGAACGTCAAAATCGAAGACCTTGGCCGTGCCAAGCGCATCCAGATCGACAAGGACAACACGACGATTATCGACGGCGCCGGCGCACGCTCGGCCCTCGAAGGCCGCGTCAAACAGATCCGCGCCCAGATCGACGAGACCACTTCCGATTATGACCGCGAGAAACTTCAGGAAAGACTGGCGAAGCTGGTCGGCGGCGTGGCGGTGATCAAGGTCGGCGCCGCGACCGAAACGGAGATGAAGGAAAAGAAGGCCCGTGTCGAGGATGCGCTCAATGCGACCCGCGCGGCCGTGGAAGAGGGAATTGTTCCCGGTGGCGGCGTGGCTTACCTCAGAACCATTCCCGGACTGGATAAGATGGCGCTGGAAGGCGACGAGGCTGTCGGTGTCCGGATCGTCAGGAAGGCTCTCGAAGAGCCGACCAAGATGATCGCGAACAACGCCGGCATGGAAGGCAGCATCGTTGTGGAGAAGGTGAAGGAGAAGAAGGGGGCCTACGGATTCAATGCCCGGACCGACAAGTATGAAGACATGATCGCAGCCGGCGTCATCGATCCGACCAAGGTCACCCGTTTTGCGCTGCAGAACGCGGCCTCCGTCGCCTCCCTGATGTTGACGACCCAATGCATGATTGCCGACAAACCCAAGGATGAACCGGCGATGCCGGCCATGCCTCCGGGCGGCGGCGGCGGATACCCCGGCATGGGGATGTAATCCGTTGCAGACGCATTTGATTTAACCTTCAAGGCCCCTGTTGCTCAGACAACAGGGGCCTTGTTCATTGTCCGGAATGGGGTGTGGATGCCCCAATCATGGCGATCCGTTCCAGGATCGGCAGCGGACCCTTTTTTGAAAACAATCTGTTAAAAAAATCTTGACAGGCCGAATCCTTTTCGCTAAAGCGTGCGCGAATGAATGTTCATTCTTTACGGACGAGTAGAAATCATGAAGATCTCCAACAAGCGAACCGACATCCTGCAGGCGGCCCTGCAACTCATCGCCGAGCGGGGTTTCCACGCCGCGCCGATGGCCGAGATCGCCGAGAAGGCGGGGGTCGCCGCAGGGACGATTTACCGCTATTTCGAGAACAAGGATGTCCTGATTAACGAACTTCATGGGGCATTGGAAGAAAAGATCAACGGAACGCTCATGGAGGGTTACCCGCTGGAACGGTCCATCCGGGAAAGGTTCCTCTATCTCATCCGGGAACTTCTCCGCTACTTTATACAGAATCCCCTTCACTTCCGGTATATGGAGCAGTACTTTAATTCCCCCTACGGGATATCGATGCAAAGGGAAAGGCTTTGGGGCAAACCGAGCAAGCACGGGATCGTCATGGAGATCTTTAAAAGGGGTGTTTCACAGCAACTCCTGAAAGATTTACCCGAAATCGTTCTTTTTTCGCTGGCCTTCGGACCGCTGGTTTACCTGACACGCGATCATATCCTCGGCTTTGTAGCGCTGGATGAAAAATTGATCGAACGAACCGCGGAGGCCTGCTGGGACGCGATCAAACGGTGAGGATGTTTGATCAGGACAAGATGTATGGAGAGAAAATGGAGGTCGTTACATTTCGGAGGACAGAGGTGTCTTATGCAGAATGTTAAGGGGACCAAACGAATCG
Source organism: Syntrophaceae bacterium UBA5619 (assembly GCA_002424545.1). Classification (GTDB taxonomy): domain Bacteria; phylum Desulfobacterota; class Syntrophia; order Syntrophales; family UBA5619; genus UBA5619. Next base: position 10,016 of record DIKL01000101.1, read on the forward strand.
CCGTTGCAGGTTTTTTCGCCGGAATGCTGATCCTGGGAGGCTGTGGACAGCAGCAAGGTGCGTCGCCGCAAGGGAGGGCACCGGAAGTGGCCGTCGTAACGATCCAGCCTCAGCGGCTCCTGGTCACCACGGAACTGGCAGGCCGGACATCGCCCCATCGCGTTGCCGAGGTTCGTCCCCAGGTGAGCGGCCTCATTCAAAAACGGCTCTTTGAGGAAGGCTCCGAGGTCAAGGCCGGCCAGCCACTCTATCGAATCGATCCCGCACCCTTCCAGGCAGCCTTGGAAAGCGCCGAGGCGAACCTTGCGGCCATGAAGAAGAATGCCGACCGGGCCCGGGCCGCGCTCCATGCTAGTCTTGCCGGTGTGACCCGGCAGCGCGCCACGCTCGAACTGACCCGGATCAATCGCGAACGGTTCGAGGAGGCCTACAAAGAGAGAGCCGTGGCTGCCGGTCAGCGAGACCAGGCCGTCACCGAGCATGAGGTGTCCCTGGCCGTGCTGCAGGCCGTTGAGGCGCAGGTGGAGAGTGACAGGACCGCCATCGCCTCGGCGGAAGCGGCCATCCAGCAAGCGGAGGCGGCGCGGAAAACGGCCCGCATCAATCTGGGCTACACGACCATTACCGCGCCGATCTCGGGCCGCATCGGCAGATCCAACGTCACTGAGGGCGCCCTCGTGACGGGCCTCCAGCCCGCAACCCTGACCACAATTCAGCAGCTCGATCCCATGTACGTCGATGTGCCTCAATCGACGGCCGAGCTCCAACGTCTGCGGAAGCGTCTGGAGGAGGGGAGAATCGATCGCAGCGGGCAGACCCGGAACAAGGTTCGCCTTTTTCTGGAAGACGGCGCTCAATATCCCTTGGAAGGAGAGCTGCAATTCCGTGATGTCACGGTCGATCCGACGACCGGATCGGTCATTCTGAGAATTGTCTTTCCCAATCCGAAGGGCGTACTGTTGCCGGGCATGTTCGTCCGAACGGTCATGGAAGAGGGCGTCAATCGGCAGGCTCTACTGATTCCCCAGCAGGCCGTGATGCGTGATCCCAAGGGGGATCCTCTTACATGGATGGTTGACGCCAATGGAACGGTTCAGCAGCGGCCACTCACGCTCGACCGCGCCATCGGCGACACCTGGCTGGTGACCTCCGGTCTTGCGCAGGGCGATCGGGTGATCGTCGAGGGGATGCAAAAGGTGAGACCCGGTGTTCCCGTAAAAGCGGTCCCTTTTGAAAATGGCGGGAAAAACAGCGGGAAAATGAAGAATGCGGTCCCACCTGCAAAAGCGAATTGACGGAGGCGCCTGATGTTATCGAAATTTTTCCTGAAACGGCCGGTTTTTGCCTGGGTCATTGCCATCATCATCATGGCGGTGGGCATCATTGCGATCTACAACCTGCCCATCTCGCAGTATCCCGAGATGGCTCCGCCCTCCATCGCTGTGACAAGCTCCTATCCCGGTGCTTCGGCCGAGACCGTGGAAAACAGTGTCACCCAGATCATCGAGCAGAAGATGACCGGGATGGACCGGTTGTTGTATATGTCCGCCGAAAGCGATTCGTCGGGGAGTTCCCGCCTGGAGCTGACCTTTGCCCCGGGAACCAGTCCGGATCTGGCCTGGTCCCAGGTTCAGAACAAGGCCCAATCCGCCGAGGCCAGCCTGCCCGACGTGGTCAAAAACCGGGGAGTCCAGGTCGTCAAATCGACCCGGAATTACCTGATGGTCGTGGGACTGATCTCGGAAGACGGCAAGATGGACAACGTCGATCTGACGGACTATGCCAAATCTTCTCTGGAACCGATCCTGGCGCGTGTGCCCGGCGTCGGCGAGGTGGAGATTTACGGCGGCGGGTATTCCATGCGCGTCTGGCTCAATCCGGAAAAGCTGACGGATTACCGTCTGACCGTCGCCGATGTGATCGCGGCGATCAAGACTTACAATGTGGAGGTTTCCGCCGGCCAGTTCGGCGGGGCGCCGGCGG
>DIKL01000101.1:12094-12633 GCA_002424545.1 Syntrophaceae bacterium UBA5619
GGGCCGCACCGAACTGGGCACCGAGGTCTACGACATCCAGGCCATGTTTAATGGAAAACAGGCGGCAGGTATCGCCATTCGCCAGGCGGCCGGCGCCAATGCGCTGGATACGGCCGATGCCGTCAAGGCCAAGATGGCGGAGCTGAGCCGTTACTTCCCCGCGGGGATCAAAGTGACCTATCCCATGGACACCACGCCCTTCATCAAAGTGTCCATCGAGGAAGTGGTCAAGACCCTCATCATCGCGATCTTCCTCGTCTTCCTGGTGATGTGGCTCTTCCTCGGCAACCTTCGGGCCACGCTGATTCCCACGATTGCGGTGCCGGTGGTGCTTCTGGGAACTTTTGCCGTTCTGGATTTCTTCGGTTTTTCCATCAATATGCTCACCATGTTTGCGATGGTCCTGGCCATCGGCCTGTTGGTGGACGACGCGATCGTGGTGGTGGAAAACGTGGCACGCATCATGGCCGAAGAGGGACTCCCACCCCGGGAAGCGACGGCCAAATCCATGGAGCAGATCACCAGCGCGCTCATCGGCA
>DIKL01000101.1:12716-12850 GCA_002424545.1 Syntrophaceae bacterium UBA5619
GGTGGTCGTGGCGCTGATCCTGACGCCGGTGTTGTGTGCCTCGCTGCTCCGGAATATTAAGGTCGGGCATGAATCGGCGGAGCATGCGGTCTTTTTTCTGCGGCCCTTTTTCCGCTGGTTCGACCGAAGATTCT
>DIKL01000135.1 GCA_002424545.1 Syntrophaceae bacterium UBA5619
ATTTTCTTGATGGTGGATTATGGTCAACGGTCCCGGCTGCGAAAAATGACCGGACCCACTTCCTCGGGGATCCGTTTTCCGAATACAACGATTACCAAAGCATCCTGGTTTTCACGCCCCGGTCGTGGAGAAAGTTTTTGATTTCCGCGATGGTGTGGGTCCGGTAGTGGACCATCGAGGCGATCAACGCGGCGTCGGCCTTTCCCCGCGTGAGAACATCGAGCAGATGCTCCGGTTTCCCCGCGCCGCCGGACGCGATCACCGGGATGTTGACGTGAGAGGAGATCAACGCGGTCAGCTCCAATTCGTAACCCTCCTTGGTCCCGTCGGCATCGATCGAGTTGAGACAGATCTCCCCCGCGCCGAGGCGCTCCGCCTCCTTTGCCCATTGGAGCGCGTCGAGACCGGTGAAGGTTCGACCGCCGTGAATGACCATCTCGTATCCTGAAGGAATTTCGATATTTGCCGACACTTTCTTGACGTCCATACCGAGAACAATGCACTGGCTGCCGAAGGCCTTTGCCCCTTCCGCGATGATGCCCGGATTTTTCACCGCCTCCGTGTTCACGCTGACCTTTTCCGCCCCGGCCAGGATCACCCGCCGCATGTCATCCACCGTCCCGATGCCGCCCCCGACGGAGAACGGGATGAAGATCGTCTCGGCTACCTTTTTCACGACGTCGAGCATGATCGCTCGCCCCTCGACCGAGGCGGTGATGTCGTAGAAGACGATCTCATCGGCCCCCTGTTCGTAGTACCCACGCGCGGCCTCCACCGGGTCGCCGATATCTTCGTTTTCCTTGAATTTGATCCCTTTGGTCAGGCGGCCGTTCCGGACGTCGAGGCAGGGGATGATCCGTTTACTCAGCATGGGTTCCTCCCCAGCGGCAGAAATTGGCCAGCAGGATGAGCCCCGGCCGACCGCTTTTCTCCGGATGGAACTGCACCGCAACAAGGTTCCCCCGACCCACGGCGGAACAGAAGCGAATGCCGTAATCCGTCCAGCCGACGGCCCAGGCTTCGTCCGCCGGAGCCGGGTAGTAGGAATGGACAAAATAGAACTCGGCCTCCGCGGGGATCCCGGCAAAGACCGGATGGCCCTCCCGGCCCCCTTGGAAGAATACGCCGTTCCACCCCATGTGCGGTATCTTGAGCGGTTGCCCCCCCTCTCGAAGATCCGCGGGAAACCGTTTGACCTCTCCCGGGACGATGCCCAGGCAGGGGGTGTCGTCCTCCTCGCTCCTGTCGAAGATCACCTGGGTGCCGAGGCAAATCCCGAGAATGGGCTTGCCTTCCCGCACCCATCTTCTCAAGTGAAGGTCCAGTCCGCTCTCCCGGAGGTTCGTCATCGCCGCGCCGGCCGCGCCGACGCCCGGGAATATGATATGGGTTGCGTCATCCAGCAATTTGCTGTCATTGGTGACGATGCAGGTTTCGTTCAGCGATTCCAGCGCGCGGGCGACGCTGGTGAGGTTTCCCGCCCGGTAATCCACGATGCCGATCATTTTTTCCTCTTTTCCGCCCCAAACAAGGCCGGGACAGCCCCCGATTTTCCCTTTTCTTGATGTCGAACGCGATCTGCGCGCCCACACCCTCTTTCGGCCAGGTCCGGCAGGCTGTTGACTATGTATACGGGGTAGCGCCGTATTTCCCGCCCTGCCGGGCGTCTCGCCTCTCCAGCTCCCGATCGATGGCGTTCAAGACGGCAAGTTTGTTTCCCGCCCACGCCGGGCCGAGGAGGATATCCCGATAGCCGTCGGCCGTCAATCTCTGGATCACCATCTCCGGGGGCAGGATCTCCAGGATGTCGCAGACCGTTTCAACATACGCCTCCCGTGTCATGATTTCCTGCTCCCCTCTGCGGTATCTATCGCCGAGGACCGTTCCTTCCAGGGCGAGCAAGGAGTGGATCTTGATCCCATCGATGGGAAGACGGGCGATCTGCCGTGCCGTCTCCAGAATCTCCCCTTGCGTTTCGCCGGGGAGGCCGATGATGATGTGGACGCAGATGAGAATCGGACCGCCGCCGGACCGCCGGACCGCCTCTCGGAAAGCCTCCGCGTCGTGGCCCCGGTTGATCGCCCGGAGCGTCCGGTCGTGGAAGGACTGGAGACCGAATTCCAGCCAGACATGGGACCGCTCGGCGTAGGACCGAATCAGCGCCAGCGTTTCGTCGGAAACACAGTCCGGGCGCGTCCCGATGGAAAGACCGATCACATCCTCCTCCGCGAGAGCTTCGTCGTAGAGCGCCCGGAGCTTCTCCAGCGGGGCGTAGGTGTTCGTGAAGGTCTGGAAGTAGGCGATGAACTTCTCCGCGCCGGAATGCTTCTGGTAAAAGGCCTTTCCACGGCGGATCTGGTCTGCGACGGAGGGCAGCTCCCCCGCCTGGCGGAGCGCCGATCCGCGGCCGTCGCAGTAGATGCATCCCCCGGGCGCGACGCTTCCGTCCCGGTTCGGGCAGGTGAATCCGGCATCGATCGGAAGCTTGTGAACCCGGCAGCCGAAGCGGTTGATCCAGTAGCTTTTGAGATCGTAATACCGCTTTTTGTTGTTCCAGAAGGTCGGTTTTACCACGGGACTCCCTTTTTCGGTTGTGTTTTCGATAGTGATCATATTAAATCGCCCTTGGAACTGCAAGAAAATAGGGCCAATGACCTTGACATATATGCATAGAAAATACATACTAAAGCATGATTTTTGTATGAGGTGACAATATGAGAACAACGCTGAACATTGAAGACAATTTAATCGAGAAAGCAAGTAAAATGACTGGGATTAAAGAGAAAACAGCCCTTGTTAAGTTAGGCTTAGAAGCGCTTATCGCCAGAGAAAGCGCACGGCGGCTTGCAAGGCTGGGTGGAACCCAAAAGCAGCTTCAGGCAGTACCGAGAAGAAAAGGAGCATAAAAGCCCATGGTTTTGGTGGACACATCGGTTTGGGTCGCGCATTTTAGGGATGGGAATGATGAACTGGCAACCTTGCTCAATGATGGAAGGGTATTATGCCACCCGTTAATCGTTGGGGAATTGGCCTGTGGAAATCTTAAAGATAGATCTGTTATTCTTTCTTTTCTTCGACTGCTGCCGGTGAGTATTGAAGCTGAACATGACGAAGTATTATCCTTCATTGAGAATAACCGCTTGATGGGAAAAGGTATCGGCTATTTAGATGCCCATTTGATTGCATCCGCTGTATTAACGGGCATTCCAATCTGGACACTAGATATGAAACTGGCACAAGTCGCTGACAGCCTGCATATAAAATATAAAAATTGATAACATAATCAATGCAGTCGATCGCTACGCTCCGGCTGATTTCTATGTAAAGCGCTATTTCGATAATCCTTACTATTTTCGACCATTGAGACCGTTCGTTTGTAGATGTTGTGTATATTTTTACAGGTAACAAGAAATCATCATGAGCCGGGAATATGACGTCATTGTGGTTGGGGGAGGGCATGCGGGCTGCGAGGCGGCCCTCACCGCAGCGAGAATGGGCTGCGAGACGCTCCTGTTCAACATCAGCCTCGACACGATTGCGCTGATGTCCTGCAACCCAGCAATCGGCGGCCTCGCCAAAAGCCAGCTCGTCAAGGAGGTCGACGCGCTGGGCGGCGAGATGGGCCGGATCGCCGACAAAACCGCCGTCCACTTCCGGTTACTGAACGCCTCCAAAGGGCCGGCCGTCCAGGCCACCCGTTTCCAGTGCGACAAACAGCTTTACCGCCTCGCGATGAAATCCGTCGTGGAGAAGGAGAAACACCTCCACCTGCGCCAAGGGCTGGTGGAGCACCTCGTCGTCGAGGGGGGACGGATCCGCGGCGTCATCGATCAGACCGGCGTCTTCCACGGCGGCCGGGCGGTCGTTCTCACGACGGGAACCTTTCTCGGGGGGCTCATCCACATCGGCGATGTCCATTATCCCGCGGGGCGGGCAGGAGAGATCGCTTCGCTGGAGCTTTCCGCCTCGCTCAAGTCGCTCGGTTTCGAGATGGGCCGGATGAAGACGGGGACGCCCCCCCGCCTGCGAGCCTCCACGATCGATTTCACTCGTCTCGTCCGTCAGGACAGCGATCCCGATCCCGTCCCCTTCTCCTTCACAACGGAAAGGCTCCGCGAGGATCGTCTCCCCTCCTTCTTTTCAGCGACCACGGCGGCAACCCACCGGATCATCCGCGACAACATCCGTTTTTCCCCCTTGTATGCCGGTGCGATCCAGGGAGTCGGCGCTCGCTACTGTCCTTCCCTCGAAGACAAGGTGATGCGTTTCATCGATCGGGAGGGGCACCCGGTCGTCCTCGAACAGGAAGGGCTGGAGACGGAGGAGATCTATGCAAAAGGTTTGGGGAACTGCCTCCCGCCGGAACTCCAGGAGAGGATCGTCCACAGCGTGCCGGGACTGGAGCAGGCGGAGATCATGCGCCTGGCCTATGCGATCGAATACGACTTCGTCCAGCCCACCGAGCTCCGCCTCACGCTGGAGGCAAAACGGGTCGCCGGTCTCTATCTCGCCGGACAGATCAATGGAACCTCCGGCTACGAGGAGGCGGCGGCGCAGGGACTCTGGGCAGGGATCAACGCCGCCCTCGCCGTCCGGGGCCGGCCCCCCTTCGTTCTGGACCGGTCGGAGGCCTACATGGGGGTGATGGTGGACGACCTGGTGACACGCGGGGTCGATGAACCCTACCGGATGTTCACCTCCCGCGCCGAGTACCGGCTGATCCTCCGCGAGGACAACGCGACGATCCGCCTCATGGGAAAGGGCCGCGAGCTGGGCCTGATCACGGAGGAACAACACGGGCTTCTCCGGGAGAAGGTACGCCAAATCGAATCCGGCATTCGGAAAATCTCCTCAATCCGTATCTTTCCGGTGGCTGAGACCAACCGGACCCTCGCGGAGATGAATACGGCGCCGATCAAAAATCCGGTCACCCTCTTTCAGCTCCTCAAGCGCGAGGAGATAGGGTACAATAACCTCTCCCGTTTTGAAGGCTGGGAGGCGATCCCGGATCGCGAGGTCAGACGGCAGATCGAGATCGAAGCGAAATACGAGGGATACATCCGGCGACAGCGGGATGCCGTCCGGAAAATGAAGGAGCTTGAAGGGGTGAAAATCCCGGCCGGTTTCGATTACACTGCCGTACCCGGTCTTTCCAACGAGCTCAAGGCGAAGCTGGCCCGCGTCGAACCGGCGACCATCGGCCAGGCGGAGCGGATCCCCGGAATGACGCAGGCCGCCCTCACGGCAATCCTCATCGTGCTCAAGAAACGGGAGATGGAAAGCGCCGCCCGAGAGGGATGATCCCGCTGTGGAAGCCGTCATTGGCCGGTGATACAGTGCACCAGCGGTTGAAAGTTGTCCTCCTTGACCCAGGTATATTTTTCCCAGAAGAGCCGGTCGATCCTGTTTGACGGATGGGGGTTGCCCTGCTTGACGGTCTTTTTGAATCGTCCCGGACCCTGGTTGTAAACAGCATAGGCTGCACGCGCGATTGCATCACGATCAGACAGATCGGCGGGCTTCATATTTTTGAGAACATAGGTTCTCAAATAAAGTTCGAGGATCTCGATTCCCGCCTCCGCATTGTATCGGATGTTCCAGCGGAGGCTTTCCACCCGGTAGATACCCCGCCACACCCGCTGGTTGACCTGCATCAACCCCACGGAGCTTTGGTTGTAAGAGATCAGATAGCGGATCTTGTCTTCGTGGGCAATGAACTGACGCCAGCAGCTTTCCTGCCAGGCGGTAGCCGACACAAGAAGACGAAAAAAAGAGTGATATTCTGCCGGAAGAGGACGTGCATCGAGAATGTTATCGGTCGTTTTTTTCAGCAAACTTCCTACTTTGTCGATGTAGCGTTCCGGATTTCTCGCCGGGGGGATCCATTCCTTCACCCGGTCGAACATCGTCGGGATCCCATCGGTCGCCCAAGCGCGGGGAAAAAGGAATCGATTCAGCCAGGACTGCCGATCGTTCGGCCCGGATGCGCTATCGGGATCCGGCTCTGCGGGAAAATCCAGCTCCTGAACATCCGAGATTGGTCCGAATTCATCGAGAGGCGGACCCATCCCGAGGAATTTACGCAGCATGGGATCTACCGAGTAGGAGTAAAGCAGGCGGGTATCCCTGTCGTCTGCACTCAACAGTCTCGCCAATCTGACCAATCCATCCCGGTTGACATCCCAGCCCAGTGCCGGAGCCAGTTTATCCAGCGCAGCCAGCGCATCGGAGGCGGTAAAAAAAGCCAAATATTGGAAAGGCGATAGATTTTTCTGTTTCACCAGATATTTGCGCAGGATCTCGGTCAGTTTCTTCCATGTCCAAATGAACTGCTGCCGTACAAAATCCCGGCCGATGGTCTGATTTTCGAGCGCCTCGATAAATTCGTGACGGTTCTCCAACAGGGTCCCCAGAAGATTCGCCCGCTCCGCCTCGGTGATGGATTGTCCGATCAGGGATTCGATCTGAAGCACGAGAAATGCATCCCACTCCTCCCAAACCTGAGCGAGACGTTCCATTTCCGCAGCGGACAGCTCCGCGGAAGGCTCGCGGGGTTTGGAAGAGGTCTCCACCTCTAACATGATATTGACCTTAACTGCCGACTCCTCCACCTGCAACGGACCCAGCCGGATCGTGTCGAGCCAACGATCCACGCGACGGCGTTCCTCCAACGAAAAGACGAGGGGCAGGAAGGTCTTTAGTTCCTGAATGGGAGACGCAAGATCGATACTGACTTCGTCGAGGAAGGGATGGACATGGCTCTTGATGAGATTCCAAAGTCTGCCGGTGATGACAGCGGATTTTCGGTTTTTATTGTAGACATGGGAGTCCACCGTTTTCAAACGGACCTGACTGGTCCTCGCATCCACGGTGACGCTCTGCAAAACCTCGATATATCCCTCCCACTCGAATTGCCCGACGCATTTTTCGAGGATCGGCACTCCGGTGCGGATTTTTATATGGCTTCCCAGCTTGATCAGGGAGTTCTCCTGCCCAACTTCGGGGTTCCAAAGCTCAATCCGGGAACAGCCTCCCTGGATTTCGTCGATGACGACAGCCCGTTCCCTGGGAGCGTTGTACAGTTGATGGACAAAGACGGAGCGGATGAACGGATAGTCGAGGGCCACCGGCAGAAGAACGGTTTTCGTCTCACACAAGGCGCCATCCGGAAACCAGAGAATAAACACGGCCAACAGAACGCCAAGAGCCCTGGCTTTCCAACGCGTCAACCACATCAGCGTCCTTCTCATCATAACCTCTTTATTTTTACGTCACATCGTATTTTTACGCCCCCTGCTGCCAAGGCCGTCTGGACATCGGACCAAGGGATTTAATCTTTCTATCATTTTTCCCACGATATTTCATTTCAACCCAGATTTTCCATTAG
>DIKL01000025.1 GCA_002424545.1 Syntrophaceae bacterium UBA5619
TTTAATGGCCAGTATTAGGAAATAATTAAAAAAGGAGGAAGAAAAATGAAAGTACTTTCAGTTCGTTTGGATGGTATTGGAAAGTTGGTTCTTGCGGAACGGGACTTGGAATTGGGAGATACGGACATATTGGTAAAAACCCATCAGGCATCTATTTGTCTTGCAGATGTCCAAATCTACAAGAAGGGATATTATGCTGAAGGCACCTCTCTTTCATTCCCATCATATCCAGGTCATGAGAGTGGTGGAACGGTTGAAAAAGTGGGGTCTCGAGTTCATGAATTCATACCGGGTGATAAAGTTATTCTTATGCATGATGTTCGGGCTGGTGGCCTGGGGCCTGGTGGGATGGCAACTTATTTTAAGGCAAAAGCGATAGATTTGGTGCCGGTTCCAGAGGGAATGGATATGGATCTAGCTTGTTTGGGAGAAACTATTGCACCATTTGTCTATGTAGTGCAAAAAAGTGGTGTTAAATTAGGGGACACTGTTGTGGTCACAGGTCTCAATTTTATTGGGCAAATTGTGGCACAGGGAGTCAAAAAAAGTGGGGCGTACAGAGTGATTGGTATTGATAATAACGATTTCAGGCTTAATCTGGCAAAGGACTTGGGTGCTGATTTTGTTATCAACTCCAAAAAACAAGATGTCTTTAAGGAAGTAATGGCTCTGACAAATGGGAAAGGTGCAGACCTCGTGTGCCAGACTGCCGCGTATGTCGATACAACTGTTGAAGAATACATGAATTTAGCCACGCAGCTTGTGAAACCTATGGGGATTCTAGCCTTTCAGGGAGACTTCCTTCACCCCATAAGAATAGACATACATCGATGGCATCATGAATCTCTTGATGTAAGATCGATAGCCTTTAGGCACTATACTTGGAGAGAAGTTCAAGTATGGACGGAAGATACGCTGAAACCAGTAATCTATGACTTAATTAAAATTAAACCACTGATTACTGCCACCTACAAGCTTAATGACATCGAACGTGCCTACAAAGATGCAATAGAAAATCCAAATGCACTAAAGGTGGTCTTAAAACCTTAATCGGAAAGTAGCTATCAGCATTCCATTCTGGCACCTTTAACACAAGTACCAGAGAAGCAGTCTTAGGGATTGTCAATTTCACATTTGTAGGTTTTGTCGAGCTATGATCGACTAGAAAGGGGATAAAGATGCTCGAACATATAGTTCTGGCCAAATTTAAGGCAGGAGTGAAAGGAGAGCAGATCGCCGAGTTGCGGAAAATGCTCGCGGCACTTCCTGCAACCATTCCAGAAATCAAGCGATATAAGTTTGGAGAAGATGTTCGCCCGGAAAAGACATTCGATTTCGCACTGGTGTCGACCTTTGAGAATGAAGGGGCGGTGAAAGGTTACCTTGATCATCCCAAACACATCATTGTCGCCAAGTACATAAGGAGCCTTGCGGCAAGTCTTCAGATAATGGACTTTGAATATTGATAAGTTATGCGGAAGAATTGGTTGGATTTAGACTTCCGACATCACATGAGATAAGGGCTTACGGATTGCAAGAAACCGATAGGTCCTTTTCTTTTTTTCAATCCTTCCGATTTATTTCGTTTTACCGTATGCAACAGTTCAAATGAGAATCATTAACTCCATGGAAAACAGGAAGCCCTTGACTCGTAGGTGAAAGAAATGGATGTCCGCATCAACTGAAGAATACCAAAGGGACTACCCACCCGTTACCGCCGCAGCCGGGGGTCAAGGGCATCCCGGATCCCCTCTCCGAGTAGATTGTAACCGAGGACGGTGATCAGAATGGCCAGTCCGGGATAGAAGGAAAGCCACCAGGCGATGTCGATGTTGTCCTTTCCCGCCGTCAGGATGTTCCCCCAACTCGGCGTGGGCGGCTGAACTCCGATTCCGAGGAAACTCAGCGCCGATTCCGTGAGAATCGCCCCCGCCACGCCGAGGGTAGCCGTGACCAGGACCGACGCCATCGCGTTCGGAAGGATATGCAGGAAGATGATCCGGAGGTCCCCGGCGCCGATCGCCCGCGCCGCCTGGATGAAATCCCTCTCCTTGAGGGAGATGAAGTCCGCCCGGACCAGCCGCGTCACCCCCATCCAACCGGTCAGACCGATCACGATCATGATGTTCCAGATGGAGGGCTCCAGGATCGCGATCACGGCCAGAATCAGGAAAAAAGTGGGAAAGCAAAGCATGATGTCCACGAACCGCATGATCACCGCGTCCACCCAGCGTCCGTAGTAGCCGGCGAGCGCCCCGAGGATCGTTCCGATCAGGATGGAGATTCCGGTCGCCACGAAACCCACCTTGAGGGAGATCCCCGCCCCCCAGATCATTCGGGAGAGAACGTCCCGTCCGAGCGGATCCGTCCCGAAGGGGTGCCCCTCCGAAGGGGAGGCGAGAACATTCTTCAGGTCGATGGCATTCGGGTCATGGGGGGTGAGCCAAGGCGCAAGCAACGAAACGGCAAACAGAACGATGACGATGACGCTCCCCGCGACCGCCATCCGGTTGCTCATGAATCTTTTCCTAAAATCGTTTCCCATGTTCTTCCCTCAGGACACCCGGATCCGCGGATCGGCCAGCGCGTAGAACACATCGGCGAGCAGGTTTCCGAACAGTGTGAGAACGGCGCCGATGAAAAGAATCCCCATAACCACCGGATAGTCCCGGGCCATGACCGCCATATAAAAAAGCTGGCCCATGCCCGGGATGGCGAAGATCGTCTCGAAGATGACGCTGCCCCCGATGAGTCCGGGAACCGACAATCCGAGGATCGTGATCACCGGAAGAAGGGCGTTTCGCAGCGCATGTCGATAGATCACCGCCCGCTCGGAAAGCCCCTTGGCCCTGGCCGTCAGGATGAAGTCCTGCCGGATCACCTCCAGCATGTTCGCCCGCATGTACCGGGACAGCCCGGCCAGCCCGCCGAATGCCGCGAGGAGCACCGGCAAAATGAGATGCCGGATCAGATCCCAGAAAGCCATGCCCGGCGGCAGATATTCGGCGTTCAGCGAGCGGATCCCGGAGATCGGTAGCCAACCGAGATGGACGCCGAATAGAATCATCAGCAGGAGGGCCAGCCAGAAGGTCGGCACGGCAAAACCGATAAAGACGATAACAGCCGTGACCCGGTCGAAGAGCGAATCCTGGCGGACCGCGGAGAGCACGCCGAGCGGAATGGCCACAACGAAGATGAGCAGCATCGATAGCACGTTCAACAGGATCGTGATCGGCAGCCGTTCGAGAATCTTGTCCGCAACCGGTCGTCGATCCGTGGAAAAAGAAATCCCCAGATCGAGATGGGCCAGTTTCCCGAGCCACCGGATATATTGCACGGGCAGCGGTTGATCCAGGTCGTACATCGACCGGAGGCGCTCCTTCATCTCCACGGAGGCGCGCGGATTCATCTGGGTCTGAAGGTCGGTCGGGGAGCCCGGCGCCAGGTGCATCACGGTAAAACAGACGACCGTAATCCCGAACAGAAGCGGAATCATGAAGAGAAGTCTCTTTGCGATGTAGCGAAGCATGCCCCTCTCTATCCCTCTTCTCCGCCCGACCATCAAGGAAATGTCAGAAACCTTCCAACAGTTTCATCACACGGAGGTTCTCCAACATCCGCCGAAGACCCTTTTCCGAATGGGATTCCACCGTGAGGATCGGCCGGAGTTTTTTCTCGCGGACCCTGGCGAAGAGTTCGCGAAAAGGGATATTCCCCTCACCCACCGGCAGATGCTCATCCGTCGTGCCGTCGTTGTCGTGGATATGAACCTCGCCCAGCCGATCGCCCAGGGTCTCGATCCAAAGAGCCGGCGGGACGCCGCCGAAGGCGTTTGCGTGACCGGTATCGAAACAGAAGCGAACCTTCGGTGAGTCAAGCGCATCCAGCAGGTTTTTCAACGGTCCGGGATCCCGTTCATAGACATTCTCCAGTGCGATGATCGTCTCCGCCTCTCGGATATCATCGAGAAGTGTCCGCCAGAAGGACAGGCTGTTTTCGAGCCACCGGGCTTCCGCCGAGATATAGTATTTCTCGTCGAATGAGGGATGACAGACCACGGAACGGGGTTTGAAGCAGGACACCAGATCGAAAACCCGGCGGAGGCGTTCCAGGGTCACCTGCCGGATCCGGGGATCGAGCGCCCCGGGTCGCAAATCCATGAACGGAGCGTGGAAGGTCACCGAAAGATCCGAATCGGCGAGACGTTCCGCCATCTCCCGGAAATCAGCCTTTTGAAAACGGTCAAGATCGTCGTGGTTGAAACTGATCTCCGGGTTGACCCGCTCCCGGATCACCCAGGGCAACAACTTTTCCCGGAGGAGACGGAAGGGGACATGAACCTGGATTTTTTGCAGAATCTCCCGCATGCGGAAATCGCCTCCGTTGCTTTGTTATAGCGTTTACCACAGGCCTTTCCTTTTCACAACCGCCAATCCACCAGGCATACCGGATGTTCATTGACACAAACCCTCTATTCTGCTAATGAAAAATCTACAGGGCCCGTCACGGGAAGAGGCGCGGAGAGAAACGCCGCGGTCGTACCGCCGGTCAATCGAAAAAGAGGAGGACATTTGGCGAAGAAGAGAGTGAGAGATTCGCGGGAGAGGGCGCTGTTCTGCCTCAACGCCTCTCTGCAGAAAAAGGCAAAAGACATCATCATCCTGAATGTAAGCGCGGTTTCCACCTTTGCGGATTACTTTATCCTCTGCAGCGGGACGTCCGACCGCCAGGTCCGGGCGATCGCCGTCGCCATTCAGGAAAATTTGAAAAAGCTGGAGATCCTGCCCCTGGGGGTCGAAGGGGAGGATGCGGGGAGATGGGTCCTTTTGGATTACGACGATGTGATCATCCACGTTTTTCTCGAATCCGTCCGAACCTTCTACGATCTGGAGCGGCTCTGGTTCGAGACGCCGCGGCTGACGATCCCTGATGGAACGGCTTCGCTGAAGGAACTGCCTGAAGGGATGTAGCCTTGAAAGAGATCCTGACCGGGATCGCCGACCTCGTCTTTCCTCCCCGCTGCATCACCTGCGATGATCTGCTGGAGCGACACGGCGCGCTTCCTTTCTGTCCATCCTGCCTGGACGGGATTCGAACCATCCGCTCCCCTCTCTGTCCACGCTGCGGGGTTCCATTTCCCGTCACGGAAGGGGAAGATCATCTTTGCGGCGACTGCATTACCGGGCAGAGACCCTATGCGGTCGCCCGCTCGGTCGGAAGGTACGAGGAAACGCTGCTGACGGCCATCCACCGGTTCAAATACCGCGGGAGAACCGGCATCGGTAAAATTCTGGGCGGAATCATGGCCGATTTTGCGGGGACGATCTGGGATATGCAGGTTTTTGAGCGGATCGTGCCTGTTCCGCTGCATCGGAAAAAGCTGCGGGACAGGGGATTCAACCAGGCCGTGATTCTGGCGCGAGAGTTGGCCAAACGGTTCGAGATTCCGCTCGATTTTATGTCACTGCGACGGGAGGTTTTCACGCCGCCGCAGGTCGGTCTACACCGAAAGGAACGGTCGGAAAACGTTCGCGGCGTGTTTGCGGTCCGATATCCGGAACAAATTGCCGGCCGGCGGATCCTTCTCGTGGACGATGTCTACACCACGGGGAGCACGCTTGAGGAATGCTCCCGGATCCTGATCCGCGCAAAGGCGGAGTCCGTCGCCGTCCTGACGTTGGCCCGGGCGGTGCGGGATCAGGATATCCCTCCCGAATCGGTGCCGACATTGCCCGAAGGTTCCGCCGCGGGCGATGGATGAAACGGAAGGAAACAGACGTATGGAGAAGATTCTCGGTTGGAAAGCGTTGAGGGACGAGGTAGAGCATCGGCGGCGTCGGGGCGAAAAGATTGCCTTCACAAACGGTTGTTTCGATATTCTTCACGTGGGACACGTCCGGTATCTGGCCGAGGCGCGCAAGATGGGCGATCTGCTCATCGTGGCCCTCAACAGCGACGTCTCCGTCCGGGCGATCAAGGGAGAAAGGCGGCCCCTCGTCCCCCAGCAGCAGCGGGCCGAGGTGGTCGCCTCGCTGGCGGCGGTCGACTACGTGACCCTCTTCGACGAAACAAACCCGCTTACACTGATCGAATACCTGCGGCCCGATTGCCTGATCAAGGGAGGAGACTGGCCGGAAGAGGCCGTTGTTGGACGCAAAACTGTCCGGTCCTGGGGAGGGAGGGTCGTCCTGATCCCGATGGTCGAAGGGGCCTCTACGACAAACATTGTGGAAAAGATCCTCGAGGTTTATCGGAATGGGTAATAAAAACACGCCCCGTTCATTTTTTGCTTTACAAACCTTCCGCGATCTTGTATGAGCATTCCCCCAAATTGTATTTAGGAGATGAGAAGCGACGTGGCAAAAACAACCATGAAACCCCAGAAGGTCGAATTTTTCAGATACATGCTCTCCCAGAAGATCAATGAACTTCTCGGAGAAGCGGGAAAGACCGTGTCGGAAATGACGAGCGGCGCGAAAGAAAACTATCCCGATCCCAATGATCGCGCCTCGCTCGAATCCGACCGAAATTTCGAGCTCCGGATCCGAGATCGCGAGAGAAAATTGATCCTGAAGATGCAGGAGGCGATCCAGCGGATGGACGACGGCGTTTTTGGCATCTGTGAAGTTTGCAACGGACCGATTTCCGAAAAGAGGTTGATGGCAAGGCCGGTGACCACCCTCTGCATCGACTGCAAGATGAAGCAGGAAAAAATGGAAAAACTCAAGGGGGAATAAAGCCCGTCCTCCCGTGATCCCGGGCGGCGAAACCGCCGCCCTTCCATTCCCCTCATCCCCCTTCCCCCGGGGGAACAAAGAGGGGTTTTTTTTGAGGAACCCGCCGGATGTTTGTCAGGGTTGCCATTCCCATCCCCTCCGTGAAGACATTCACATACGCGGTCCCCGAGCACCTCGTGACGTCCGCGGCGCCGGGGAAACGGGTCTTGGTTCCTTTCGGGAAAAAGCGCCTGACCGGCTGGATCATCGAAACCCTTTCCGCGGCCCCCGACCAAACGATCCGGGACATCATCGACCTGCCCGATCCCGAACCTTTTTTCGACACGCAGGATCTTGCCTATTTCGAATGGATTTCCCGCTACTACCTTTATCCGTTGGGAAAGGTGCTGGGCGAGATCCTTCCGGGAGGCACCGACGTGAAAAGCGACCGCTGGCTGCGTCCGGCGGAAAGACCGGCCGGCGAGGAACCGTCCCTCACGTCCGGACAGCGGAAAATTCTGGAATATCTGGCATCCTTCACCCAGGGGATCTCCCTTCGCCGCCTGCGCCGTGCCGTCGGGATAGACCGCCTGTACGACAATCTGCGTCTGCTCGAAACGGCGGGATTCATTCTTTCGGAGGATCGCCTGAACCTTCCGGTTGTCCGGCCGAAAATGGAAAAACGGATCTCTCTTTGCGGGGATAACATTCCCGACGACAACCATCTCACCCGGAAGCAGAGGGCCCTCGTCGACTTCCTCCGGGAACGGGGCGACACACCGCTCTCCGGACTCCCCGAACGCCTTCGAGAGGCTGCCTTCCTCAGAACGATGCAACAAAAGGGGATCGTTCTCCTCCGGGAACAAGAGCTGCTGCGCAGACCGGCTTTCGCCCCGGAGATCGGGCGGAAAACAAATGCGATCATACCGAACGAAGCGCAGGAAAAGGCGCTGCATGAAATCCGAGCCTGCCTCTCCTCGCGGCGCTTCTCACCCTGCCTCCTCCATGGCGTGACCGGAAGCGGCAAGACCGAGGTATATCTTCGGGCCATCGACGAGGCTCTTCAAAACGGCGGCGGAGCGATTTATCTCGTCCCGGAGATCGCCCTGACAACACAGCTTCTCTCCCGTATCCGCGAACGCTTTCCGGAGAGTGAAATCGCCATTCTGCACAGCGGCATCCCCCCAAGCGCACGGCATGACCAATGGAAACAGCTTTGCCGAGGCGATATCCGTCTGGTCGTCGGCGCCCGGTCGGCCCTCTTTGCCCCGGTTCGCGATCTTCGGTTGATCATCGTGGATGAAGAGCACGACCCCTCCTACAAACAGGACGACCGGCTGCGATACAATGCCCGGGATCTCGCCGTGGTCCGGGGAAAGCATGCGGAGGCCACGGTGATCCTCGGTTCCGCGACGCCGGGGATTCAGACCTATTTCCAGGCGACCGGCAAGCGTTACCGCTACCTCTCTCTCCCCTGTCGCGTGGAAGAACACCCGCTGCCGACCGTCGAGGTGATCGACATGAGGGCGGAACGGAACGAGAAGGGCCGGACGCCCCTTCTTTCCCACCCGCTGGTCGAAGCGCTTCGGGAGACCCTGGCGCGCCGGAAGCAGGCGCTGCTGTTCCTCAACCGGCGCGGATTTCACACCTTTCTCTTCTGTCCGGATTGCGGTCATGTCTTCACCTGCCCTTCCTGCGATCTGTCACTGACGAACCACGCCGCGCTGGGGGTTCTGAAGTGCCATCACTGTGATTTCACCGCGCCCCCTCCGGTCGTCTGCCCCGCCTGCGGGAGCAGCCATATCCTAAGCCAGGGGGCGGGAACGGAACGGGTTGAGGAAGAGACGAAGGCACTCTTTCCGGAGGCGCGGATCATGCGAATGGACAGCGATACGACGTCGCGCAAGGGGGACGCGGAAGGGATTCTCCGGAAACTCGACCGGGGCGAGATCGACATCCTGATCGGCACCCAGATGATCACGAAGGGTCACGATTTTCCGGAGATCACGCTGGTCGGCGTCCTGGCCGCCGACGCCTCCCTGAACCTTCCGGACTTTCGGGCATCGGAAAGGACCTTCCAGATTCTGACGCAGGTGTCCGGCAGAGGCGGGCGGGGCGATCAGCGGGGACGGGTCGTCGTCCAGACCTTCAATCCCGGACATTACGCAATCCGCCGCGCTCAGGAACACGACTATGCCGGGTATTACGCGGATGAGCTTCCCATCCGCCGGGAGCTCGGCTATCCGCCCTTTTCCCGCCTGATCGGCATCCACTTTTCCGGCCCGAAGAAGGCGGAAGGGAAAAAGGCCGTCACGGAAATCGGGAAACGGGTGCGGGAGCTGGCCGCAACCCTGACAGACGGGAAGGTGGACGTGATCGGTCCCGCCGAATCCCCCCTGGCCCGTCTGCGGGGGCGCTACCGCTGGCAGATGCTCCTGCGGGGACCAAAGAGCGGACCCCTGCACCTTCTGGCGGAAAAAGTGCTGCAGGAGCGGAGGCGCGGACTGGAGATTCAGGTGGATGTCGATCCGGTCCATTTCATGTAGGTCGGCTCAACCATGGGCGAGACAATCATCGGAGAGGCTGCAAGATGAAGAAATCAACGATCCTTTTTATGGGAACGCCGGATTTCGCGCTGCCGGCGCTTCAGGGCCTTTTTCGGGGAGGCTGGCCCGTCATCGGCGTCGTCACGCAACCGGACCGTCCGCAGGGACGGGGCCGGACCCCGGCGCCGTCCCCCGTCAAGCGCCTTGCCGAAGAATCCGGCCTTCCGGTTTTTCAGCCGGAAAAGGTCGGAGATACTGATTTTCTGAATACATTTCGGATGCTCGCACCGGATATCGTCGCGGTCGCCGCCTTCGGCCAGATCCTTCCCCGAGAGATCATTCGCGGCCCGCGGATGGGCTGCATCAACATCCATCCTTCGCTGCTGCCGAAGTACCGGGGAGCGGCGCCGATTCAGCGGTCTCTGATCGGCGGTGAACAAATCACCGGGGTTACGATCATGCGAATGGATGAGGGGGTGGATTCCGGCGACATCCTCTTGCAGCAGGAGACGCCAATCGGACCCCAGGAAACATTCGGGGAGCTCCACGACCGTCTGGCGGAACTGGGCGCGGAACTCCTGCTCATGGCCCTGGCCATGCTGCAGACCGGGACGCTGCTGCCGCGTCCCCAGGATCACCGCCTCGCATCCCTCGCCCCGCGCATCGGCCATGACGAGACTCGAATTCGCTGGGAAAAGGATTG
Source organism: Syntrophaceae bacterium UBA5619 (assembly GCA_002424545.1). Classification (GTDB taxonomy): domain Bacteria; phylum Desulfobacterota; class Syntrophia; order Syntrophales; family UBA5619; genus UBA5619. The sequence goes on from DIKL01000025.1 coordinate 9,966, forward strand.
TCGCGAGATCGTCCGGCTGATCCGGGGGCTCTCCCCCGTCCCCGGCGCCTGCACATTCCTCGCCGGCAAACAACTCAAGGTGTTCACCGCCAAGGCGGATCCCTCGATTGTTGCGGAGAAGCCGGGCGTCGTCTCCGAGGGAACGGCCGGGACCCTCCGCGTTGCGGCGGGAAATGGTTATGTGCTGCTGAAAGAGGTGCAACTGGAAGGGAGGAAACGGATGACGATTCCCGATTTCCTGCGGGGCTGCCCCGTCCTTCCGGGGCAAATTCTGGGTTAACGGGTCGGTGGGTGATGGCCGAGCGGAAAAAACAAAAAACGGCTCGGGGAACGGCCGTCGAGATTCTGAACCGGATCGATCGGGACGGCGCCTATGCGGAGCCGCTTCTCGACGCCGTTCTGAGCGGTACGGACATCCCGAATCCCTCCGACCGGAGGCTCGTCACCGAACTCGTCTACGGCACGCTCCGGATGCGGGGCCGCCTGGACTGGATCGTCGGCCGGTTTTACCGGGGGGATGAATCCGCCCTGGAAACGCCGCTCCGGAACATTCTCCGAACGGCGCTCTACCAGCTCCTCTTTACCGACCGGATTCCGGCCTTTGCCGCGGTGAACGAGGCCGTCGGCATCGCAAAGCGAAGCTGCCCGGCTGCCGCGGGACTGGTCAACGCGATCCTCCGCAACGCCATCCGGGATCAGGCAAACATCGCCTGGCCGGATATGGCCAAAGATCCCGGCAAGGCGATTGCCGTCCTTCATTCGCACCCCCGCTGGCTCGTGGAGCGCTGGCTGGACGGTTACGGCATCGAAGAAACGATCGCGATCTGCCGCGCGAACAACGCCATCCCGCCGCTGACCGTGCGCGTGAACACGCTGAAAACGTCGCGCGAGAAGACCGTCGCGGAGCTCGCGGCGGACGGAATCACGACCGACAAGACCCGCTTCTCTCCCGACGGCCTGCACCTCCTTTCCCCAGCCGCCGACCTCCGGGAGACGGACCTCTTCCGGAACGGTCTGATCCGGGTCCAGGACGAGGCATCCCAACTGATCTCCCATTTCGTCGCCCCGCGATCCGGCGAGCAGATCCTCGACCTGTGCGCCGGCACGGGAGGAAAAACCCTTCACCTCGCGGCCCTCATGGGAAACCGGGGGAAAATCAACGCTGTGGATCTTCATCCGGACAAACTCCGCCTTCTCGGTGCGGAGGCCAACCGTCTCGGCGCAACGATCATCACCACTCATCCGGAGGATGCCAACGCACCATCAGAGACCTTTCGCAGCGCATTCGACCGGGTCCTCCTGGACGCCCCCTGCTCCGGCCTCGGTACGCTCCGGCGCAATCCCGAAATCCGCTGGCGGACCATCCCCTCCGACATCGAAAACGCCATGTCGCTCCAGAAGCGCCTGCTCGCCAACGCGGCGGACTGCGTAAAACCGGGCGGCATCCTGGTCTATTGCGTCTGCGCCGTGACGCCCGAGGAAAACGAATCGGTCGTGGCCGACCTTCTCGCAACACGGCCTGCCTTCAAACGCATCCCTTCGAAAAGCGTCTCGCCGGAACTGATCGACGGCAACGGATTCTTCAGGACTTTTCCTCATCGCCACGGCACGGACGGTTTCTTCGCCGCTCTCTTCACGCGAACCGGCTGAGAGTCTGTTCACCAACGTCTACAGGGCATCCATTTTCGATTGAAATAAGCAGGACTTGAGCCTGACGAACAAACCTAAGCCTGAATCCAGGTCACAACAGCCTCTCTTCGCCGGGGAATCCTTTTGTATCGGTATTTCGGATAGCCTATCAGCGCTGCACCATAACATTGATGCCCCGGGGGAAGTTCCAGGATTTCCGTTAGAGGGGAATGGAATTTGGCGGCTGCCGTAAAATATCCGGCCCAGCAGGTTCCGAGCCCATGGGCATAGGCGTAGAGCTCCAGATAGGCCAAAGCGGTAACGCAATCCGTCTCGGCAAAAGGCAGGTCGGCGGGGGAATGAACCAGAATCAGATTTGGCGCTCCACGGAGGACCCGGTCTTTGCCCTGATCCCAGGCCGTGGCAATGCGACCCACGCTGCGGGCCATTCGTTCGTCCGTCAAGGCCGGAAGCATCTGTTTCATAAAGTCGATGACCATTTCGGCGAGGCGACGCATCCGGGCCGGGTGTTCAATGACAGTCCAATGGACCTGCTGCTTGTTGCTTGCCGTCGGTGCATAGCGCGCCGTATCGATCAGCTCCGCAAGCAGATTGCGCGGAACGGTCTTTTCCCTGAACTGACGGATGGAGCGTCTGGACTCTAACAAATGGCGAACGGCCTCCGGTCCGGGCAGGAGGCTTATTTGTATCGGTGGGCATTCCGCCACGGACATCGTTGACAGATTGAAGGCATCATGAGGGCAGATGGCGACACAGTGGCCGCAGCCAATACAAAATTCCTCGGCATCTTCCGTAGGCCTCGGGAAGGCTCTTTTGCCCTCCTGAACAATCACCTGAGCAGGACAATCCTTGACGCAGATACCGTCACGTTTGCATTTTTCCTGATTGATGGTGAAAAGACACATCGGTATCCTCCTTATTGTCAGTCAAAATATCCAGCCTGATGAATCAATCGTACCGTCCGAAAGGTTAAAGATCAATCAGAATGACCGGGAAAAGGCTAGTCTTTTACAACACGGGTTTTTGATGGTTTTTTGATTGACATGCGGACGGGCCTTTTCTATACTTTCCGCGTGTAAACAATTTTTCACGAAGAGACGCGGGCCTCGTCATCCGCTTCGAAATCTGCGTAAAAAGTGATTTGAGAAGGGCGGATTGGATTCCGTTTGACGGCGGTGGGCCCTTGGTACCGAGGCGCTTCTCTTCTGAGAATCCTGCATTTGCAATCCGTCAAAACGTGCGTGCGAATTCGATTCCCCAAAACGCCGAGAAACGGCTGGGCTGATGCACACCGGTCGCGGCAGCCTCGTACAGGGACCATCGGCAGACAGGAGGTGTTTTGTTGAACATTAAGGAAACCTTTCTCGAGGTTCTCTATGCCATCCTTCCGGTCACCTTGTTGGTTTCCGTACTGCAATTGACCGTGGGGAGACTCCCGATAGAGGTCTTTGTACACTTTATCGGAGGATCCGTCATGGTTGTACTGGGGTTGCTTTTATTTCTGGTAGGTGTGAAGGCTGGCTTTCTGCCGATCGGGGAAATGATCGGTTCGTCCATTGTCTCGCAAGGGAAGCTCTGGCTGATCTTGTTGATCGGCTTCATCTTGGGTTCTGCCATCACGGTCGCCGAACCGGATGTGCAGGTGCTGGCGCTGCAGGTGGATGCCGTTTCGGCGGGGACGATCAAAAAAACCCTCATCATCGCGTCGATCGCATTGGGTGTGGGAATCTTCGTCGCGTTGGCTCTGCTTCGCATATTCTTGCGAATCCCCATATCCTACTTATTGATCATCGGATATGCATGCATATTTATTCTCGCGCTCCTTACCCCTCCGGAATTCGTCGCGGTATCGTTTGACGCCGGAGCCGTCACGACGGGTCCGATGACGGTGCCGTTCATTCTCGCCCTCGGGGTTGGCGTCGCTTCGGTGACCGGCGGGAAAAAACGCAATCAGAATGATAGTTTCGGCCTGGTTGCGTTGGCCTCCGTGGGTCCGATTTTGGCCGTGTTGATCTTGGGGATTTTTTTCAGATGATCTTGGCACTGTTCAAGGATTTTCACATTGTCTTCCGAGATGTCGCCTTTGCGTTGGCGCCGCTTTTGCTGGTTTTCTTTCTGTTTCAATTTGTCGTGCTGAGGCTACCCAAACGGCAGATCATCAAAATGATCAAAGGCGTTGCGCTGACCTTTGTCGGCTTGTCCCTGTTTTTACAAGGCGTACATGTCGGGTTTATGCCGATGGGCGAATTGATGGGAAGGGCCATAGGCGCAATGAAATACAATTGGATTCTTGTGCCTATCGGCTTTCTGCTGGGGTTTGCCGTCATAATGGCCGAGCCTGCCGTGCGGGTTCTCATCACGGAGGTTGAAAAGTCCTCCGGCGGACACATCAACAAAAATATCCTGCTTTACGCCTTGTGTGTCGGCGTGGCATTCTCCGTTTCGTTGTCCATGATCAGGGTGCTGACGGGAATATCGATTTGGTATTTTATCGTACCGGGATACCTGATCGCATTGTTGCTGATGCGATACGTATCTTCCGAATTCGTGGCCGTCGCTTTTGACGCCGGGGGAGCGGCAACAGGCCCGATGACGGTGACCTTCATCCTCTCCATGACGGTTGGAGTCGCAAAACAATTGGAGAACAGAGATCCCCTCCTGGACGGGTTCGGCATGGTTTCTCTGGTTGCCCTGGCGCCGATCCTGTCCATTCTGATTTTGGGATTTTTGTATCACAGAAGGCAAAAGACGTATGAACGAAACGACAGCGAAACGTTATAAGATAATCGTCACGATTGTCGGTAAAGGAAAGGCAAGCAGGGTCGTTGCCGCCAGCAAAAAAGCCGGAGCGAAGGGCGGAACCATCTTGCTGGGACGAGGTACGGCGCCTGCTTCCGTCTATCTCGACATCCTGGGCATCAATTTCGATCCGGAAAAAGAAATTGTCCTCACCCTGGCCGACGAGGATATAGCGGATCACCTGTTGCAGGCCATGCTGGACGAGGGTAAATTAGACCTGCCTGGAAATGGGGTCGCTTTCGTCCTGCCTGTAAAGAACCTGGCGGGAATCATCCGTCTGTTGAAAATGACGTTCTAAACAACGCCTATGGAGGGAACCTTCATGCCTGACTACTGTCCGCTCGACTTCGATCTGATTGTCACGATCGTCAACAGAGGCTTTGCCGAAGAAGTGGTCAACGCCGCAAAGGCTGCCGGTGCCGAAGGGGGAACAATCATCAACGGTCGTGGAACAGGGGTTCATGAGAACGCAAAACTCTTCGGAATCTCCATCGAACCGGAAAAGGAAATTGTCCTGACGCTCATCGACAGAAACAAAACCGGTAACGTTCTCACCGCGATCAGCCATGCCGTCGATTTAAACAAACCGGGCAAGGGAGTGGCCTTTGTGCTGGAAGTCGAGAAAACCGCGGGCATATGCCATCTGTTATCGAAGGACTGAACGACTCTCCGCTCTATCGTGATTTCACTCGGAAGAGAAACCTCGGAGCAGTTGAAACATCTCCCGCGTTGAAAACCGTTTTTACAGGGCTTCCGGACCGGACATCGGCATTCTCCCCTCCGCGACGTTCCGGCATGGTCCGCCGGACACCGCCATCAGGAATCCCATTGACTTCCGAAGCGAAAAAATGATAGTTGCAGCGCGTCTCCATCAAATGAACCGGGGCAACTCCGAGAGACCGGTCCGGCTTTCCGGCGGCCGCCGCCCGGTAAAGCAGAAACGGGAGGGATCATGTTCATCGAACAGCGACAGGTTGGACAGATGGCGGTTTTCGCCTACCTGGTGGGCGACGAGAAAAGTGGCGAGGCGCTCGTCATCGATCCGGCGGAGGATACGGACGGCATCATCGCGGCGGCGGAAAAAAACAAGGTCACCATCAAGTACATTGTGAACACCCATGGCCATGTGGATCATATCGGCGGCAATGAGGATATGAAGAAACGGACAGGCGCGGCAATCGTCATCCATGAGGACGACGCAGACATGCTTGTCTCAACCCCACGGGCCATGCTGATGATGTTTGGAGGAAAAGCCTCGCCGCCCGCCGACCGGACGGTCCGGGACGGCGAATTCATCGAGGTCGGCGGCCTCAGGCTCAAGGTCATCCACACCCCCGGTCATTCGCCGGGAAGCGTCGTCCTGCTGCTGGACGGCTACGCCTTCACCGGCGACACCCTCTTTGTCGAGGCGGTAGGGAGAACGGATTTGCCCGGCGGCTCCGGAGAAGTCATGTTCGATTCCATCCAGAAGAAACTCTGCACCCTGCCGGACGAGACGGTCGTTCTGCCTGGTCACAACTACGGAAGCATGCCGACATCAACCATCGGCCACGAAAAAAAGTACAATCCATTTCTGCGCTGATCGGCCGAAAGGAGACGAGAGATGAACACGGGCATTATGCATACGAATTTTCAGGGAATGAAGCTCGCCAGCCAGGGAAAGGTCCGTGACATCTACGACCTCGATTCCCATTTGCTGATCGTCGCGAGCGACCGCATCTCCGCATTCGACTTCGTCATGCCGAATCCCATCCCGGGGAAAGGGGAGGTGCTGACGCGCATGTCCGCCTTTTGGTTCGATCAGGCGGGCGACATCATCCCCAACCATCTGGTTTCAACAAACCCGGATGACTATCCGGAGGTCTGTAAACCCTACCGAGGGCTGCTGGGCGGCCGAAGCATGCTCGTGAAGAAGGCCAAGCCCTTGCCGGTCGAATGCATTGTACGGGGGTACCTGAGCGGCTCCGGCTGGAAAGACTATCGCGAGGGAAGACGCGTCTCCGGAATCAGCCTTCCGGCGGGATTGAAGGAGTCTTCCCGGCTCCCGGAAACCCTCTTTACCCCCTCAACGAAGGCGGCCGACGGGGAGCACGACCTGGCGATCACCCAGGCCGAAATGGTCCATCTGATCGGCCGGGAACTGACCGACGGGATTATCCGGGCGAGCCTTTCCATCTATGAACGGGCGGCCGTGATCGCCGACCGCACGGGGATCATCATCGCCGACACCAAGATGGAATTCGGCCTCCTGGGTGGAGAATTGATCCTGATCGACGAGCTTCTCACCCCTGATTCCTCCCGATTCTGGCCGAAGGACGATTACGAGGCGGGGCGCCCGCAGAAGAGCTTCGATAAACAGTTTCTCCGCGATTATCTGCTTTCGATCCACTGGAATCAAAAGCCCCCGGCGCCGGAGCTTCCCGAAGAGATTATCTTGAAAACAGCCGAGAAATACCGCGAGGCGTTGAACCGTCTGGTCCGGTAGACCGCGGTTGACAGGCGCGGGCCGGATGGTTATGTTACGCTGTATCGGAACAGAAGTGATCCGTTTTTTTACAACCATTCATGAGTAGGATGTTCCGGTAGCGATTCGGAAAATCGTCTGATTTCGTACAGTTGAAACGCCGTTCCGGCGGAAATCGGGAAAATCAGCGCGGAAGGAAGTCGAAAGGGAGAATGGCGTCAAAACGTTGTTACTACGAAGTCCTGGGCGTGGAAAGAAACGCCCAGGAGGATGAAATCAAAAAAAGCTATCGCAGGCTCGCCATGCAGTTTCACCCGGATCGGAATCCGGGCAATCGGGAAGCGGAGGAGAAATTCAAAGAGGCGGCGGAGGCTTACGAGGTCCTGAGCGACGCCGAAAAACGCGAGATCTACAACCGTTACGGCCATGAGGGTTTGAGCGGCGCAGGTTATCGCGGCTTTTCGGGTTTCGAGGATATTTTTTCCAGCTTCGGCGATATTTTCGGCGACGTTTTCGGATTCAATACGGGACGCTCCCGCTCAAGAACGGCGGCCAGGGCCGGCGCGGATCTTCGTTACGACCTCCGGATTTCCTTTATGGATGCGGCTCTGGGAACAAGCACCGAGATCCGTTTGGAAAAATACACCCTCTGCACCTCCTGCCGAGGATCGGGTTGCGCCCCGGGAACTTCTCCGCAGGTATGCGGTCGCTGCAACGGACGGGGACAGGTGACACAATCCAGCGGCTTTTTCAACATCAGCACAACCTGCCCGCAGTGCCGGGGCCAGGGGGGCGTCATCATGACCCCCTGCGAGGAATGTTCCGGCGTGGGAAAGGTGCGAATCGCCAAAACGGTCCAGCTGAAGATTCCGGCCGGCGTAGAGACAGGATCCCGTCTCCGCTTGCGGGCCGAAGGGGAAGAAGGTGACTACGGCGGCCCAAACGGTGATCTGTACGTCTTCATCGAGGTGGAATCCCACGAAACGTTCGAACGAAATGGAGATGACGTTTATTGCCGCATCCCCATTACCTTCGTTCAGGCCGCCCTGGGCGGAAGCGTGGAGGCGCCGACCCTGACCGGGACCGAAAAGCTGAAGATTCCCCGAGGGACACCGACGGGCAAGGTCTTCCGTCTAAAAGGCAAGGGCATAGCCCATCTTCGCGGATATGGACGGGGCGATCAGATCATCGAAACCGTGGTGACCGTACCCTCGAACCTGACCAGAAGGCAAGAGGAGTTGCTCCGGGAGTTCGATCGTTTAAGCAGTTCAGCGGCGGCAGGTTAACAAAATTGTTGCGGGGGAGGGAAGATTTCAATTCTATCTCCCGTGATCATCTCAACCGAAAGGAGAAACCATGAAGAAAATAAAAGGATGGGCCCTAACCCTGATCATCGGAACGCTTCTGATCTCCGGCTGCACGGCGGCGCTGATCGGCGGCGCGGCGGTGGGCGCAGGTTCGGGAACGTACTTCTACATGAACGGCGAGATGAAAACCGATTACTACGCCTCATTCGATACAACCTGGAATGCCTGCGAAAAAACCGTAGCGGATATGCGCGGTCTGGACGTCCTGCCGGAAAAGGAGATCGGGAAGGGAAAGATTTCGGCCGTAATCAATGATGAAAAAGTCAAGATTTCCGTCGACTACAAGGCCAAAAACGTGACGACGGTCTCCATTCGTGTCGGCCTGATCGGGAACAAGCTTTCCTCCCAGCTCATCCACGACAAAATCGGGGACAACCTGATGAAAAGGTAGGCCCGCGGGACAGACGCCTTGAGGGCGCCGCTCCCTGAGAATGGAACAGGGTTGATGAAAAAAAAGATGATCGCGGGCCTGGCGCTTGGTGGGCTGCTGGTCTGGCTTTCGCTGCGCGGGATCGAATTTCAGGGGTTGATCGACGGCTTCCGAACGATCCGTCGCGGGTATATTCTTCCGGCCCTGGCCGTGTTGCTGCTCATGCAGATCCTGAGGTCCATCCGTTGGGGCATCATTCTGAGACCGATCGCGAAGGTGGATCAACTCTCCCTGTTTTCGGTCACCAGCGTAGGTTTTCTGGCTATTACCGCGTTTCCGGCCCGCCTGGGAGAACTGGCCAGGCCCTATCTCATCACGAAAAAAAGCCCTATCCCGATGAGTTCGGCACTCGGCACGGTCTTTGTGGAAAGGGTGCTGGACAGCCTCACCGTGTTGATCATCGCGGTCATCGCCCTCTTTTTCACCCCTTTGCCAACCTGGCTGATCCGTTCCAGCACCCTTCTCCTGCTGGCAACAGTCATTCTTTCCGCCATCATGATCCTGATGATCGTCCGGCGCGAGACGACGCTTCGCGCGCTTTCACCCCTGATTGCAAGGATTCCCGAACGCTACGCCGGAAGACTCCATCGGCTGATCGATCATTTCATCGCGGGATTTCGAATCATGGTCGATCCGATTCTTCTTTTCTGGGCCACCTTTCTGTCCATCGTGATCTGGCTCATCGACGTGCTGGCCATCTATCTCCTCTTTCTGGCCTTCAACCTGGAACTATCGGTCACGGCCGCCGTCGTTTTGATGATCGTGTTGATCATCGGGATCGCGATCCCCACCGGGCCGGGCTTTATCGGAAATTGGCACTATTTCTGCGTTCTAGGACTCGGCCTTTTCGGAATACCCAAAACGGACGCGTTGACCTTTGCCATTGTCTACCACGCCATCTCTATCGGGCTGATCATCCTTCTGGGGCTCCTCTTCCTGCCATTCAACCGTTTCAGGTTTTCCGATCTGCGGCATCAGACGGAGTCCTGATCCCCTCCTCTACCCCCATCGGGACTATTCTTGACGTCCAATTCGTAACTTCGGATTTTCTTGTGAAGATTGCTTCTCTCCAGACCGATCGCCTCAGCCGTCCGGGAGATGTTGCCGTCAAATTCGCGCAGTTTACGCATGATATACTGACGCTCGAATTCCTGCTTCGCCGCGCGGTAGGAATCAGAAGTGATCACCGGTTCAGCGGGTGGAACTTCGGTCTTCCCTTCCCCAAACAACGGCGCAATATCGCACTTTGAAATCAACCCTGTCGGCGTCATGATCACGAGGCGCTCGATGATATTTTTCAGTTCACGAACGTTGCCGGGCCAATGGTATCTCATCAAGACGGTCATGACCTCGTCGCTGATCTTTTTTTCAGCATCACCCTCTTTCACCGCAAAATCCCGGATGAACCGATCGACCAGAAGCGGGATATCATCCCTCCGGTCGCGCAGCGGCGGGATACGGAGCGGGATGACGTTTAACCGGTAGTAGAGATCCTGCCGGAAACGCCCCTCCTCCATCTCCTTTTCGAGATCCTTGTTGGTCGCGGCCAGCACCCGGACATCCGTCGGGATGAGTCGGTTCCCGCCGACACGTTCGAATTTCTTTTCCTGGAGGATGCGGAGCACTTTAGCCTGTGCCTTGAGGCTCATATCGGCCACTTCGTCCAGAAAAATGGTCCCCTCGTTGGCCAGATCGAACTTTCCCCTTTTCTTCGTCGTCGCTCCGGTAAAAGCCCCTTTTTCATGGCCGAAGAGTTCGCTCTCGATCAGGTCTTCCGGAATGGCCGCGCAGTTGACTTCGACAAAGGGTTTCTGCGCTCGCCGGCTCTGGCGATGGATGGAGCGGGCAACCAGCTCCTTGCCCGTCCCATTTTCTCCCATGATCAATATCCAAGCATTGGTCGGAGCGACGATGTCGATCATTTCCTTGAGTTCCTGAATCGGATCGCTTTTCCCCGTCAGCTCATATTCATGACTGACCTTCTGCCGCAGGAGAAGATTCTCCTCTTCCAGGCGGACGAGGTCCAAAGCGTGGTTCACGACCAGGATCACCTTTTCCAACGAGAGAGGCTTCTCGATGAAATCGAATGCGCCAAGTTTGGTCGACTTCACCGCTGTCTCGATCGAGCCGTGACCCGACATCATAACGATCTGCAACTGCGGGTGACCGGCCTTGATCGCCTTGAGGGTCTCGATCCCATCCATCCCCGGCAGCCAAATGTCGAGCAGCACCAGATGCGGCTGCTCCTCTTCGAGAACCCGCAGGGCTTCCTCGCCGCTGCCGGCCGTCACAACCTCATACCCTTCATCGGTCAGAATTCCGCCGAGCGTCTGGCAGATGCTTTCTTCATCGTCCACAATCAAGATCGTCTTGTTCATGATTCCGATTTCGCCGTCCTTTTCCTTGATATACCGACCGACCGCGACCCGCCCGTCCCTATGTTTTGTCGGGTACAGGCAAATCGAAGGTCACGATGGTTCCGCTGGGTTGGTTGTCCGCAACACTGATCCTGCCGTGATGATCGACGATGATCGAATGGACGATCGTCAGCCCCAGCCCCGTTCCCGACCGCTTGGTGGAAAAATAGGGTTCAAACATCTTGACCTTGTACCCGGATGGAATACCGCAGCCGTTGTCTGCCACATCCACCCTTGTCGTCTTCCCGTCTCCGCTGAGGGCGGTCCGGACCTCAATACGACCGATTTGTCCATCAACCGCCGCCACGGCATTGTCCAGCAGATTGACCATGACCCGCCGGATTTGCTCCGGATCAAGCATCAATTTCGGAATATCGGCGCCTTGCTGAAATTCAAAGGCAATTACTTTGTGGGCATCCTGGAAGAGGATGACCGAATCGCGGATCACATCGTTCAGGTCGTGAAGCGCCAGCTTCGTCACCGGCAAGCGCGCGTAACGGGAAAATTCATTCACCAAATTCTTCAGGATATCGACCTGATCGATGATCGTCTTTGTGCATTCCCGGAATACGGCGTCATCCTCACCCAGGCGATTGCCGTATTTTTTCTGGAGCCTTTGGGCGGAAAGCTGAACCGGCGTCAGCGGATTTTTAAACTCGTGGGCCATCCTCCTGGCAACCTCACGCCAGGCGGCCGCCCTTTCGGCCCGCTGCAACTGTGTCAGATCCTCGAAGACGAGCGCCATGCCCATCTCCTTTCCCTCATCATCGCGGATCGCGGTGACGGTCATCAAAATCGTCATTGTTTTCTCACGGAGGGTCAGATCAAGCTGCTTTTCGATGAACCCTTCGCCGCGTTCCCGCATCTCGCGGAGTACCTCCTCCGCCAGCATTCGGTGGTCGGGAATGAGAACCTCTTCATAGGGTCGGTTCAAGACCTTTTCGGTCCGGATGCCGAACATCTTCTCGGCGGCTCGGTTGATGGTGGTGACGACACCGTTCCCGTCGATGGCGATGACGCCGGCCGACACGTTGCGGAGAATCGTTTCCGTATAGTTCCGGCGCTCTTCCAAATCCAGATTCGCCTGTTCCAAACCTTGCTTGCTCCGTTTCAGATCCCTGGTCATCTGGTTGAATGAGGTCACGAGAACCCCGATCTCGTCGTCCGCCACAATGTCGATTTGATGGTTCAGATCTCCCTGGGCGATTTTTCTGGTTGCATCGGCCAGATCCTGGATCGGAACGGTAATCCCTTTGGCAAGATAGAGACCGAACCAGGTCGAGGAAAAGATGATCAGGAGCATCACGATGAACAGCGTGATGATATAACCGAATTTGATCGGCGTCTTCAGGAGCGTGAGCTGTCGATATTCTTCGGATATTTTCGAAATCACGTTGATCTTTTCCACCAGACCGTCCGGAAAATAATAGCTCGCGGCGACAAATCCGATGACTTCCTTCGGACTCGCAAATGAAAAGACGGGGACAACCCCCCGGATCAGGTCGCCGGCGCCCGCCTGTTCGATTGTCGTCAACTCCCGGCCGGCATAGACATCCTCCAGTTCCTTGGGGGAAAGGGCCCTGGGAATCATCTGCGGATATTCACGGTCGCTGACGGCCAGATTGTCCTTCTGATTCTCAATGTGCACATCGAGCATGTTGAGTTTGTAGGTCTTCTGTCTCCTTTCGACCAGGGCCTTGAGATACATGAGTTTATCGCCCTCGTACAGGCTGTTTTTCGATATTTCGGCGCCGAGCTCGCGGGCATAGTATTTCGCCTGATCGGCCGACTGCTGGTAGTAAATCTGTGCGACTTCGAGGGTCCGGTTCAGAGCATCCCCGATGCGAATGCTGAACCAGTTGTCGATGCTGTTGGACAGAAAATTGATCGAGACGAGAAACAACAGAACCGTCGGGACCAGCGACAGGCTGACGAAGGCAACGACCAAGCGCGTCCGGAGTTTCGAACCGACGATTCCGCGGCGTCGTTCATAGATCAGTTTGACAAGATTTCGAACGATCAGGAAGATTAACAGGATGATCAGGATGATGTTGATGTTGATCAGGCCGAAGATCAGTGCGTTGCCGGAGACGGGCAGCGGCATCGCCTCGCCGCGAAAGATAAGGCTTTCGATATACGTGATGATGGCGATGAGGAACACCGTCACGACGATGATGATCCTCTCGCGTTTCCTCCTCCTCGCCTCACGGATATCCAGCTTGACGGTTCCGCGGATCGCTTTCATCAGTAAGAGAACCTCTCCCGGTACCAATCGGTTTCGAAATCCCAGAGAGATACAAAAAAGAAAACGCGCTCCATGTGCAACGGCAATGTGGTCCTGCTGAGTTTGGCTTTAATCAGCACGTAATAGTTTTCATTCTTCTGCAATGCGTTCAATTCAATCACCGGGATCCCGTTCAGCTCGGCCATCGCCCGTTTGGCGCTATCAAAATCCGTGAAGGAAGTCGCCTCTTTTTCCCCATCGGCGGAGACCAAAAACAGTTTCTTCACGTTGTCGTATTTGATCGTGTGCTCGACGGTCGTCCGGCTCAGATTTCGGTCCAACCACCAAGAACGCTCCTGAAAGAGATCCAGGTAATAGGTAAAGGTGGTCGGAACACCCGCCAGGATTGCGTCTTCGATATCCTTCGTGAAACCGTCTGTCACCCTGGCATAGACCAGGACATGGCTTGCATTGTTTGTAACCAGGATGTCGCGAATCCCCGCGCTCTCGGCAAGCAGAGGAGAAACCATCATTGACAGCGAAAAAACAAGGAAAATAGACCGATACAATATCCGTTTCAACATGCAGATCCTTTGTCGACTCGGTCAAGCACCGGTCGGATTACATCGCAAAATGATCAATTTTTTTGTTATGTTGAGTGCTCAAAGGGTATACTAGGAAAGTGGGGCTTAAAAAGCAAGACCTATTTGCGGAGGCCTATTTGCGGAACGGTTGTCCTGCGTTGAAACGGAGGATGCGAAGCGCGTCCCCTCACATCGCCCAGGGAGATGCGGGCGCGGAATCGAGGGCCCAAACCGACGGCGTGCGTCGGGACTTCAGCTCATGCGACATTCCCTCCTTGCTGAAGCGGCTGACCAACGTCCAACACTCTTTCCGGAGCAGCAACTCTTTCAGGAGCAGGTTGTTCAAACGGTGGCCCGACTTGTAGGCGACAAAATGGCCGATAATCGGAATACCCAACAGAGAAAGGTCGCCAATCGCATCGAGGATCTTGTGTTTCACGAACTCATCCGAAAAACGGAGTCCTTCCTTGTTGAGGACCCGTTGATCATCCAGGACGATGGCGTTCTTCAGGGAGCCCCCGAGCGCGAGTCCCCTCGCCTGAAGGTATTCGACGTCCCGGAGAAAGCCGAAAGTTCTCGCCGGGGCGATCTGCTCCTCGTAGGAGACATCGGAAAAGTTCAGGTGATGGGACTGGACGCCGATCGCGGGATGGCCGAAGTCGATCTTGTAGGTAATCCGGAACTCCGGCGAGGGGAGAAGCGAAGCCCGGCTCTGTCCTTCGCAGACCGAGACTTCATCGGTGATCACGAGGAATTTCTTACACTTCCCCTGGACCTGCGTGCCGGCATCCTTGAGGAGATCGACGAAAGGACGGGCGCTGCCGTCCATGATCGGAATCTCCGGAGCGTCCACCTCGACCACCGCATTGTCCACCCCCAACCCGCTGAAGGCAGACATGAGGTGCTCGACGGTGGAAATGGTCACGCCGTTGAGACCCAGAGTCGTGGCCAGCGTGGTGTCCCTCACGTTGTGGACATCCGCCCGGATCCGTTTGTCGCCGGGCAGGTCGCTGCGGACGAAGACGATTCCCTCATCGACGTCGGCGGACCGGACCACCATCCCGACCTTCCTGCCGGAATGCAACCCTACACTTCTACATGAGACGTCATGATTGATCGTTCTTTGTAAAAACATAATCACCCATTCAAACTGCTGTTTTCCGAATCGGCTCTGAATTCGATCCTTTCAAACTGTCTTAGCAATATCCGCACCATCTCGGGCAAACTTTCCGGAATCCGAAAAAAGCATCTAACCACATAAGAATAGAGGGATTCGAGGAAGGCTTTCCGGGAGAATCAGAAAAAGAAAAGAGGATTCGCCATCTGACTGTGTTGAAAATAACACACCCGGTGCCGGGTTCCCGCCGTACGGAAGCTACGGATATCCGCCATCGCCATTCCCGATCTTTCGACAATATCGTTCCTTTTCACTATAGATGCAGCCGCAATAGGGCTGCCGATACATACCGCTCTCCTTGGAAATCCGCACCCCTTCGGGCCAGCCCGTACGGAAATCCCGATAGAAAAACGGAATTTTCCGGATCCCGGCAATGTCCTCCGCAATCTCACGAATGAGCCCATGCTTCTGGAAGCGGCTGTAGAGGAGGGTTGTCGTAAATGCGTCAAACCCGCTCTCTTTCGCAAGCCGTGCGGTATGCGAAAGCCGGAGGCGGTAACAGTGCCTGCAGCGTTCCTGCTCTCTGAAAGCAACCTCGCGCAAAAACAGTTCGAAGGGATATCCTTCCTCCCGGATGACCGCGAGACGCTCCCGTTCGGCGTAAGAGGCCAGTGTTTCGAGACGCCTTTGATATTCCCGATAGGGATGGATGTTGGGGTTGTAGAAAAGGCCGCGGATTTCGTGCCCATCGTCGCGGAGAATCCGCAGCGGATAGATCGTGCAGGGAGCGCAGCAGATATGGAGCAATATTTTCAAGATCGATCCCAATCCGGGATGCCGGGGGAACCCGTCCCGTATTGACGGCCATTCTCAGAAGAGTTCCTTCTGATTGCCGGCAACCCAATTCCGCTGGAAGTGTTCATAGGCCCGCCGTGTCGCAATCCGCCCCCGCGCCGTCCGTTGAAGATAGCCCTCCTGAATCAGGTAGGGTTCGTAAACATCTTCGATCGTCGCCCTTTCTTCGCCAATCGCCGAGGAGAGGTTGTCAATTCCCACGGGACCGCCGTCGAATTTGTCGATCACCGTCAACAAGATGGTCCGATCCATGTGATCGAAACCCTTTTCATCCACCTCGAACATCTCGAGGGCGTCCACCGCCACCGCCCGTGTGATCCGTCCCTCGGCCCGAACCTGAGCGAAATCCCGGACCCGGCGGAGAAGCCGATTGGCAATTCGCGGCGTCCCCCGGGAACGACAGGCCATTTCAGCCGCACCGTCTTCGACGATGTTCACGGAGAGGATCCCGGCCGACCGGTGGATGATGACGGCCAGTTCCTCAGGCGTATAGAATTCGAACCGGAAGCTCATCCCGAAACGATCGCGCAGCGGCGAGGTCAAAAGACCCGCCCGGGTTGTGGCCCCGATCAGGGTAAATTTCGGAATTTCCAGCTTCATGGACCGCGCCGATGGCCCCTGGCCGATTAGGATATCGATGTGAAAATCTTCCATCGCCGGATAGAGGATCTCCTCCACGACATGGGAAAGGCGATGGATTTCATCGATGAACAGAACATCCTTTTCGTGCAGATTGGTCAGAATGGCGGCCAGATCCCCGGGTCTTTCAATGACCGGTCCGGAGGTCACCTTGATATCCACCCCCATTTCCCGGGCCATGATATAGGCGAGGGTCGTCTTCCCCAAACCCGGAGGGCCGTAGAGCAGAACATGGTCCAGGGCTTCACGGCGCTGTTTGGCCGCTTCCATGAAGACGGAAAGATTCCGCTTGATCTTCTCCTGACCGATGTACTCCTCCAAGCATTTCGGACGCAGCGAAAAATCATACCCCTCATCCTCTTCGAGACCTTGTGGGATCGTCAGTGGATTTTTCGCGGATATTTCTCTGGAAGTATCTTTTTTCACGTCGGGTCACTATCCTCGCCGATGGGTTTCCGATACCGGACAGGCCTCGGACCTTATCCTGCCAGAAGGCGGAGCGCCTTCTTCAAAATACGGTCCAGGGAAAGGGATTCGGGCGCTTCCTTCATGATTTGTTCAACGGCATCCCTGGCCGAGGACCCCTTATAACCGAGATTCACCAGCGCGGACAAAGCGTCTTCTCTTGCCTGCTCACCCGTTCGGACCGCCACATCCTCCGCCGGGGCGACATCACGACCGAGATTCACCGCCTTGTCCTTCAGTTCCAGTATCATCCGTTCGGCCGTCTTCCGGCCGACGCCGGGAATCCCCGTCAGGCGTTTCAGGTCTTCCGCCGCGATCGCCCGGATCCACTCCCCCGCCGAAATGCCGGAAAGGATATTCACGGCCAGCTTCGGTCCAATTCCTCCCACGGAGATCATTAATTTGAAGACCTCGCGTTCCTCGTCGGTATAAAATCCATAGAGGCTGATGGCATCCTCCCGAACATGGGTATGGATCTGGAGAACGACGGCACATCCGGCCTCGGGCAGTTCATAGAATGTGCTCAGAGGAACGATGACGCGATATCCCGTCCCGTGAACATCCACCACGCATTGGGAGACCGATTTCTGAACGAGAATGCCGTTGAGCCGGGCTATCATATCAGAGGGTATCCGTCTTTCGAAAATGGAGCTGGCAGATGGCCACGGCCAGCGCGTCGGCCGCATCGGGCGGCGGCAGCTCCGGAAGTTTCAGGATAGCCCGGACCATCGTCTGGACCTGCCCTTTTTCCGCCCGTCCGTACCCGACAACCGCTTTTTTGATCTCCAGGGGACTGTATTCGAATACCGGCAGGCCGCCGTCCGCCCCGGCCAGGATCGCCACGCCCCGAACATGACCCTGTTTGATCAGGCTGCGGATATTCTTCCCGAAAAATATATTCTCGATCGCCAGGGCCTGCGGGTCCGCTCGGCGTATCACATCAACGATTCCATCACGGATGGTCTGAAGACATGCGGCAAGGGAGGCGCCACGGAGGGGCTTGATCTCGCCGTGAAAAAGACACGACAGGCCGTTTGCGGCTTCCTCGACCACCCCATATCCCGTCACATGGCTGCCCGGGTCGATCCCTAAAACTCTCAACGTAGACGCCCCTTTCCCGAAATCTCAAGCCATCGACCATATTCGCTTTTCCGCTTGCATCCGGTCGTTTTTCATCTACTGACTCAGCTTCTCCATGACATCATCGGGGATATCGAAATTGGCATACACGTTCTGGACGTCGTCGTTGTCCTCCAACTTTTCCATGAGCTTGAGCATCTGTTCCGCCTTCACCGCCTCCAACTTGATGGTGTTCTGGGGAATCTTGCCGACGCGCGCCTCCAGATATTTCCATCCCTTCTGGTCGATGATCTTCTTGACCGCCTCGAAGGAAACGGGATCCGTGATCACCTCCCATTCGGTTTCCTGATCCCGAACATCTTCCGCGCCCGCCTCAAGCGCGGCCTCCATCAGCGCATCCTCACCAACCGCCTTCTTCTCGAATACGATGCTCCCCTTTTTGTCGAACATCCAGGCGACGCAGCCGTTTTCGCCTAGGTTTCCCCCGTGCTTGGAGAAGATATGGCGGATCTCGGCCACGGTACGGTTCTTGTTATCCGTCATCACATCGACGATCACCGCAACGCCCGCCGGACCATAACCCTCATAGGTCACCTCTTCATAAGCGGCGGCGCCATCCAATCCACCCGTTCCCTTCTTGATGGCGCGGTCGATGTTGTCCTTGGGCATGTTCTCTTCCTTCGCGGCCATAACGGCCTGCCTCAGGCGGGAATTCCCTTCCAGATCACCGCCGCCCAGTCTGGCCGCAAGCGTGATCTCCTTGATCAATTTCGTGAAGACCTTTCCGCGCTTCGAATCTATGGCACCCTTCTTCCGCTTGATCGTGCTCCATTTGGAATGCCCTGACATAGCCGTTCATCTCCTGTGTTTGATTTTGTGAAAACCGGCCAGAGTTCATAACACAAGCCGAAGACCGATGTAAAATAAAAAAAAGGCCCCTTCCGACAAGGAAGGGGCCTGAAATATAAATTCCGGCGGCACCTACTCTCCCA
>DIKL01000022.1 GCA_002424545.1 Syntrophaceae bacterium UBA5619
GCCACCACCGTGAAACCGCAGGCGCGGGCCCAGTCCACCATCTCGCAGATCAGGGCCGGCTGGTCGCCGTAAGCCAGCGAGTAGACGACCCCCGCCTCCCGTGCACGTCTGGCCAGCAGCGGCCCGGCCAGCGCGTCCGCCTCGACGTTGACCATCACGATGTTCTTTCTATGGCGGCAGCAGCGTAGCACATGGGCAATGCCCGCGGAGGGGCTCCCCGTGGCGTCGATGATCACGTCCATTCCGGGGGAAGCGATCATTGCGGGGGCGTCGTCGGTGATGAAGGTCGTTCCCTTCGCCAGCGCGTCCGCGACGGAGGCCGCCCTTCCCTGTCCGTCCCGCCAACCGGTCCGTCGGAGAGCCTCGACGGCTCTCGCCGGAACGAGATCGGCGATCGCGGCCACGTGAATTCCCGCAGTGCTCCCGGCCTGGGCGAGATACATGCTGCCGAACTTGCCCGCGCCGATCAAACCAATCCGAAGAGGACCCTTCTCATGATTTCGTTTCATTAACAGGGAATGAAGATTCATCGCGATCTCCTGAAGCCGGGAAATGAAAACTTCTCTTCGCACCAGCGGGCCGCGGAAAGCACCTCTCCGTCCTTTCCTTCGGACCCTACAATCTGCAATCCCAACGGCAGTCCCCGGGGTCCAAACCCCACCGGGATCGTGACGGCCGGCGTGCCGCAGAGGCTCCAGATGGAACAAAAGCAGGCATTGCCCGTATGCTCCAGCGTCGCCGGCGCCTCTCCGGTCGCGGGAGGGGTAATCAGGGCGTCATATTTCCCCAGGAACCGTTTCAGTTCTTCCTTCAAGGCAAGGCGAAGTTTCAGGGCCTGCAGATAGACCAGCGCCCCCGTCTGCCTTCCCTCGGTGATGAAATCCCTCAAGGTCGGGCTCAATACGGGAGGCTCTCTGAGGGACAGCTCCCCCAGGTTCAGCGAGGCCTCCACGGTCATGATGGTTCGGACCGCTCGCTGAGCCTGGTCGAAGATCCCGGGCAATTCCACCTCTTCGACATCGGCGCCGGCCTTGCGGAGCGTTCGGATATTTTCGCTGAAGTTTCGCCGTGCGTGCTCTTCGGCCTGGTCCCAGACGGGTGTCTTTACGGCTGCCAGTCGCGGAGACAGCGGGCGAACGGGAATCACGGCGGAAAGTTTTGCGCCGTCTCCGACCAGCGGCGCCGCCAGCCAGGCGGCATCTTCCACGACGCGCGTGAAGACGCCGACCTGATCCAACGTCTGACTGAAGGTCAGCGCCCCGTCGATCGGGATCATCCCCTGGGTCGGCTTGTAGCCCACGACCCCGCAATAGGCGGCGGGCCGGATGACGGAGCCGTTCGTCTGCGTTCCCAATGCGGCCGGGACAAAGCCGACCGCAACCGCCGCCGCGGAGCCGCTGGACGACCCGCCCGGCGTGTGCAGCGGATTCCAGGGATTGCGGGTCTTTCCCGGGGTCAGAAAGGCGCATTCGGTGGTCACGGTCTTGCCCATGACGAAAGCGCCCCCGGCCTCGAGCCGGTCAATCACGGCGGCCGATTCGTTGGGCACATGGCCGGCAAAGGCGGGAGACCCCATTTGCGTGGGAATGCCGGCCGTCGCATAGATATCCTTCACGCCGACGGGCACGCCCATCAGGGCGCCTGACTTGGTGTCTGATCGGATCCAACGGTCGCGGAGACGGGCGGCCCTGAGCGCCCGTTCGGGCTCCAGCCAGATCCAGGCGCCGATCTCTCCATCCAACGCCGCGATCCTGGCCAGCAGCGCTTCGGTGTAGGATACGGCGGTGAACCGCCGATCCCGGATTCCCCGGCACGCCTCCCGCAGGTTGAGCTCATGGAGCGGTCTGTTCGTATCCGTAGCGGTTTTCATATTCTTCCCCCTTTTCGATCCATGTCAAATGGTCATGGGTATGGCGTATCGGGGACGGATGTACCATCTGTTCCCGATACCCTTCGGGTCGCGCTCCCGGTCAAACCCGTTTCCTCATCACCTCCGGATTCAAGAGGTTGGGGGGATTCCCCGACGCGAGGGCGGCAACGCAATTTTCCGCGGCCATCATCGCCATCCGGAAACGCGTTTTTTCGGAAGAGCTGGCAATATGGGGCGAAAGGACCACATTTTTCAATTGCAGAAATCCCGGATGAATGGCCGGCTCCCCTTCGAAGACATCGAGCCCCGCGCCGGCGATGATCCCGCCACGGAGCGCCTCGACCAGCGCGTTGTCATCCAGAACCCCGCCCCGGGCGGCATGGATCAGGATCGCCGATTTCTTCATGAGGGAAATCTCCGGCGCCCCGACCGCATGGTGGGTCTCCCGGCTGTATGGAACGTGAATCGTCACGATATCCGCCCGGCGGAAGAGTTCTTCCTTGGTCACATACCCGACCCGGCAGGCCGACTCGATCTCCGGTGGGGCCTGACGGACGTCATGGTAGATCACCTCCATCTGGAAGCCCGCCGCGCGGCGGGCCACCGCCTGGCCGATCCGTCCCAGACCAAGGATACCCAGCGTGGCATGGTGGACGTCGAGACCGAGAAACTGTTTGAGCCGCCATTTGTCCCAGCGTCCTTCCCGGACGTATGCCTCGGATTCGTTGAGGCGGCGCGCCGCGGCCAGGATCAACGCCCAGGTGAAATCGGCGGTGGTGTCGTCCAGCACGCCGGGGGTGTTGGTGGCCATGACCCCATGGTCGTTGCAGGCGGCGAGGTCGATGTTGTTGTATCCCACCGCGATGTTGCAGACCGCCTTCAGTTTGAGGCAGCGGCGCAGGAGATCCTCATCGATCCGTTCGGTCAGCGTGGTCAGAGCCCCTTCCTTGTCGGCAAGCGCCAGGGCCAGTTCTTCGGCGCCCAGAACCTTGTCCTGCTGATTGGCCGTCACCTCAAAATGACGCTTCAAAAAATCGAGAACTTCGTCGAACACCTCGCGGGTCACCAGAATCTTCTTTTTCATCACGTCATCCTCCAATGGCTGCGAAAGGGTCATGCGGATTCCCTGAACGATCAGGATAACCTTTATAGCAGTTTGCCCCATCCCGAGTAAATGAAAATTCCATCTGTTCAGATGATACAAAATTCCCTTGACAGGGCGAAACGCTTCTCCTATCTTCGCTTCACGCAAGGAGATGTCGGAACAGATATGATCGGTACGGATGAGATTGAACCGGTCCGGCCTGTGATTTGCGCCGGTAACCGATCTTTTCCTGAAGAGGTGCGAATGAACTGCCAAACCCTGCTGGTGGAAAACAAAAATCAAATCGGCATCATCTGGATGAACCAGGCGGACCGCGGCAACGCACTCGACGAGACCATGACCGCCGAACTGACTGCCGCAATGCTCGCCGTGGGAAACGACCCGTCGGTTCGCGCCGTGATCCTTGCCGCCGCGGGGGAAGATTTCTGCAAAGGCATCGACCAGGATTGGCTTCAACAAATGCCGGACAGCAGCTACAAACGGAATCATGCCTTTGCCCTGAAACTGGCAACCCTGCTGGAATCCGTCCGCACCTTGAGGAAACCGACCATTGCGCGCGTGCATGGCCCCGTTTTGGGCTACGGTGCAGGGCTGGTTGCGGCTTGTGACATGGCCGTTGGTTCTTATGGAGCGGAGTTCTGCCTTTCCGATGTGCGTGCCGGCATGATCCCGTCGATGATTGCGCCGTATCTGATCCGGGCGATGGGCGAACGGGCGGTCCGCCACTACTGCCTTTCCGCGGAACGCTTCACGGCAGCGGAGGCTTACCGCACGGGCCTGTTGACCGACATCGCCCCGCTGGACGAACTGGATGCCCGGATTAACGAACTGCTCGGCCAATTGATTCAGGGCGCCCCCTCGGCACAGGCGCTGACCAAGGACTGGATCCGTGATGCAGCCGGCCTGCCTTTCACGGCGGCCCTGCTCGACGATGCCGCAAAGCGCCACGCAGCCGTTTGTGTGTCAGATGAGGCCCGGGACGGTGTGGACGCGCTTCTCCACCCGAGACGCAAACCGGCATGGCTGCGCAAGACCAAGAAGTCCGAACACCCGAAGAAGAACGCCCGATAGCCCAAAGGCAAACTGTAGATGGCTGGTTGAACCCCTATTGCACTTTTCCCCTTGACACCCGATGTATCGGGTGTTAATAAAACAGACGCTTAGCAACATTTCATTTCATTAAACTGCTGAAATGATTTGGAAACTCATTTTTTTGTGGTGGATCACATCTCTCGCGCAAAGCATCGTTACCCATAACGGCATGGCCGTTGGTCACAATGAATACAAGCAGTCGTTAGGCAATCTTCTCACCTGAAGCCTTCGCAATGGGCTGAATTGGTCCGTGTTTGAAGATTAAAAAGCTTGTAACGAAAACCGATCTTAAAGTGATTTGGCGCGTACTGCTGCAGGAAACGACGGCGAGGCCTGCTGTGGTTGTGTTGTGCCCGTCTCCTTTCAGAACCATGCTTTTTCTTGATTTGGAAGCAATATTTATAGTGCTCGCATCGGATGTGGGGATGTCGTTCGTCATCCGGGGTGGGATCCTATAGAAGTTGCGGAAGTCGGTTTAGGCTTTTTTTGAATTCAGGACGGTTCCATCAACCACTGAAAAAAAGGAGGGAGTATGACGAAAAAAGAACTGGGTAAAGAAACCAAGCAGACGGGCGTATCGCGCCGCAATTTCCTCGCCGGGGCCGCTTTGGCGACGGCCGGGGCCGCGACCCTGGGTTTCCCATCGGTCCTCAAGGCACAGGGGCCGATCAACATGCGCTGGCAGAGCACCTGGCCGACCAAGGACATCTTCCATGAATATGCCCTCGATTTCGCCAAGAAGGTCAATGACATGACCGGCGGCGATCTTAAAATCGAGGTGCTGCCGGCGGGTGCCGTGGTTCCCGCTTTCGACCTGCTGGTGGGCGTTTCCAAGGGGACGCTCGACGGCGGCCATGGCGTCTTCGTCTACCACTACGGCAAGAACAACGCTCTGTCGCTGTGGGGATCGAGCCCCTGCTATGGAATGGACGCCGACATGATCCTCTCCTGGCACAAGTACGGAGGAGGTAAGGAATTCTTCCAGAAGGTCTACGATGCCATCGGCGTCAACGTCAAATCTTATTCCTACGGTCCGATGTGGACCCAGCCGCTGGGCTGGTTCAAGAAACCGATCACCAAGGCAGACGATTTCAAGGGGATGAAGTTCCGAACCGTCGGCATCTCGATTGACCTGTTCAAGGGAATGGGTGCGGCGGTGAACGCGCTGCCCGGCGGCGAGATCGTCCCGGCGCTGGACCGCGGCCTGCTGGACGGCGCGGAGTTCAACAATGCCTCGTCCGACCGCGCGCTCGGTTTCCAGGATGTGTCGAAGGTCTGCATGCTTCAGAGCTACCACCAGAGCGCTGAATGCTTCGAGATCCTCTTCAACAAGACCAAATTCGACGCGTTGCCGGAGAAGATGAAGGCCATCATCGACAACGCCGTGGAAGCCGCGTCGGCGGATGTGACCTGGAAATCGATCGATCGCTATTCGAAGGATTATATCGAACTGCAGACGAAGGACAAGGTGAAGTTCTACAAAACGCCGGATTCAATCCTTCAGAAGCAGCTCGAGATCTTCGACAAGGTTGAGGTGGAATACTCGGCGAAGAACGCGCTGTTCAAGGAGATCGCCGCATCGCAGAAGAAATTCGCCGAGCGCGCGGTGAAATGGAAGCTGGACACCGTGGTCAACCCACGGATGGCGTACAACCACTACTTCGGCAGGAAGAAAAAGTAACCCGTTTTTCCAGAGGATTACGGATCGGCCATCCGGGCGCAGCCCGGGTGGCCGACTTTTGGGATAAGGCTGAATATGCAGAAACTACTGCTTACCGTCGATAGGCTCAGCACCTTTGTCGGAAAAATCTTTTCGTGGCTCATCGTGTCGCTGACCCTGATGATCAGCTGGGAGATCTTCTCGCGTTATGCCCTTGATTCCCCGCACGACTGGGCTTTCGACGGGATGCTCCAGATGTACGGGACGCTGTTCATGATGGCCGGCGCCTATACGCTCTCGAAGAACAACATGGTCCGCGGTGATGTCCTCTACGGATTTTTCCCGCCGCGTCTCCAGGCCGGCCTCGATCTCACGCTCTACTTCGTTTTTTTCCTGCCCGGCGTGAGCGCCCTCATCTGGGCCGGGTACCTCTATGCCGGCGAATCGTGGGCCATCTGGGAGCACTCGGGGATCACCGCCAACGGCCCGCCGGTTTACCATTTCAAGACGGTCATTCCCGTTGCCGGATCGTTCCTGCTGCTGCAGGGAATCGTCGAGATGATCCGTTGCGTCCGCTGCCTCAAGGACGGCCAGTGGCCCTCTCGCGAGCAGGATGTCGAGGAGGTCGATGTCGAAAAACTGAAGGCGCAGATGCATGTCAAGGACGAAGATATCGCCAAGCTCGACGAGTACGTGACATCGCAAAAGGGGGGTGACCGATGAAAAAAGGAGCCTGGTTCGGACTATCGATCTTGGCCTTGATCGTCATCGGCCTCTTCATCGCCATGCCGTCGCCGGACAAGATCACCAACGGCCACCTGGGTCTCCTGATGCTGGCCCTGATCGTTGTGGCGATCATGCTGGGATTCCCCACGGCCTTTACCCTGATGGGTCTGGGAACATTTTTTGCCTGGTACGCCTACAACAGCGTAGACCCGCAGCTGGCGGTCCAGCAGACCCTCGATGTGGTGGTCCAGCGGGCCTTCTGGGTGATGAACAACGACGTTCTCATCGCCGTTCCGCTGTTCGTCTTCATGGGATACCTCGTCGAACGTGCCAACCTGATCCAGGCCCTGTTTAAGGGTTTGCACCTGGCCACCGCGCGGATCCCCGGGTCGCTCGCCGTTGCGACGGTCATCACCTGCGCAATCTTCGCCACCGCCTCGGGCATCATCGGCGCGGTGGTGACGTTGATGGGGCTCCTCGCCTTCCCGGCGATGCTGAAGGCGGGATACAACGTCCGGCTCGCGGCGGGCTCCACCTGCGCCGGCGGAACCCTCGGGATCCTGATCCCGCCGTCGGTCCTGTTGATCCTCTACGGCGCAACGGCCGGCGTGTCGGTGGTCCAGCTCTATGCCGGGGCGTTCCTGCCCGGCGCGATGCTGGCCGCCATGTATGTCGGCTACATCATCATCTACGCGAAGATCAAACCGAGTATTGCCCCGCCTCTCTCCGAAGAGGACCAATACGTCCCGCTGCCCGGCTGGGCCGAGGCAATCTCCAAGACCAGGAGCAACAACGTCCTGAGGGGATTGATCGGGGCACTCAAGGGAAAGCGGAACGCAGACATCCCGCTGAAGACGCTGCTCCGTCACCTGCTCATCGCCCTTCTCCCGGCTTTGGCGGTCGGGCTCTTCGTTTTAGTGATCTACCTCTGGACGACCGCGCCGACATTGCTGGACACGGCGGGCGTGCAGGAGATGGGATTCGCGGCGGAAGAGACAGGCCCCGGGGTTCCCGCCGGGGCATTGGAAGGGCTGGCGGAACCGGAGGGCTCTGAAGGCCTTGCTGAACCCCCGGCCGACACGGCGCAGGAGCCCGCGGCCGCAACGGCTGATCCGCAGCAACCCGTCGCGACGGCCCCCCCGTCCGAGGCGCCTGCCGGACCGGCACCGCCGGGGCGTCATCCCCCGACCATGGGATTCTGGATCACCTTCGGCATCTGCGCGGTGGGATTGGTAATCTTCTATGCGATCTTTACCTTCACCCGGCTGGAGATCTTCAAGATGCTGCTGGGGTCATTCTTTCCGTTGGCCATCCTGATCCTCGGGGTCCTTGGATCGATCCTTGTGGGACTTGCGACGCCGACCGAGGCAGCGGCAATGGGTTCGTTCGGCGGGTTGGGGCTTGCGATAGCCTACAGGCGGTTCAACTGGGGGATGCTCAGGGAATCGGTGTTTCTCACCGCGAAAACTTCAGCCATGGTTTGCTGGCTCTTCGTCGGGTCGGGGACGTTCGCGGCGGCCTTCGCGCTGCTGGGCGGTCAGGAGATCGTGGAGGTCTGGGTAAAGTCGATCGAAATGACGCCGACGCAGTTCATGATCATGTCCCAGGTCATCATCTTCCTGCTGGGCTGGCCGCTGGAATGGACGGAGATCATCATCATCTTCATGCCGATCTTCATCCCATTGCTGGACCACTTCAACGTCAATCCGCTCTTTTTCGGCCTGATCGTCGCGCTGAACCTCCAGACGGCCTTTCTGTCGCCGCCCGTGGCCATGTCCGCGTTCTATCTGAAAGGCGTGTCGCCGCCCCACGTGACGCTCAACCAGATCTTCGTGGGAATGCTGCCATTTATGGCGATCCAGGTGTTGGCGATCGTTTTGTTGTACATGTTCCCGGCGATCGGTCTGTGGATTCCGTCGCTGATGTTCAGCCACTGAGGTATCGAGGTCGCGCATTCCGGAAACGCAGCCGGAACTTTTCTTAAGAAACGCAACCGTTTTCGGAACCTTTGCAAAACCCCCGCAACCCCGCGGGGGTTTTGTTTTGCATTTGCCGCCAAAAGGCATTATAGGGTTCCTCGCATTGGCGCCCTTTACCTTGGAGCGGGGGCGGCGGCACAATCCAATACAGGAATCGATGCATGGAAGAACAAAACAATAAAAAAGGTTTCATCGAACGTCTGAAATCGGGCCTGGCCAAAACGCGGAAGCTTCTGTTGACGGACGTCGACGACATTATCCTCGGCAGCAAGGAGATCGGCCAGGCGCTGTTCGACGAACTCGAAGAGGCGCTGATCGCGGCGGACGTCGGACCGGCCTTCACCGGCGAGCTGATCGAATCGTTGAAGGGAAAGGTGAAACGCAAGGAGCTGGGAAGCCCGGAAATCCTCCGGAAGGCCCTCCGCGAGACGATGCGGGAGATTCTTCGCCGGAACGAGGCGCCGCTTCGGATCCCTTCGGACCGGATCTACACGATCATGGTCATCGGCGTGAACGGCACCGGCAAGACGACGACGATCGGCAAGCTGGCCCGGATCCTGAAAGGGGAGGGTCATGGGGTGACGCTCGTCGCCGCGGACACCTTCCGGGCGGCGGCTATCGAACAGTTGGACGCCTGGGCGAAACGGGCGGCCGTGCCGTTGATTCGGCAGGCCGCCAATGCCGATCCCGCCGCCGTCGTCTTCGACGCACTCCGCGCCGCGAAAACCGGCCGTCCCGGCGTGGTCATCATCGACACGGCCGGCCGCCTCCACACCAAGGTGAACCTGATGGAGGAGCTGAAGAAAATGAAGCGGATCATGGCGCGGGAGCTCCCCGGCGCGCCGCACGAGGTGCTGCTCGTCCTGGATGCAACCACCGGCCAGAACGCGATCGCGCAGGCCCGGATGTTCCGGGACGAGATCGGCGTCACGGGCCTCATCCTGACCAAGCTGGACGGCACCTCGAAGGGGGGTGTCGTCGTCCGGATCGCCCAGGAGCTGGACATTCCGCTCCGCTATATCGGTGTCGGCGAGCAGCCGGACGACCTGCGCCCGTTCCGGGCCGACGAGTTCGTCGAGGCCCTCTTCACGCCGAACGAACGCTGAAACCTCAACCCTTCAGTCTTTCGTTGAATTGATCGAAGGTAAATCGGTATTCCTGGGTGCCGTAGCATTCGACGGCAAAGGAGGCGCAGACGCTGCCCATCCGGGCGCATTGCTCGATATCCATCCCCCGGATCAAACCGCTGATCAGACCGCCCCGGTAGGAATCGCCGGCGCCGGTTGGATCCTCGACCTTACCCGGCTTGACGGGATGGATGCTGATTTTGCCGTCCACCGTAGCGATCTGCGATCCCGACTCCCCCAGTGTGGTGATGACCGTCCCGGTGCGTTCCAGCAAATCCTCCCGGGTCAATCCGGTTTTGTCGACGATCATGTTCAGCTCGTAATCGTTGACGATCAGGATCCGGCACCCCTCGATGGCCTCGAGAAGATCCCCGGCGGTCCACATGGGCAGCGACTGTCCGGGATCGAAGATGTAGTCGACCCCGCTGCGCTTGCAGGCGCGCGGGTAACTCACCATGTCGTCCATGTTTCCGGGGGAGACGATCATCAGGGTTTCCCCGGGTCGGAGCAGATCCGGGTTCAGATCCGACGAAAATTTCATCGCCCCGGGGTTGAATCCGGTGATCTGATTGTCGGCCCGGTCGGTGGTGATGTAGGCCCCCGCCGTGAACTCGTCCTCGATGATTTTGATGTGTTCCGTCGAGATCCCGTTTTTCCCCAGCCAGGCGAAGTATCTCCGGTAATCCTGGCCGATCGTGGCGGAGATGATCGGCTTTTCACCCATCAAGGCCAGCGAGTAGGCGATATTGCCCGCGGTCCCGCCGAATTTCTCCTTCATCCCGTCGACCTGGAAACAGACGTTCAGCATATGGATCTTCTCCGGCAGGATATGGTCGGAAAAGTATCCCGGGAAATTCATGATGCGGTCGTACGCCAACGATCCGGAAACAATGATGTTCATGCGGATGGGCCTTTCAAATCGGTTGCGGCGGTCATTCCCCTGTTGACCCGCGGAAACCGGGACCAATGATGTCGCCGCAAGGCAAACACAGGAGTGATCCGAGAGGGTGGAAAGGCGTTCAGCTTTTCCGGCTGGTCTTGGTCATGAAGGCGGAAATCCTCTGCCGGACCTTCTTGCCCTTGCACTTGGGACAGGCAATTTTGGCCTTTCCGTATTCGGAGACACTCAGGACGACGCTAAATTTTTTGTTGCAGTCCTTGCATTCATACTCGTATGTGGGCATTTCAATCCTCCTTTTCGTCTGCCGGAGATGGCTTCAAACGCCCCTGATCCCCCCGGTCGGGGAGAAGAGCGATGGCACACCGTTCGCGCAGTCGTCAGCGTTTGTTTTATCTTAGTGAATTGGCATATATTGTCAAGAGAGGAAACCGACCCTTCTGAAATATTCATTTCTGCTTGCGTTTTCAATCGCAAGCAGCACGCCGAAGGCCTCGTTGAAATCTTTTCCGCCGGCGGTGAAAACGCCGTGCCCATGGACGATTACGCCCGGATGTTCCTGAAGAACGGGGGGCACGGTCCGGCAAAGACCGTAACGGCCGGTGCCGATCTCCCCCGGAACGATCGGAGCGCCGCCCACGGATCTCTTCTCGGGACAGCGGAGGTGGCAGAAACCCCGATCCGGGCAACCCCGCTTGTCGCAATCGAGCGAGAGGATCACCGAAAAACGCGGATGGCCGTGCAGAACGGTGCGTTTCCCCGTGTAGAGCGCGATCTGGCGGTGGGCGGAGAATTCGCTGGAGGCGGTGATCCCGGCGCAGGAGGAACCGTCCAGCGGGACCGCGTCGATGCAGCCCGCAAGCTCGTCGAGCGAACTCCCCGTCTGGCTGACGTACAGGACCTTCCCGGCGAGCAGCGAGATGTTGCCGAAATAGGAATCGACCAGACGGCAGGCCACCGTCGCGCGCCCGGCCTCCTCCATCGCCAGCAGAACCGTCTCCGCATCGCCGAAAGGTCCCTCCCGGAGCGGGGGCGGGGTTGTGACCGGTAGATCGAGGCGCGCCACGGCCCTGCGGAAGGCCTGCTCCCGCCCCGGATCCACCTTCCCCCGCCGGACCTCCGTGACATAATCCGCGAAGAACTTCACGAATGCGGCAAAACAGACGGAGCAGAAGGTGATGAAGGCCTGTTCCGGGCTCACCGTCCCGAACGTGACGATCCCCTGTCCGGGGACGATCACGCATTTGCGCTCCTTCAGCGCGGAAATCATCTCCCGCGAGGCAAACGCCGGCGCCACGGGAAGATCGTGGAAGAAGGTGCGCGTCTCCGTATCCTCGGGAAAGATCACCCCGTCGGCATCCGCTGCGAGAAAATCGATGACGGTCCGGTAGGGCTCGGCCGGCCGGGAAAACAGCAGCGACTGGATGTTGAGACCAGCGAAAACCTTTTCAAGGACGGGACGCGCTGGATCCTCCCGGTTCCAGACCAGGTCGGCGTCCACGGCGCCCAGCAGCGGGTTTCCCGCCTCCGCATAGCCGGACGCGACCAGCTTCCGCGCGTATTTCCCGATCAGCTCTTCCACGCGATCCCCAGCGCCTCCGCCTTTGCCCGCGTCGGCATCCCCGTCTCGTCCAGACCACGGACGGCATAGTAGCGGGCGCGAGCCTCCAGAAACGTCTTTCGGTTGATGGGGGGGACCGGGATGTGATCCCCCTCCGATCCCGACATCGCGAAGAAGCGCTCCGGCAGATCATCGTCCGCAGCGGTGAATCCGTTTCGGGCGTTCATCATCCTCTCCCGGTAGACGATCCGCTCACCGATCTTCAGGAGATCTTGCGCGGACAAGGAAACGCCGGTCACGGCCCGGAAGACCTTGGCATACTCTTCCAGTGAGGCGGCGAAAAATATGAATTTGCAGGCCGTGAGAGAATCGATCGCGGCGTTCAGATCCTCGGCGATCTTGATGATCCGGGCTTTGCCGCTGAAGCTCATCCGGTCCGTCGCCACGGGTTTCCGCAGAATCTCGTGGGCGATGGGATAGGCCCGCAGGTGGCAGCCGCCCCGGGTCGATGTCGCATAGGCCAGGGCCATGCCGCAAGCCCCGCGCGGGTCGTAGGCGGGAAGCTCCTGTCCCTTGACCGTCACGGCGCATTCGGAACGTCCGCGGGAGGCGGCAAAGGCCGCCGAACCGCGGCCGAGTTCGGCGCCGACACCTTTCCCCCGGCCGATCGCATCGAGAAGGGCGAGAATATCCCCGGGAGACAGCTTGGTCTGTTCCATTTCCGAATAACAGGCGAGTGTCGCCGCCGCGGAGATCGTGTCCATCCCCATCTCGTTGCAGAGGCGATTTGCCGCCACCGCGGTTTCCAGATCTTCATTTCCCACCAGCGCGGTAAAATGGGACAGGGTTTCGAATTCCGGCAGCGGCGTCCCGTCCGCCGCGATTTTCTTGCAGAGGATCGGACAGCCCCGGCAGCCCGTCTTCTTCGGGCGGTATCGTTCCCGGAGGGCGGGGGCGTTGAGCGACGGCGCCGCCGGGAAGAAGGTTTCGCGAAAATTCGCCGTCGGCATCATCCGTCGGGCGTGCGTCAAATCATAGAGCGCGGGCGTTCCGAATTCGGCAATCCCGAACTCCCCGAGCAGGGCGGGTGAAGCGAAGAATAGCCGTCGGATGTCGGCGACGGCGTCCTGCAAGCCTTCGGAATCGGCCACGGCGGTTTCCCCGTGTCCCGTCGTCGTGACGTAGCGGAGATTCTTCGCGGCGAACGAGAGGCCGAGGCCGTTCCGTCCCGCCGCAAAATGGCCGTCCACCATCACATTCGCGAACGCAATGCCGTTCTCGGCGGCCGGCCCCGTTACCGCGGCCGCGCCCCGGCCGCGGAGCTTCTTGAAAATCCGCGATGTGGAAAGCCCGGCCATCCCGTTCGCGTCCGCGAGGGTGATTTTCCCGCCGTCAATCTCGATCCCGCAGGGACGAGGGCTCCGGCCCGCGATGATCACCCCGTCCCATCCCGCCTTTTTCAGCAGGGTCCCGAAACTCCCGCCGACGGAGCAGTCGCCGACCGTTCCGGTCAGCGGCGAACGGGACATGATCGTCATTCTTCCCGAGGTCGGCGACGCGGTGTCGACCAGCGGCCCGGTGAACAGCAGCAGCGGCATTGCGGGGTCGTCCCAGCGGCGCGTTACCTCCGGCTCGAGATATCGGCCCGCCAGCCCCCGTCCGCCGAGACACTCCTGGTAAGTCTCGGAAGTCGGCCGTCGGGCTTCCCAGTTCCCCGTCGTCAAATCGATCTGCAGAATCCTGCCGCACCAGCCGTTCATCGCTCTTGAACCCCTCTCCCGCAGGATTGCACCGCACGCGCATCTCCATAGATCTCCGGCAACGGACGATCAGGCGAGAGATTCCCCCAAATTTCAGACCCGCTGAGGTATTCCGCCGTCGCGCCGGGAAACCTATCGATCCCGGAAATCGGGAGATTTTCATTTCGTTTATCAGCGACATTCCTTCCTGTCAATCGGGGAGAAGATCTGATGGAATATAATGCTTGACAACAAAAAGCAGACGATGCTAACCATAATCTCACAATATAGGACTCGGTTTTATTACATGAAACCTATTCCAACGGAAAACCACAGAAGGACTTCCCGTTACAACATTGAGGCGTTGGCGCGCGGTTTAGACATTCTTGAACTTTTCTCTCCCCAAAACCCATCCGTTAGCATGAAAGAAGTGATCTCTCTGCTGAAGCTGAACAAAAGCACGACGTTTCGGCTTCTTTCCACATTGGAAGCCATGGGCTACATCGAACGTGATCCTGAAACGCGCCGTTATCGCCCTTCCCTAAAAGTCCTTCGCCTCGGCTTTACGGTCATCAACAGCATGGAGGTGCGCCAAATAGCCAGGCCCCATCTGGAGCACCTGGCCCAGGAAGTTGATGAAACCGTCAGCTTGTGCGTGTTGGACGGCGACCATGTCATTTATGTGGACAGAGTGCGGAACAAATCGATCGTCGGTGTCATGCTGAAAACAGGATCTCGCGTTCCTGCCCACTGCACCACGATCGGCAAGGTTCTTTTGGCGGACCTCTCACCCGATCAACTCGACATTGTTTTAAATGCCGCAAAGCTTGATCAATTCACCTCTCGTACAATAAACGATCAAGATGCCCTGCTCTGCGAACTCCTGAAAGTCAGAAAAAACGGTTATGCGATTTGCGATGGAGAACTTGCCGTTGGGCTAAGGGCGGCAGGCGCCCCCATTTACAATCATCAACAAAAGGCCATTGCCGCGATCAATGTTTCAGGCTCATCAACCACCATCACCATCAACCATCTCAAAAAAACAATTGTTCCCGCGGTGGTCAGAACGGCCGCCCGGATCTCTCTCGCTCTCGGCTATGCTCCCGCGAAGATGAAAGAAGGATGGAAGACCCTTCTCTCATGAATGTCGCAAGCCAAGAATAGATGATTTACCGGAACATTGGATGGTTCCCTGACAAGACAAAAAATATCCATCCCGTCACAACAGAAGTCCTGAACCATTCGAGTCGTGGACGTTGCTTCTTTGTCAGAAGAAATGCCGTACCGGCCATCATGACGAAAATGCGGTCGTTCCATTTTATAGGCGTATCGTGAAAAACCGATGAAGGAGGATGCGGGCTCATGAATACAAAAAACAACAAAGTCATGTCTTTGAGCGATGCCATCCGGGAATATGTCAAGGACGGCAGCCATATTTCGATTGGCGGTTTCACGATCAACCGGAACCCCATGGCAGCGATCCACGAGATCATCCGCCAGGGGATACGGGACCTGTATCTCTATGCCCATTCCAACGGCCAGGGCGCCGATGAATTGATCGGCGGGGGATGCGTTTCGAGACTCGACATCGCCTACGGGGGAAACGGAAAGTATGCGGCCACCTGTATCCGTTTCCGGAAGGCCGTTCAGGAGGGAACGATCCGGGTGGAGGACTATTCCAACTTCCAGATGTGCCTGCGCTTCATGGCGGGCGCGATGGGGATGCCTTTTCTCCCTACCGTATCGTCGTTGGGGACGGATCTGTTGAACGTCTGGGGGTTTTCCGAGGAAGAGAGAGCTCTCGACCCCAAAATGCCGAACCAAAAAATGATCGTCATGGACAATCCGTTCGGCGAATGGATGGACACCCCGAAGGTCGTCCTGGTGCCCGCCATCCAGCCCGATGTCACGATTCTGCACGTCCAGAAGGCGGACAAACAGGGAACGGGAAGGATTCACGGGCTGACCTTCGCCGATGTGGAACAGGCCAAGTCGGCAAAACACGTGATCCTGACTTGCGAGGAACTGGTCGATACCGCTGTCTTGAGGAGAAATCCGGACCAGAACAATATCCCCTTCATTCATGTCGACGCAGTGGTTCCGGTGCCGCACGGCGCCCTTCCGACGGCCTGTTACGGGTATTACGATTATGATCCCGCCTGCCTGCTGCGCTACGTCAAATGTGCCAAGGCTGACGACCTCTATCGTGAATATCTCCAAAAATTCATCTACGGCGCGAAAGATCACGAAGAATTCATCGCCCTTAACGGCGGGCGGGAACGGCTGGACAAGATCAAAGCGGATCCCGAAACGGGATATGCGGTCAATCTGGCGAGGGGATGAGGAGGAGGCGATGGAAAAGTGCACTTTGCGGGAAATGATGACGATTGCGGCCGCCAGGGAAATCAAGAACGGCGACATTGTGTTTGGGGGTACGGGCATCTCCATGCTGGCCGCCATGGCGGCCAAAAACATCAACGCCCCCGAGAGCGTCATGTTCTTTGAAACCGGGGCGATCGATTCCAAGCTGGACGAGATCCCGCTGGCCGTGGCGGATTCGCGGGTGATGTACCTCGCGGCAACCAACAGCGGTCTGTTCGACGCCTTCACCACGATGCAGAATCCGATCACCGGAAGACATGTGATCGGGATTCTGGGGGCGGCGCAGATCGACCTCTACGGCAATCTGAATACGACGGTCATCGGCAATTACGTCAAGCCCAAGACCCGTTTTTCGGGAAGCGGCGGCGGTTGCGATGTGGCCTCCTTTGTCCCGCGCTGCATCATTTTCATGCAGCAGGAGAAGAAAAGATTCGTAAAGAAACTGGATTACTTGACGAGTCCCGGTCATTTGGACGGTGCCGATAGCCGCAGGAAGGCCGGGTTACGCGAAGGGGGACCGACGGTCGTGATCACGAACATGGCCGTCTTCCGTTTCGATGAGCTAACCAAACGGATGTATCTCGCGGGATACTATCCCGGGATCACCGTCCAACAGATTCTCGAAAACATGGAGTTTGCGGTGGATGTCTCCCACGCGGCGGAGGTGCCGCCGCCGACCCCGGATGAGTTGAAGATTCTCCGGGAAAAATGCGATCCGCAGAGATTGATTCTGTAGCTGCGGCGTCTTTTCTGAGCGCTATCCGGGGGAACCAAGAAGGGGAAGGGGGGAATCATGTAACAGGCGGAAGGGGCTTCATGGATGGCGACAAGGAAGCCGGAAGCTTGAATGAATAACAAAAGGAGGGGAAATCATGAAGAAACATATTGGCGTGAAGGTGTTCTTTGTTTCTCTTTTGACTCTGGCCGTGATGTTCAGTTTCGGCTTTCTCAACCAGGCGCAAGCCGCCAAATACAACCTGAAATTCCAGATGGCCTGGCACACGCAGCACCCCGAGTACAAGGCCTACCAGCAATTCGTCAAGATGATCAAGAAAGAGACCGGCGGGGAGCTATCCTTCACCATATTTCCCGCGGACCAGCTGGTCGGCCGCGAAGAGGCCCTGGAAGGGCTGAAAAAGGGAACGATCGACATGCTGGGAAGCTGCTCCTCCTATTTTCACGGTATGGTTCCGGAGGGAGACATCGATTGGATGCCCTACATCTCGCTCGGCCATCGCGACAAGTTCTACGATTTCTTCAACGGTGAAAACGAATTCGCCAACATCATCCGCAATGCTTACCTCAAGAAGGCCAATGCCGTGCTGCTGACAAACATCCTTTGCAGCAGCTCGGGGGTGATCGGCGGGGGCACGAAACAATATCCCACCGTCGACTCCCTCAAGAACATCAAGTTGAGGGCGGCCGGCGGCGTCAATACGCGAATCGCCAAGGCCTGGGGTGCGAGCCCCGTGACGATGGCCACCGGTGAGATCTACCCCGCCCTGCAGATGGGAACCGTCGATGCCCTGCTCTTCTACGCCTATGGCCTGAAGGACTACAAGTTCTTCGAGGTGGCCAAATCCTTCACCGGCCCCGCCGTTTACATCTGGGCCGACGACCTCTGGATCAATGCCGATGCCTGGGCCAAACTTCCCAAGAACCTGCAGGACAAACTGAAGAAGGTGGCCAGGGAGTGGGCCCGCTGGGCGAGCCTGGAGTATTGGCCGGCCTATGACAAGGAAATCGAGGAGTGGGGCAAGTCCAAGGGCGTGAAGTTCCTCGAGTTCGACGAGGCCAATGTGGCCAAATCGCGGAAGATGCTCGAAGAGGTCTGGGATTGGTACGCCTCCGAGAGCCCGGATTGCAAACGGTTGGTTGAGTTGTACAGGGCCGAGGAAAAGAAGTGGTAATCCCTGCTTCAGTCTTTGGAACACTATTGCTCACCGGGGCGGCGTAACCCTCAAGTTGCGCGCCCCATTTAAAGAAGGAGAGGGGTTATGAGTCATGGGAGTGCAGAAACGCCTGTGGACCGCAGCGCCTTCATGCGTGCTGTGTCCGCCTTTGACCGCTTTCTGGCCGAGTTTGCGGGTTGGATCATCATCGTGATGATGCTGACCCTGAGTTACGATGTCATCATGAGGTATATCTTCGGCATGCCCACAACATGGGCCGGCGAGCTTAACCGCTACTTTCTCGTCCTGGTCATGTTCTTCGGGGGCCCTTGGGCGCTGCCCGCGGGCGGTCATGTGGCCGTCGACATCGTGACCGAGGCATTGGCGGAGCGCAAGCGGCTGCGGTTGGAGGTCGTCACCTCCGGCATGGCCGTGGTCTATATGGCCATCTTTTCGATGGAATCGATCAAATACACGTGGGAGGCCATTGTCGGTAATGTCAAGAGCACGGAATACCTGGCCCTGCCCATGTGGCCGATGCGGTCATTCCTGGTGATCGGCGGGGTGCTGCTGGGGTTCGAGTTTCTTTTCCGGATCATCCGGGCCGTCAAACGCTTGAGGGAGTTGAAAGGTTGAACGATTGGAGGTGATTGCCCATGGAATGGTATTGGATACTAATCATCCTGATGGGGTCTCTGACCCTGTTGCTCTGCTTGGGACTACCGGTGGCCTTCTCGCTGGGATTCCTGAGTATGCTCGCCGCCCTGTTCTTCTGGCCCGGAACGACAGGCCTCTACGGCGTGGCCTTGGCTGGCTACGGCCACATGAGTAGTTTCACCCTCGTCTGCGTCCCCCTGTTTATCCTGATGGCCCAGATCGTGA
>DIKL01000079.1 GCA_002424545.1 Syntrophaceae bacterium UBA5619
TGCATCCGATGGGGTGGGACGCCTTCGGCCTTCCCGCCGAAAATGCCGCGATCGAACGGGGCATCCACCCTTCCGTCTGGACGCACGACAATATAGAAAACATGAAGCGGGAACTGAAACGAATGGGTTTCAGCTACGACTGGGACCGGGAGCTTGCGACCTGCGAGCCGGAATACTATAAATGGGAGCAGCTTTTCTTTTTGTGGATGTACGAAAAAGGGCTTGCCTACCAGAAAGATTCCACGGTGAACTGGTGCCCGCAATGTCAAACGGTTCTCGCCAACGAACAGGTCGAGTCCGGATGCTGTTGGCGCTGCGGTTCCGAGGTTGATGAGCGGTACCTGAAACAGTGGTTCTTCCGGATCACTAATTATATCGAGGAGCTGCTTGATTATTGCGATAAGCTTCCCGGCTGGCCGGAGCGGGTGTTGTCGATGCAGAAAAACTGGATCGGGAAGAGCTACGGCTGCGAGGCGTCCTTTCCGATGGCCGACGGCAAGGGGGACATCAAGGTCTTCACGACCCGTCAGGACACGATCTACGGCGCCACCTTCATGCTGATCGCCGCCGAACACCCTCTCGTAACGGATCTTGTCCGGGGCAGGGAGTGTGAGCGGGCGGTTCTGGAGTTCGTCGAGAAGATCAAAAAGCAGGACAAGAAGATGCGGACCTCCGAGTATTACGAAAAGGAGGGAATCTTCCTCGACGCCTATTGCCTCAACCCCGTGACGGGCCGGAAGATGCCGATTTATGCGGCCAACTTTGTGCTGGCCGACTACGGCACCGGCTGCGTCATGGCGGTCCCCACCCACGACCAGCGGGACTTCGAATTCGCCAAGAAGTACAACCTGCCGCTCATTGTCGTCATCCAGTCCCCCGATCGCGCGCTGAACGTCCAGACGATGACCGAGGCCTACACGGGCGAGGGAATCCTGGTCAACTCAGGCCCCTTCGACGGCATGGAGAATCTCAAGGCCCTCGACGCGATCGCGGACCACCTCGTCAGGCTCGGGCGGGGGAAAAAGACGATCCAGTACCGGCTGCGGGACTGGGGGATCTCCCGCCAACGCTACTGGGGCGCCCCGATCCCGATGATCCTCTGCGAAACATGCGGTACGGTTCCGGTCCCGGAAAAGCAGCTTCCGGTGATTCTGCCCGGGGACGTGGAGTTCACCGGCGAAGGGGGATCACCGCTCGCCAGACACAAGCCCTTCGTCGATACGACCTGCCCCCGCTGCGGAAAAGCGGCCCGGCGAGAAACGGACACGATGGACACCTTCGTCGAGTCTTCCTGGTACTTCGACCGCTTCTGCTCGGCGCACCACGATCAAAAACCGGGGCTCGACCGACCGAAACTGGACTACTGGATGCCGGTGGACCAGTACATCGGCGGCATCGAACATGCGATCCTGCACCTCCTCTACGCGCGGTTCTACACGAAGATGCTCCGGGATTTCGGATTCCTCGGCGTCGACGAACCCTTCACGAACCTCCTGACGCAGGGGATGGTCTGCAAGGAAACGATGCGCTGCCCGGAACACGGATACCTGTTCCCGGAGGAGGTCAAAGAGGGAAAATGCGCGCAGTGCGGCCGGGAGATCCAGATCGGCAAGACGGAGAAGATGTCGAAGTCTCTCAAGAACGTCGTGGATCCGGATTATCTGATCCAGGCCTACGGCGCCGACACGGCGCGAATCTTCTGCCTCTTCGCCTCCCCGCCGGAAAAGGATCTCGAATGGAGCGACCAGGGGGTGGACGGCTCCTTCCGTTTCCTTTGTCGGATCTGGCGGATCGTGATGGATTACCTGGAGGAGATCCGCGACGTGGAGCCCTTTGCCGGCCGGGAAGCGCTGGAAGGCGACCTGAAGGCCCTGCGACGCAAGACGCATCAGACGATCCGGAAGGTGACCGCCGACATCGAAGAGCGGTTCCACTTCAACACCGGGATCAGCGCGGTGATGGAACTGGTGAACGCCCTTTACCAGCTTCCGCATCCAAAGGCGGACGACCGGTTGGCATTGTCCGTCGTCCGCGAGACGGTCGAAACGATCATCCTGCTTCTCTCCCCTCTGGTTCCCCACATTACCGAAGAGCTCTCGACCCTCATCGGCCGAAAGGAGAGCCTGGCCGATGCGGCCTGGCCCATGTTCGATCCCGAGGTCGCTTCCGAGGAGGAGATTACGATCGTGATTCAGATCAACGGCAAGGTTCGGAGCCGGATCAACGTGCCCGCCGATGAGGAGGGAGAGAAGATCAAGGACCTGGCGCTGGCCGACGAACGGATCACAGGCCTCACGGCGGGGAAAAAGGTCGTGAAGGTGGTTTACGTGCCGAAGAAGTTGGTGAACATCGTCGTTCCCGGATAGCCGCTATTCCGGCTCATCTCCGGATTCCGGACGATTGTACGGGGAAAGGCGTTTTGATGAGGTGTGATATGAATATCGGAAGGGGTAATATTCCCGGATGGGGCATGAGGAACGGCGTTGTGACGGCCCTGATCGCGTTCCTGCTGATCGGCTGCGGATACCACATGGAGGGAGGACGGGGAACATTCGCTCCCGATGTCCGAACGGTCTTTGTGGATGTCTTCAAGAACAATACCAGCGAAGCCAATGCCGACAGCATCTTCCGAACGGCATTCAATGACGAGATTGTCAAGAACGGCCATTTCAAAATTGCTTCCGGTCCGGGCGAGGCGGACGCGATTTTCCGGGGAACCGTTCTGAGCATGCAGTCCTCGACGCTCGCCTACCAGACGACCAACCTCTCAGCCGAAAACCGGATCACGGTCGTACTTCGGCTTTCCTTTGAGGAACGAGCCAGCGGCAAGGTGCTCTGGGAACAGGAGACGTATACGGCAACCGGGGATTACCGAGTGACTGCGGTCGGCGCGACGGAGTTCAGCCGCCGAGAAGCCCTCACCAAGATGGCCAAAGACGCAGCCGAGAGGACCTATCGTCTGATGTTATCCGATTTCTAACGGAGAGAAGAACGTCTTTGGGTTGAGGATTAGACTTTCAGGGTATTGACCCGCTTCGTCAGTCGGGAGATTTTTCGCGCGGCGGTTTTCTTGTGGAAAGCCCCCTTCGCCGCCGCTTTGGCAATCGCCGGAACGGCCTGGGCCAGCGCCGCCTTTGCCGCTTCCGCATCCTTCTTCTCGACGGCCTCCACAACGGTCTTTACGCCCGTCTTGATCTTCGATTTCACGGCGTTGTTGTATTTGCAGTGTTTGTCGGCCTGCCTGCTTCTCTTTTCCGCGGATGTGTGTGTCGCCAAAAAAAGTCCTCCTTCAATTCGTTTTGAATAGGGGCGCATTTCTATATGAATTTTGGGTCCTTGTCAAGCCGAAAGTGGCTGCGCCCATCATTCATCATTTGACCACCGCATAAATCCTACCTGCTTTCTCCAACCGGTCGGACTTCAGGGTCTTGATGAGGCCGTTTCGGGAAAACTTGTGGAGCGTGGCATGCATGGTGAAACCGGAATCACTCCGGCTCGCCGTCCTGGCATCTTATTTTCGTCGAGGTATCAGCCTTTTTTAAACCCTTTTAAAATATTTTCTTTAGATTCCAGAACCGCGTTCGAACATCTCCTCCCGCATCTGGGCCTGAGTGATCCGGCTCCCCGGCGGCACGCTGTGGACCAACCAAACGTTTCCGCCGATCACCGAACCGCGCCCGATCGTGACCCGGCCGAGGATCGTCGCCCCGGAATAGATCGTCACGTCATCCTCGACGATCGGATGCCGATCGATGCCGCGGACCATCTGCCCCTCTTCGTCCAGTTGAAAGCTCTTTGCCCCCAAGGTGACCCCCTGATAGATCCGGACCCGGCTGCCGATGATGCAGGTCGCCCCGATGACAACCCCGGTACCGTGATCGATGAAGAATCGTTCGCCGATGGTCGCCCCGGGATGGATATCAATCCCCGTTGCCCCGTGGGCCGCTTCGGTGATCATCCGCGGGATAATCGGCACGCCAAGCCTGTACAGTTCGTGGGCCAGTCGATAACTGGTAATCGCCAGAATTCCCGGGTAGCTGAAGATCACCTCGTCGGGGTTGGCGGCCGCGGGATCCCCTTCGTAGGCAGCCTGAACGTCCAGGACAAGCGTTTTCTGCACTGCAGGCAACCTCAGAAGAAATTTGCCGGTCAGTTCCTGCGCCTTCTGGTCGCAGAAGGCCGCGCAGTCCGAACCTTC
This sequence comes from Syntrophaceae bacterium UBA5619, assembly GCA_002424545.1. GTDB lineage: Bacteria > Desulfobacterota > Syntrophia > Syntrophales > UBA5619 > UBA5619. The sequence goes on from DIKL01000079.1 coordinate 4,199, forward strand.
CTCACAGATAAAGCAGAGCCCTCTCTTGATCTGCTCCTGAAGTTCGATCCGGATGTGGTCCAGCGTGGACCCGACGTGGAAACAGATGCTCTCCTGGCCGTGATCGGAAAAGCCAAAATACCCCGGAAAAAGGACGGCACGGAGCGATTCGACAATCGCCCCGATTGCCCGTCGGGAGGGTAAGGCCTGATTTTGCCCCCGTTTCTTCATGCCGGCGGTTGATCCGTTTTCCGAAGCGCAGAGAACCTCCACGAGCCGTGGGAAATCCACTTCCGTCTTGATCTGCAGCGGCAAGGCCGCCTCCCTCTCTTTCTTGGATCTCATTTTGATATTCCTCCCGATGAAATCGTCCGGCGCCTCCCTACATGATTTCGATATCGTCCCCCGTCCGGACCTTCCCGTTTCGGATGACGCGGGCAAAGACGCCTTCCCTGGGCATGACACAGGCGCCCACCGCCTGAAAGATGGCGCAACCCTTGTGGCACGCTTTTCCGATCTGACTGATCTCGAGAATAACCTCCCCACCGACCCTGAGCCTTGTGCCGACCGGGAGGGTGAAGAGCTCCATCCCCCCGACCGTTAGATTCTCGGCAAAATCACCCGGATTCAGCTCGATGCCGCAGCCCCGCATCTTCTCGATGCTCCCCTCGGCCAGCAGGCTCACCTGCCGGGCAATTCCCCGGGCCGCATGGGCATCCCTTTCCATACCGTAATCCTCGAGGAAGATCCCCTCTCCGCACGGTTCCTTCCGGGTCCCGGTCTTTTCGCTCCGGCAGACCGCAATCACCTTTCCCTGCATCCGTCCTTTCCTTTCGCCCGCAATTTTACCCGGCTCCCTTCCTACCGGCCTATACTCAACATCGCATCGATGCACCGCCGGGCGCGTCCGGCGATTGCTTCGGGCACCTCAATCGGATGCACCATGTCTTCAAGTGACCAGAGGATCTTCTCCAGGTTCGTTTTCTTCATGTTCGGGCAGATGACCGCATCCGAAACGGGATGAAAGATCTTATCCGGAATTTCCTTCTTCAGACGATGGATGATCCCCGGCTCCGTCCCGACGATGATCTCCAGGGCAGTCGTCTCCCGTGCATACCGGCTCATCCCGCCGGTGGAGATCACCATGTCCGCGATGGCCGCCACCTCCGGTCGGCACTCCGGATGGACCATCACGACCGCTCCCGGATGGCGGGTCCGGGCCGCATCGATATGCTCCGGCAGAATCCGCGCATGGGTCGGACAAAATCCCGGCCAGGTGATAAACTTCCGTCCGGTCTTGGCAGTCACGAAAGCGGCCAGGTACTGGTCGGGGACGAAGATGATCTCCTCGGCGTCCTTGAGGACCTCCCCGACCATCTTGACCGCGTTGGCCGACGTGCAGCAAAGATCGCACTCCGCTTTGACCTCGGCCGAGGTGTTCACGTAGCACATGACCTTTGCCCCGGGATGCGCCGCCTTAAGGTCCCGGAGCTGATTGGCGGTGATCATATCCGCCATGGGACAGCCGGCATCTCTGGCCGGAAGAAGGACGGTCTTTTCCGGCGAGAGGATCTTCGCTGTCTCCGCCATGAAATGCACCCCGCAAAAGACGATTACCTGCGCATCCGTCTGTGCGGCCTGGATGCTCAACCCCAGGGAGTCGCCGACGAAATCGGCGATGTCCTGGACCTCGGGAATCTGATAATTATGTGCCAGGATGACCGCCTTGCGCTCCTTCTTTAATTTTTTTATCTTTTCAATTATTTCCACTGAATGCCTCCTGTATGATCCCCCCGCCCAGGACGGTGGAGCCGTCATAGAGCACCACTGACTGTCCGGGGGCAACGGCCTCCTGCGGCTCCGCAAACCGGACCGTCAGGCTTCCGCCTCGATCAAAAACGCGGCACTTCGCCGGTCGGTGGGCATAACGGATCTTGGCCCACGCCTCCTCGGGAAAAGCCTCGACCAGGCAGTTGACCTGATCCGCGATCAGCCCCTCCGATTTCAGCTCCCCCTTTCCCCCGACGATCAGCCGGTTTTGCCCCGCATCGATCGCCAGGACATAGAGGGGTTTTGCCGAGCTGATCCCCAGCCCTCCCCGCTGGCCGATTGTGTAGCAGGCAATCCCCCGGTGGCGGCCGAGAACCCTGCCTGCCCCGTCCACTATCTCCCCGGCCTCGATCGGAACGGCCCGGCTACGGAGAAACGCCTCTTGACCCTCCGCCGGCATGAAACAGATGTCCTGGCTCTCGGGTTTGTCGAAAACGGGAAGACGGGCCTCCATAGCGATGGCCCGCACCTCATCCTTCGTGTAGCCGGCCAGCGGGAAAAGGGTCTTTGCCAGCGCCTCCTTCGAGATGGCGTGAAGGAAATAGGTCTGATCCTTCCGGCGGTCCTTCGGCGTCTTGAGGAGATATCCGCCGCCGTCCCTTTCGATACGGGCATAATGACCGGTGGCAAGGCCGTCGAATCCCCAGGCCAGCGCCTTTTCCAGAAGCGACCCGAACTTGATCGCCCGGTTGCAGACGACGCAGGGATTAGGCGTCCGCCCCCGGAGATACTCCGCAACGAAGGGCGCGATGACCCGGGCCTCCAGCTCCGCCGCAAAGTCGACTATGCAGTGGCGGATACCCAGTGCTTCGCAGACGCCGCGCGCGTCTTCGACCTCCCGCGGACCGCAGCACTTGGCCTTCTCTCCCGCGGCCGGAACAACGCCCAGACACATGGTCACACCGACCACCTCATGCCCGCTGTTCCTGAGAAGCAGCGCGGCAACGGCGGAATCGACGCCGCCGCTCATGGCGACCGCCACCTTCTTCATGCAAACCGCCTTCCCATCCGGGCGACATGATCCGGCATCGTTTTATCGTGCCGGTTCATCTTCTCTGCTCTTCTTCCCCGATCGATTGCCAACAGCGCTCCTCGCATCGGCCTTGGTCGTCTTCCCTCCAGCCCGTGACCGCTCATCCGGCAGGGAGAGCAGAAAGATCGCGCTGAGCGCCCGGAGGTTCGGCCAGAACGCGATTCTTTCCCGGCCGTTCAGAAATACGGCCTTCTCCACTGAAAATCCCTGCTCGGCGCAAAACCGCCGGAAATCGGCGATACTGAGAAAACGTACGTTCGGCGTATCGTACCAGCGATAGGGTAACGACGGCGTCATCGGCGCCCGCCCGCCGAAGAAGAGCGAGGTCCGGGCGCCGACATGGGCGAAGTTCGGAAAACCGACAATCGCCCGTGTCCCGACCCGGAGCGCCTCCCGAAGGAGGAAGGAGGCCTTCCGAACCTCCTGGAGGCTTTGGTTCAGAATGACGTAATCGAAACAGCGGTCGGGGTAATCGGCAAGTCCGGTCTGGATATCGCCCTGGCAGACCGAAAGCCCCTTTTGGACGCACTCGTAGATCGCCTTCTCGTCCAATTCGATTCCCTGGACGCGTGCGTCCTTCCGCTGCGACAACAGATCGATCAACTCCCCGTTTCCGCAACCAAGATCGAGGACGCGGGCTCCCGGCTCGATCCAGTCGAAGATGACCCCGTGATCCGGACGGACGTCGTTACATATGATTTCCGTTGCCATTGCCGTTTCCATTTCGCTTTCCGGAATAGGTCCTCTCCAGAAAATGTTGAATCAACGTCGTCTGACCCTCCAGCTCCACCAGAAAGGCGTCGTGGCCCCAGGTCGATTTCAGTTCACAGTAGGTCGCATCGACGCGCTTGCGCTTCAGTTGCCGGACGATCTCCTGGGACTGATGCGAGGGGTAGAGCCAGTCCGACTGAAAGGAAAGAACGAGAAACCGTGTATCGATCTCCTTCCCGCGGATCAACCTCCCCCCCGACAGATCAAAATAATCCATCGCCTTGGTGATAAAAAGGTAGGAGTTCGCGTCAAAGCGCTTGACGAAGTTTGCCCCCCGGTAGCGGAGGTACCCCTCCACCTCGAAATCAGCGCCGAAATCAAATCCCAACCGGCCGTTTTTCAGCCTCCGGGAGAACTTCTCTTCCATCGACTTCTCGCTCATGAAGGTGATGTGTCCGATCATCCGCGCCACGGCAAGCCCCTTTTCCGGACGGCCGGTTGCGTAGTAATCCCCGTCCCGCCAGGCCGGATCGGCCATGATGGACTGGCGGATCACCTCGTTGAAGGCGATCTGCTGCGGCGAATGCTTCAGCGCCGTGGCAATCGGGATGGCGGACCGGACCCGCTCCGGGTAGGAGGCCACCCACTGGAGAGCCTGCATCCCGCCCATCGAGCCGCCCGCCACACAGAGCAGCCGGTCGATCCCGAAAAAATCGATCAGATGCCGCTGGGCCTGAACCATATCGGCGATCGTGATGAAAGGAAAGTCCGCTCCGTAGGGCCTCCCCGTCCGCGGATTCACGGAAGACGGTCCCGTGCTTCCCTTGCAACCGCCGATCACGTTCGAGCAGATCACGAAATAACGGTCCGTGTCGAAGGGCTTCCCCGGCCCGATCATCGCATCCCACCAGCCGGGGATCTCTTCCCCCGGATGAAATCCGGCCGCGTGGGCGTCGCCGGAGAGGGCGTGCAGGACGAGGATCGCGTTGGACTTTCCCGCGTTCAGTGTTCCGTAGGTCTCATAGGCGAGGGTCACCGGCCCCAGGCTCTCGCCGCTCTCCAGTTTCAGGGGTCCGGCAAAGGTGTATTCCCGGGTCTCGACGATCCCGAGCGACCGGCTGCCGGTTGCCGGATCTGGTTCCGGGGATTCCGTCTTCCATAAAGCCTTCATGATGGGATGGCATCTCCTTTTTGCCGTTGAAGCGAGCGTTTGACCTGTTTTGCGCGCAAGAAAAAACCCGCTGCGTTTTTCCCGGTCAGCGGGTTGTCCAGTTCATGCTTCCTGGAATCGATCCTCACATGAACAGACCTCCCCTGCCGGTATAATAAGGACACATGCACATCCGATGGTTCATCAGATCCCGCACTCTCGCCATTCTTCGCACTCCCTTTTCCCCGGCACCGCCGGCGCAACCCCTCCGCAGCGATCCTCTGATCGGAGAGAGAATTCGAATCTCTCCAAATCAAATCCTACGGTTTTGGTAGGGATTATAGTCACAAAAAATCTCCTGTCAAGAAATATATTTTCACCAGGGATGATCATGGATAGCCCAATGATTACAGATCAGTATAAAAGGGAAATTTGATCGAACGAAACTCGAATCAAAAAATGACGAAAAATTCTTGACAATCACTATCATCATAATATAGATCGCCTGACATTGCTTTCTTGAACGGGTCCTCTTCGATGAAGATCACATTTAAAAGCGACTACGCATTGAAGATACTGCTGGAGCTGTCCCTGGGGGAAAAGGGTCAGTTGATCCAGATGAAGGAGATCGCAAGGCGCCAGGATATCCCCAAAAAGTTTCTGGAGCAGATCGTCCTGATTCTGAAAGGCGCCAATTACATCAATACGGTGCGCGGCCCCAGGGGCGGAATCTCCCTCGCCAGAGACCCGGAGAAAATCACGATTGGGGAAATCATCCGGCTCATTGAAGGAACGACCTCTCCGATCGGTTGTGTAAACGAAACGGGTCGTGAAACATGCGATTTTGAAAACCGCTGCGCGTTTCGGGAGCTATTTCTGGAGGTCAATCATCGGATCAATGATGTGGTGGACAAGACCACATTTGCGGATATGGCAAGCCGCACGGAGACCATTCGAAGCAAGCGACTGGCCGATTACATCATTTAATTTTCTTGCCGATAAAGACTACTTAGTAAATAGACTTGATATTGAAATGAGGTTCAACAAAAATGGCCGGAACCCGAATGCCAGGGACCCTCATCTCCTTTTATGAACACAAGCATGAAAGCGTTTGCCGAAAGACAACAAGAGACTTTCGCGCAAATTGAAAATCTGTTCCCGGAAGCGCGCATGGGAGATTTTTCGGGGAGAGAGGGGTGCTCTGCCCCCGCAGCGAAGCGCAGCTCATTTCGTCTTTGCAGCGAAACGAGGAGGCGCAGGGTCGGAAAATATCCAGCGCGCGGAGGGAGCGGGATTTTCATGTAAATTCTATCAGGAGGGCAATGACCATGACCCAGAAATACCAGGGAATCGACACATTGGCGCTGCATGCGGGACAGGTTCCGGACCCGGTTACCGGATCGCGGGCTGTCCCGATTTACCAGACCACCAGCTACGTGTTCAAGGACGCCGACCACGCCGCGGACCTGTTCGCGCTGCGCGCCTTCGGCAACATCTACACGCGCCTGATGAACC
>DIKL01000071.1:0-191 GCA_002424545.1 Syntrophaceae bacterium UBA5619
TCCGGACGGGGATCCCCGTCGGGCAATGGGCCTGACACGGGGGCAGATATTTCTCGTTCTCCCAGACGGGAACGAACCGCCGCAGCGAACCGGTCGTGATGACCGAAACGGCGCCGCGTTCCTGAACGGCCAGATCCCCGATCATTCCGCCCATCCCCAATTCCCGATCCCAGACTTCTTTGCGAAAAAGG
>DIKL01000071.1:274-445 GCA_002424545.1 Syntrophaceae bacterium UBA5619
GGCCGATCGCCTCCAGATATTCCGCAAGATGGACGGTCAGCCAGCCCCATTCGTCGTCGTCGGGAACGGTCAACCGCGCGTCCTTCTCGCTGAATTCCTGATGGGGACCGCGGAAAAAGATCTTTCCGCCGACCATTCCGACGCACGGGCGGTAGCCGAGGATGTTGTCGG
>DIKL01000071.1:523-37462 GCA_002424545.1 Syntrophaceae bacterium UBA5619
TCGAAACGGGGATTGTGTTTGGTCATCGTCATTCCGCGCGCCCCGATCTCCCCGGCGATGTAGATTTTCCCCTGGGCCATCGCATTGGCGATGCCGTTGGTGGCGTTTCCGCGGACGATGATGTGGGCCCCCGAGTTGAGCCATCCCACATCGTCGGAGGCGGGTCCCACCACGTCGATCCGGGTGCCCGGGAAGCCCATCGCGCCGACCCGCTGCCCCGATGTTCCAAGAATGCGGAGGAAAACGGGCTCATTTCCCGCCCGCCAGAGGCGTCCGCCGAGGCCGTGCTGGCCCTGGGCGATGATCTCGATATGCCGGTGTCCGTCGGCGACGGCCTTCTGGATGCGCTCCTCGAGGACGCGCGAATCCACCCGGACGCCTTTTTCCGATCCGGGGATGATGATGGTTGGTTTCTGGGGCATGACCTCTCCTTCTATCCTCTACAGCACGTGCCGGATACCGAGGCGCTCGGCCGCATGCCGGTCGGTGATTCCGATCGCGTCGGACATGCCGATGGGCAGCGAAGTGGAACGACCCAACGGCGCCACGATCTTCTTGAGTTCCGTATCGAAACTGAGGACCACCTCGACGAGGCGTTCGGCCACCTTCTCCGGATCAAGCCGTCGGTAGAGGCGCGGGTCCTGAGAGGTGATCCCTTTCGGACAGAGGCCGATGTTGCAGATGTTGCAGCGATCCGCCTCCGAGCCGAGGCAGCCGGCCGCCGCCTGCATGATGGTTTTGCCTACCTGGACGCCGCTCGCCCCCAGCATGATCAACGCGGCCGCGTTCGCCGCGAGGTTTCCGTTTTTCCCGACGCCGCCGCCGGCGAAGATCGGGATCTCGTTCTGCTTGCCGATCTTCACGAGGTTGAGATAGGCGTCGCGGACGATCCCCGCGATCGGATGCCCCATCTGGTCCATCGAAACATTGTAGGCCGCCCCGGTGCCGCCGTCCTCGCCGTCCATCGCCAGGGCCGCCGCGTAGGGGTTCCGGGTCAGGTTGTTGAGGACCGCCAATGCGGTCGAAGTCGCGGAAATTTTCGGGTAGACCGGCACCCGGAAACCCCAGGCCATCGCCATCGACTGGATCATCTTGGCGACCGCCTCTTCGATGGAGTATTTCGTCTGGTGCGTGGGCGGGCTCGGGAGGTTGACCCCGGTGGGCACGCCTCGAATCGCGGCGATCAGCCGGTTCACCTTGTACCACATCAGCAATCCGCCATCGCCGGGTTTCGCCCCCTGGCCGTACTTGATCTCGATCGCGCAGGGGTCCTCCTTTATCTCCGGCAGCGCGTGGATGATCTCGTCCCACCCGAAATAGCCGCTGGCGATCTGCAGGATGACGTATTTCAAAAACCGCGACCGCAGAAGCCTGGGCGGACAGCCTCCCTCGCCGGTCGCGAAACGGACCGGCATTCCCATCTCCTCGTTCAGGTAGGCGACCCCCATCTGGAGACCTTCCCACATCGTCGGGGAGAGGGCCCCGAAGGACATGCTCCCCAGGATCAGCGGATAGATTTCCCGGACCGGCGGGAGCCAGCCGCCCTCGCGACCGACCCCGAGCGCCTCCTCCGGCGGGAGGATCCGTCCCAGCAGCGTCCGCAGCTCGAATTCATGGCGTCCCGCGTCCAGCGCCGGGTCGGTCAGCATCGAAATCCGGACGAACTTGATGCCGTCGAGGAGACTTTCCCGCGCGTTGCGGCGTCCGCCGCGCCGACGCGGGACGCCGCCCTGATTGATGTGGAAACGGAGCTTGTCCGGCTCGTCGTTGTGGATCGGCATGATCGCGTGGTTGGGGCAAACCAGGTCGCACATTCCGCAGCCGATGCAGGCGTGGACGATATCCGTCCGCTGACGGATCCCATGGTAGACCCCAAAGACATTTCCCGGTTTTTCCGAAAGCCCGAGGGCGATCTGCAGGAGCCTTTTCCGGTGGACGCCCAGCTCGATCGCCTGCACGGGGCAAACCGCCGTGCAGCGTCCGCAGAGGCAGCACTTCTCCTTGCTCCAGAGAATCTGCCAGGGCAGATCCTTCGTGCTTAATGTAGACGGCTTAAGCTGTCCATCTGGTTCCATCGCCCAACCTCCTGCCGTTCCGGCCCCACGAAGACCGTATCATATCTCATCGGTTGAAAATCCCGGCTCTTGTCGCGCGCGGGAATCGCCGCGTCCAGCCCGCACATCTCCGAGGAGAACGCGAACATCCCGGGATTGCCGCCCACCACGCCGGGACGGAGTTTTTTGCTGTCCTGCACCATGAACAGGGTCTTGTCGGGAAGGCAACCCATCACGCAGTTCGGTCCGTCGATGATCAGCGGCCGGCAACTCTGCTTGAGCACCCGCAGCCAGGGGCCGTTCGGGTGGCTCTCCAGCTCGCTGTCCTTCAGCGGCGTGATCACGTGCTTGTAGGTCTCCAGATCCAGGTTCAGGTGGTTCAACGAGTAGTGGAGGATATGGGTGAACACCTCCGAGTCCGACTGGTAGCCTACGTAGCCCGGTTCCTTGCGCGACATGAGAAATTCCCGGATCGGCACGAAAGCCGTGTTCTCGCCGTTGGTCATGGTGGCCATCCCCTGGATGAAGAACGGGTGACAGGCGTAGATGTTGATGGCGTAGTTGGTGTTCTGCCGCCCCTGGGCCAGGATCGTTCTCGCCTGGAGTTCCTTGCGGTTCAGCCCGAGATAGTCCGCCACGGCCGTCGGATCGCCGACCTCCTTGATCATGATCACATCCGGCCAGAAACTGAAGACCATCATCGAACCGTCCTTTTCCCCCATTTCCCGGAGCTGGAGGCGGCACATCATCAACCGGCGCTGGATTTCCGCCTCGGGCAGGTTCTCCCAGTCGGGCGGATATTCATAGACGCGGACGAGATAGTTGTCCCGCCGGGGCGTCCCCGCGGGCGGTTTCTTTGTCGGCCGGAACGAGAGCTTGTATTTCGTCATGAAATCCATGTCCATCATGTACCGGTCCAGGGTCTTGATGCCCGTGTTGGAGAAGATTCCCGAGAGAATCGGTCCCCCCCGGAACTGTTCGAAATCCCCGCCGAGATCGGTCAGGAAAAGCCCGACGCCCGAGCCGTCGTGGCCCTCCTTCATCACGTCCAGCGCGCGAATCGCGACCATCGGCGAGAGGGGCTCCCTGCTGGTAATGGAAAACAATCTGCACATGATCATCCGTCCTTTCGAGGGAATCAGCGGGTACCTCCGCTTTTTTTTCGGGAGTTCGCGGCTTTGCGCCGGCGGGTTCAAGGTCTTGTCCGAAAACGGGAACCCCCGTTTGGGGGAATAAGCCAAAACCATGCCACTTTCAGGGAATGATCGGAACAGGGCTGGAGAATTGCCGCGTGATTCCGGAGGGTAACCGTGCCGTCGCGGAAGGGGATGCAAACCGGCGAGAATAAATAGACAAAAAAGGGTGCTTTGCCGAAAAAAGGAACAATATTGTACCGGCGGTCCCGTTTGCAGGCCGAACCGGAAACGTCAACCTTTTTCGGGATCAAGATCCGGGTTGTCTCTCGTTTGGGCGCGGAACGGCCGGGGATCGATCCCCATCTTCCGGATCCGGTACTGAATGATCCTTTTGGTGGTTCCGAGAAGTTTCGCCGCCCGGGTCTGGTTCCCCCGGGTTTCCCGGAGGGCATTGGTGATCAGCTCGCGTTCCTGCGCCTCGACGACGGCGTTCAGCCTGCCCTGTTCTTTCTTTTCCGAGCTTTTCCGTCGGGGTTGCAACGAGGGGGGAAGATGCATCGGCTCGATCGTGTCGCCGGGCGCGAGCAGAATGGCCCGTTCGATGCAGTTTTCGAGCTCACGAACGTTGCCCGGCCAGTGATAGGCCAGTAGGATGTCGGAAACCGCGGGGGAGATTTTTTTGACCGGCTTCCCCATTCCCCGCGTATATTTCAGAACGAAGTGATCGGCCAGCAGGATGATGTCGCTCCCCCGCTCGCGCAGCGGCGGCAGGTAGAGCGGAAAAACGTTCAGTCGATAGAAGAGGTCGGCGCGGAACCGCCCGGACGCGAGGTCCTGTTCGAGGTTCCGATTCGTTGCGGCGACGATCCGCACATCGACGCGCACCACGCGGGCGGAACCGAGCGGCTGGAACTGCTTTTCCTGGAGGACCCGGAGCAATTTGACCTGCGCCGCGGCGGACAGCTCTCCCACCTCGTCGAGGAAGATCGTCCCCCCGTTGGCCTCCTCGAAACGGCCGCGGCGGTGGTGCAGGGCGCCGGTGAAGGCCCCCCGTTCGTGGCCGAAGAGCTCGCTTTCGAGCAGGGTATCGGGGATGGCGGCGCAATTGACCTGAACGAGCGGCCCCCGGAGGCGGGGGCTGTTTTTGTGAATGGCGTGGGCGACCAGCTCCTTGCCCGTGCCCGTCTCCCCGTGGATCAGGACCGTCGTGTTGGAATCGGCCACCTGGGCGATCATCCCAAAGAGATTCTTCATCACGCCGGAATGGCCGATGATGTCCGCGGACGGCGTTCGGGAGCGGCCGAGGAGATGCCTCAGGCGCCGGTTTTCCTCCTCGACGGCGCGATTGTGAACCGCCTTGGCGAGCAGTTCGGCCACGGAGGAGAGCATGGCGAGCTCCCGGTCCAGGTTTTCCACCTGCCGGGCGACCTTGTCCGCCGAGAGAACCCCGACGACGCGGTTGTCGTAGATGATCGGCACGCAGAGAAAGGCCAGCTCCGAACGGTTCAGATTGCGGCGGGCCCCGGTCCGGTCCAGAAATTGGACATCCTTGCCGAGGTTTGCCAGGGCCATCGGCCGGCCAGTCTGCGCGACCTTGCCCGTGATGCCTTCGCCGGGGAGATAGGTTACATCCATGCCCTGGATATCAACGCCGTGCGCCACGTCCAGCCAGGCCGCCCCCGTTTCGCGATCCAGGAGGGAGATCATTCCCCGTTGCATCCCCAGCCGAACGCTCATCTCCTGCAGGGCCTGCTCGATCTGGTCCCGCAGTTCCCCCGGCTGGGCCAGAATCCTGGCGACGGTGTGCAGTGCGGCAAGTTCTTCGAAGTTATGGATGCTGATCTCTTTTCTCCCCGGCGTGCCGAGACGCAGCGGTCGCCAAATCTTTGATGTCATGGCGGAATCCTTCCCTCCAAGCGGAATGTCCCCTCCGGGACATCCGCGGATACGGCCGATTCATTTCGCCATCCTCGAACCCCGTCCGTCGAATATTTGCGCGAAAAGCAAAAATTTGCGTTTTTCCGGAACGTCGGTATATTAAATCATTGCGGTTCAAATGAAAAGAGCAAAGAGGGCTGGGTTGCCGGACGCCTTCCGGCAACCCAATGCCCGGGAGCGTGAGGGAAGCCATGATTACGGATGAGGAACGAAAACGATATGCGCGCCAGATTTTGCTGTTCGGGGAAGAGGGGCAGGAGAGGCTCAAGGGGGCGAGCGTTCTCGTGGCCGGCGCCGGGGGATTGGGAACGGTGATTTCCCTCTACCTGGCGGCCGCCGGTGTCGGCCGTCTGCGGATTATCGACGACGATGTCGTTGATGAAAGCAACCTGAACCGCCAGATCCTGCATTGGAGCCGGGACGTCGGACGGCCCAAAATCGCCTCCGTCCGGGAGAAACTGGTCGCGCTGAATCCGCTGATCCGGATTGAGGCCGATCCCGGCCGGATCGGGGAGGAGAACGTCGGAGAGCTGGCGCGGGGCTGCGACTTGATCGTCGATGCGCTGGATAATCTCCCGACCCGCTACCTCTTGAACCGGGTGGCGATCGATCGGGGCATCCCTTTCGTTCACGGCGCCGTCCGGGGATTTTTCGGACAAGCGACGACGGTGATCCCCCGGAACGGCCCCTGTCTGCGCTGCTTCTTTTCGGCGAGTCCGCCGCGGGAGATTTTCCCGATTGTCGGTGCGACCTGCGGCGTCATCGGATCCATCGAGGCGTCGGAGGCGATCAAGCTGCTCACCGGACAGGGGGAACCCCTCATGGGCCGGCTTTTCATCTGGGACGGCCTCACGGGCGGCGCGGATTCGATCGTGATCGAACGGAATCCGTCCTGTTCCGATTGCGGAGGGTCCCAATGAAGATCCCCTTCAGAACATCCGCCGCGTTCCGGGAGAAGATCGCTCTCTTTTCCGGTCGCCGACGGTTGAAACGCCTTTACCGCTGAAAGGTCTGCGCCCGGAGACGTTTTTCCGGGAAGAACCAGACAAGACCGATGGCAAGCAGCGGAACCAGGGCCACGCCGAAGAGGACGGTCCGGATGGAGTACAGATCGGCCAGACTTCCCACAAGCGGCGCCATCATGCCGCCCACTCCCTGCGCGAGTCCCATCATCAGGCTCGACACCATCGACTTTCCCCGCGGCGCCAGTTTCTGGGCCATGACCAGACCCAGCGGCAACGTCGCAAACATGCAGAACCCGGCCAGCGTGGAAACCGCGTACAGCCTCAATCCCGACAGGGAACACATCAGGATCAGGCTCGGCGCGGCCAGCAGAAATGCGGTCAGGAATATCGGCCGGTATCCGATCCGGTCGGAGAGATGGCCGGCGATCACGCCGCCCGCGGCGCCGGCCACCGTGTAGAGGGAGATGATCAGGCCGATCGAAACCAGGGAGAGTCCCTCCCGGGCGTAGAGGACGGGGATGAACGCCAGAAAGGATTGACCGACAAAGGCGCGCAGGACCATGACGGTCCAGATCAGCAGGACCGGCTTCCAGACTTCTCCGAACGCCGCCCGGACCGCTCCTGAAAACCCCTGACCCCGGAGCCCCTCCCCCAGCGGCCTTGGGGTAATCCGGAACAGAAGGGCCATCAGCAGCAGCCCGGGAATCGCCGTCCAGGGAGAGGCCTCCAAACCCCAGTGCGTGACGACATAGGCGATCAAGAGCGGCCCGACGCCGAAGGCAACGGTTCCGCCCATGTTGAAAATCGACATGCAGAATCCGAAGTGGCGGCCGGCGTAACCGCCGATCATTCCGGCGACGGAAGGGTGGAACATGGAGGCGCCGATCGATCCGATCGCGATGAAGAGCAGCAGGTCCCAGAAGGAGTGGGCCCAGCCGACCGCGGCGATGAACAGAATGGAGAGAAGCGGTCCGCCGAGGATGAAGAAACGGGACCGGTAGCGGTCGGCGAAGTATCCCACACCGGGCTGGACGACGAAGGCGAGCATCCGCATCATCCCCGCAATCCAGCCGACCTGGGCCAGGGAAAGGGAGAATTTTTCGACGAAAACCGGCAGCAGCGGATTGACGAAGGAGACGTAAAGATCGCCGGTGAAGTGGATCAGCGTCAGCGCGAGGATGACTTTGACATCGGCGCGGTTTTGCTCGGTCATGGGACATTTTCCCTGAATCTTGCTTCGTTCCCGGCCGTCATGGATCTCCCCGCAGCTTGCCGCGGGGAGGGTCGTGCACCGGATGCCGTCCTGCCTATCACGCTCGCCGCTTTCCTGTCAAATGGGAGGCCTCGCGTTACACCTATATGATTTTTCTTGACAAACCCATCCCCATGGGATAAAAGGCGCCTCAAGTTTGCGCAGGTATCTGTCCCCGGAGCCCGAAGGCTGTTGGGGATTTTTTTTCACCAAGGAATCAGGACGGAAATTGATCATGGATCTTCAACCGGCCGGGCTTGCCCGGACGCAGGCATCGCCGGCGGTCGTCGGAGCGGACCGCCGCCGGCAGCAGGAAATCGATCAGCGACGCACCTTCGGGATCATCAGCCACCCGGACGCGGGAAAGACGACGCTGACCGAAAAACTCCTCCTCTTCGGCGGCGCGATTCAGCTCGCGGGCGCCGTCAAGGCCCGGAAGGCCGGACGCCACGCGACGAGCGACTGGATGGCGATCGAAAAGGAGCGGGGGATCTCCGTGACGACCTCGGTCATGAAATTCCATTACCGGGATTTCGAGATCAACCTGCTGGACACCCCCGGCCACCAGGACTTCTCCGAGGACACCTACCGGGTGCTCACCGCCGTGGACAGCGCGCTGATGGTCATCGACAGCGGCAAGGGGGTCGAGCCGCAGACGGAGAAGCTCATGGAGGTCTGTCGGATGCGCAACACCCCGATCATGACCTTCATCAACAAACTCGATCGGGACGGGATGGAGCCGATGGAGATTCTCGCCAACATCGAAGACAAGCTTCAGATCGAATGCGCGCCGCTCTCCTGGCCGATCGGCATGGGGAAGGATTTCAAAGGGGTCTACAACCTCTACGCCAGGACACTCCACCTGTTCACGCCGGGGAAAGACAGCCGGAAGGAAAAGGGGATCACGATCACGGATCTGGAGGATCCGCGACTGGACGAGCTTCTGGGGAGCCAGGCGGGACAGCTCCGCGAGGAGATCGCGCTGATTGAGGGGGCGGCCAGCCCCTTTGACCACGCAGAGTACCTCAAGGGGAACCAGACGCCGGTCTTCTTCGGCAGCGCGATCAACAATTTCGGCGTTCGCGAGCTCTTGGACGCCTTTGTCGAGATGGCCCCCGCCCCCGGCCCGCGGCCGACGACCACCCGGTTGGTCTCCCCGCTGGAGGAGGGTTTTTCCGGTTTCGTTTTCAAGATTCAGGCGAACATGGACCTGGCCCACCGCGACCGGATCGCCTTTTTCCGGATCTGTTCGGGGAAGTTTACCCGCGGGATGAAGGTGATGCACCACCGGATCGGCCGGGAGATCGTGCTGGCCAATGCGACGATCTTCATGGCCCAGGACCGGACGAACGTCGAGGAGGCCTGGCCGGGCGACATCATCGGGATTCACAACCACGGCACGATCCAGACCGGCGACACCTTCACCGAGGGAGAACCGCTTCGCTTCACCGGGATTCCCAACTTCGCCCCGGAACACTTCCGGCGCGTCCGGACCAAGAATTCGCTCAAGATCAAGCAGCTTCAGAGAGGGCTGGAGCAGCTTTCCGAGGAGGGGGCGGTCCAGGTGTTCCGACCGCTTTTCGGCAACGACTACATTCTCGGCGCGGTCGGCGTGCTGCAGTTCGACGTGACGATGGCCCGCCTGAAAACCGAGTACGGCGTCGAGGCCTCCTATGAGCCGATCGAATACGCCGCGGCGCGCTGGGTTGTTTGCGCGGACCGGAAACGGCTGGCCGAATTCGAGAAGAGGTGCCAGACGAACCTCGCCCGGGACTCCGACGGCCACCTGACTTACCTCGCCGCGAGCGAGTGGCGGCTCGGCTTCGTGATCGAGGATTGGCCCGACATCGAATTCCGCAAGACCCGGGAGCACCACTGAAGTCGGGATCCGACCGTCTCCGCCATCACATTATCATTCAACGAAGGTTAGAATATGGAGGGTTTGCCGGGTTCCTTCCTCAGACTTTCCATACAGGGGCCATCCTCATGGCATGGGTATTTCTGCCAGGTAAATAAAAATCAGCCAGAGGACGCCGCTCCCTATGCCGGCCAGCAGTGAGGAGATGAGCCACGATTTTTCGCCGAAAAGTCGGGTCGCTATAAACAGGAAAACCGCCGAGCCGATGAAGTAGCCGACATAGGGGATCAGAACAGTGTAAACCATCATGGCCAGGATGCAGAGCGCGGCCGGCCCCTTCCAGAAAGAAGTCGCCTCCATCGTTTTTTTAAAGGATGTCGCCAGATGGTAGAGGCCGCAGACAATCAAGATGACGCTCAGGATGAGAAGATACCACCCCGGTCCGTAGGCTTCCTCCGCGGCCGCGGAAAGGCGATTCAGCCGGAAGCCTTCCACGATGCCCACGATTCCGATCACCGCCAATATGAGGCCTTCATTCAAGAGAATGGCTGTCAAGATGCATCTCTCCTTTGCTCGGCACCGTCCCATGGAGGGCGCCGTCCGCAGAGGGACGGCGCTCTCCATAGTTGATTCCAACATTCGGTATGTTTGAACGGTTATTTCATTCCCTTCAATTCGTTGGCGAGATCCAGCACATACTTACGAAAATCCTGGGAGCCTGCAAATGCCGGAACAGCGCCGATTTTGGCCAGCTCATTTTTCACTTCCGCCGAATTGATGCTTCCCCCGATGGCCTCTTCGATCGCCTTGACAATGTCAGCCGGGAGACCCTTGGGGCCCGCGAATCCCACATGGCCCTGGAAGGTGACCGTTTTCCACCCCTGTTCCCCCGTGGATTTCAGATCCGGATAGCCGGAGTAACGGCTGTTCCCGGTGACGGCGACGAATTTAATCTTGCCGGCGCTGAACATGGGGCCAACCGAGGTCGTGGAAGCGGAGCCGATGTCCACGTGTCCGCCGGCCAGGGCGGTCACCAGGTCAGAGCCGCCGGGATAGGTAACCATTTTGACCTTGGAGACATCGATGCCCTTCTGCTTCAGCGCGGCCCTGAACTGCCCGACAGGTCCGTCCGCCCCGGCGGTACCGCCGAGCCAGCCCCACTTGATCCCTTCCGGACTGGCCTTGATCGCGGCGGCCACATCATCCAGGGATTTCCAGTTCAGATCGGAGCGGATCGCGAAGACCCAGGGGAATTCGGCGATCTTGGCAATGTAGGTGCGGTCTTCGATCTTGAAGGGCACATCCTTGCCCCAGGCCGCGGGGATCGCATTGCTGCCGTCCGCATCGGCAAGGAGGGTGTAACCGTCCGCCTTGGCGGACAGGGCCTCCATCGTTCCCGGGATCCCCTTGCCGCCAGGCTTGGCCGTGACGTTGACGCTGACACCCCACTTGTCCGACAGCATCTTTGCGCCTACCCTCGCCACCCGTTCCGTGCTTCCCCCCACCGACCAGGGGACGATCACGGTGATGGGTTTCGTCGGATACTTGGCCTGAGCCATGACGCCCTGCACACCCAAGAAGACGGCGAGCATCGGAACGATGATTGCCAGAGAAACCACCCATACGTATTTCCTTTTCATACCAATAACCTCCATGTTTGTTAAATGAACGACTACCCGGCCATCTCTAAAAATGGCACGTCTCAATAATCTTTAGCCAGACCTCTTGAAGGCTTGCGCGATGGACTTCCGATAGCTGAGGATCAATACCGCCGCCGTCATCACCAAAAAAAGAATCGCAATGGGCCGAGACAGAAAAATGTCCAAGGAGCCGGCCGACATTTGCAGGGTCGCGCGAAAATGCTGCTCCAGGGCCGGTCCCAGGATGAACCCCAGGATGAGCGGAGCGGCGGGCCAGTCGCGCATCTTCATCAGGTAGCCGAGGATGCCGAAGGCAATGGCCGTCCAGACATCAAACAGCGTGTTTCTCACCGAGTAGGCGCCGATAACGCAGATGGCCAAAGTGACGGGCCCCAGATAGCGGTACGGGACCATGGCCAGTCGCACCCAAAGGCCGACAAGCGGCAGGTTGAGGATAACCAGGATGACGTTCCCGATGTACAGGCTGGCGATGATCGTCCACGCCATTTCTCCGTGTTGAGAGAACAGCAGCGGACCGGGCTGAAGGCCGTACATCGTAAATGAGGCAAACAGCAGCGCGCAGGCGGCATTGGTCGGAAGCCCCAGCGAAAGCAGAGGGATCAAGCCGGCTTCACTGGCGGCATTATTGGAGGCTTCCACGGATGCGACCCCTTCGATGGCGCCCGTGCCGAATTTCTCAGGATGTTTTGATGAACGTCGCTCCACGTCATAGGCCACAAAGGCAATCACGGAAGGCATCATGCCGGGAAGGATGCCCAGGCCCAGCCCCACGGCCGTGCCCCGGAGACTCGCATACAGGCCTTTGACCAGTTCCGCCCCGCGGGGAATCATGCGACCCAGTTTCCCCGTGTAGATGGAGAGCAGGCCCTCATTGGCGCTGGAGAGGATTTCCGCGATGCCGAAGAGGCCCATGAGCACCGGAATCACATCGAACCCCTTCATCATGGCGGTGAATCCGAAGTTCAATCTCGGCCTTCCGGTCATGGGATCGAGCCCGATGCTGGCGATCAGCATCCCCAGCGTGGCCATCAATATCCCGCGCAGCTTGCTTTTGCCCGAAACGGCCACCAGGGTGGTAAAGCAGAAGAGCATCAACGCCACATATTCGGGGGCCCCGAATTTCAATCCCAGATCGGCCAGCGGCGGGGCAGCCAACTGCAGCGCGACAATGGCCAGGGTTCCGGCGATGAAGGATCCGATGGCCGCGATGGCCAATGCCTCTCCTCCCCTGCCCTGTTTGGTCATCTGGTAACCGTCGATGGCTGTGAGTATGGAAGAGGCCTCACCGGGCACGTTGAGCAGGATGCTCGTTACGGATCCTCCGTACATGGCTCCGTAAAAAATACCGGCCAACATGATAATGGCGCCCGTTGGATCCAGATAGGCCGTCAGCGGGAGCAGCATCGCCATCGTTGCCGTCGGACCCAGGCCGGGCAACACCCCAACCACCGTCCCCAGCAACGCACCGATAAAACAGTACATCAAGTAGAGTGGTGAAATGGCGTGCTGCAAACCAACAAAAAAATCTCCCATCAGTTCTTACGCTCTCATGGAGAAGGATTGATCTTGATGGATCAGAACTTGCCTTTGGGCGGGCCGAATATAGTGAAAGGGATTTTAAGAGTCAAGTTAATATTTTGCAGTTGCATTTCCCCTGAATCCGTCCGGCAGGACCTCCCCCGCCGAACGCCCAACGATCCGTTCGTACAATTCGGGATCCGTGTCGCCCTCCGTACCGATTGTCAGCACCTCCGACCGGGTGTCGAGGCCGATGCGGCGGCGAAACTCGGCGTTGCCGGCGCAGGCGATCAGCCCCGCCAACCCCGCCCCGCCGGATTCCCCGCAGACGACAGGCGGATCGCCGCCGTATCCCCTAGACAATATACGCATCGCCTCCACGGCGGCGGCATCCGGGATGGTCGCAAAGACATCCGCGCCGGTTTCAAGAATGCGCCAAGCCAGCAGGGACGGCTCACCGCAGGCCAAGCCTGCCATGATCGTCCCAAGCGCTCCTTTGACGATCTGGAGGGTGCCCGCCTTTGCGCTTTCGAACAGGCAGGCGGCCGCTTCCGGCTCGACGGTGACGATGCGCGGCCGGGCGCTGCTGAAACGCTCCCAGAAGTAGGCGCAGACGGCCGCCGCCAGACCGCCGACGCCCGCCTGGACGAAAACGTGGGTTGGCGATCCCTCCTTCCACCTCTGTGCCTCCTCCTCGAGGATCACCGAATAACCCTGCATGACGTCCCGCGGAATGTCCGTATAGCCGAGAAAGGATGTGTCCGACACCAGGTGCCAGCCATGTCGTTCGGCTGCCTCGAAGGAGACGCGCACGGCGTCGTCGTAATTGCCGGCGGTCCTTTCGACGCGTGCGCCGAGACGGGCGATGGCGTCGGCCCTCGCTTCGCTGACGAGGGAATGGATGAAAATGACACAGCGGCATCCGAAGTTGCGCGCTCCCCAGGCGACGGAACGGCCGTGATTGCCGTCCGTGGCGCAGGTGACGGTCACACTCCCGACGATTTCGTTGAAACGCCGATCTGCGATCTCCGCGGCCGCGACCTCTCTGCCGAGTTTCTCCGAAACGATCCGTCTCAGCATCCGCGCCACTGCATAGGCGCCCCCCAGCGCCTTGAAGCTCTTCAAGCCGAAGCGCTGCGACTCGTCCTTGTACAGGATGCGTTTCACGCCCAATTCTGCGGCCAGCCCGGGCAGGTCGATCAAAGGGGTCGGCCGGTAATCCGGCCAGGAGGAAACCATGCGCATCGCTTCGCGGCCCGCTGCAAGGTTCAGAATTTCACTCCGCGCATCGCCATACGGTTCATCGGGATGGCTCCGGCCGTTGATCACGACAGCCGGTCTGGGGAACGGCAAGAAATGGGTCATGATGGTCCTCTCAAAATCATGGGAAACCCTGGGAACTGCGCAGAATGTCATATTCCTCCCGGGGAAGCTGGATCAGCAGCGGATTCGCTTCCGGTCTCAGCCTCCCGAGGATTTCCTCCATGTCGGCGGCGGACACGGCCGTACAGCCGGACGTTCCCCGCGACGGCGCTTCCCAAATGTGAAGGAAGATACACGAACCGTCCCCCGGCCAAACGGGGTCCGAATTGTGTTCGATGACGATTCCGAGGCGATACTGCTCATCCTGCCGCCGCATATCCTCGGCGCTGTTCCAGTCTTTCCGGGGGGTGTCCTCGTCCGCCAGACGGTTGTAAAAAGAGGAGGCGACGTCATCGACGCATTTGCTGCGTTCCGTGACCTGCCGGTAGGGCAGGCGGATCCACGGCACCGATTCGGCGGCGGAATAGCCGAAGGCGACACCCAGCTTGAAAATGCCCGCCGGAGATTTTTCGTCTCCCTCCCTTTTTTGCGGTCCTCCGGCCGGAGCTTCCGGATGAATGCCTTTTCCCCAGGCCAGGCCGTTTCTGCCCACCACGGCGGGAAGGCTCCCTCCGACGGCCATCCATGGAGATTCGGCGCTCTCTCGTTCATGGAGCTGAAGCGCGGCCTCGCCGGCGGACCAACCGGCCGTCGTCACGACCAGCGCCTGCAAGGCCGGCTTGTCCCCTCCCGTCGCAGGGTGGGGGGACAGAGTGCAGAAGAGAACGGCCGCCCCGAGAACAAATCCCGACAGCCGGGCAATGCCTTTGGTACCGTGTCGATTCAGCATCGGATTTTCACTTTCCCGGGGTTTGCGGATTTGACGCCCCCGGTCATTTCACCGGAAAATCGAAATAGGTGTCGGGATAGGGCTCGTTCCGCAACGTGAAGTGCCACCATTCCCGGTCGTAATTTTTGAAACCGTGTTTATCCATCAGCGTCTTGAGCAGGAGCCGGTTGATCCGCTGCTGTACCCCGATGGTTACGCATCCGGGATGCGAAAGCTCGTGAAAGCAATCGAACCCCGTTCCCATATCGACACCGCCATCCCTGAACCGCTCCGCGGCCGGGAGAAAGCAGGCCCGGAGCGGTTGTCCCGGGATGTAGGACTCCTCCGCCGGCGCGGGAACGGGAACGATGGTCAGGTCCACCGTGCTTCCCCGCGAGTGGCCCGATTTTTCAGCGATGTACTCGTCGCGAAAGAGATTGCGTTTGTCGAGCGTGGGATAGAATTCCTCCTTGGTTTTCGTATCCCCGAAATCCTCGGCCCACCGCACGAAATGATCCACCGCCCGCTGGGGACGATAACAGTCGTAGATCTTCAGCGAGAGTGAAAATTCCTGCAATACCGCCTGAACCTTCGCCAGCGCGGCGGCGGCGGGCGCGGTGACGATGCATTTGGGGGCCTGGTATCCGTCCACCCGGGTTCCCAGAAAATTGTGATCCCCGTGGTAGCGGATGTCCAAAACCGCCGAGGGGACCGCCTGCCTCAGGTCCACAAAATTTTCCGGCATGGCCTCTTCCGTCCGTCCGGGATCAACGCACAGCAGAATCGACGCTGCCGCCAGGATCAGGATTCCGATCCTTCCGAATCTTGTCTTCATGACCCCCCCTCGGCGTTCTTTTCGCAGAGCGTCCTTTTTCCCGCCGGAGCGTCCATAAAAAATGGTTGCCCCCTCGGCATATACGGAAGCAACCATTTCATGAACTTATGATCCGCGACACAGCTACTTTTTCTTCGGTGCTTCCTTCTTGGCCTCTTTCGGTTCGGCCTTCTTGGCATCCTTGACCTCGACCGTGGCCGCCTTCATCGTGTATTCGATGGTCACTTTGGATCCCACCTTCAAATCACCGGTCACCTTGGTGGCGGCATCACGGGCGATTTCCCATCGGTCTTTGCCCTTCTGCACGGCGATCACATCCGCCGTGACCTCCAGGACCGGCCCGGTCACCTGATACGTTTTGGGCCCCGCCGCGAAAGCCGCCGCGGCAACAAAGAAAACGACGCATGTTAAAATCAGAACTTTCTTCATAAAATCCCTCCTTGTTTGATGTAAACGGTTCGAATACGGCCACGAAACCGATGAGATCCGGGCATCCATGCCCGGTCGGTCAACCGGTCCATGGCCCATGGTTATACCGCGGATGAAATTTACCAGAGCCCGATAGGCTTGTCAAAGACAATTCCGGCAGGCAGCGGATCACCCCCGGTCCCATTTCCCTTCGGCACGAAGTTCCCGGACGATGGCCGTCGCCCTTTCCCGGAGGTTGAGGTAATCGGTCTTCGCGACGCGGTTCAGCGGGATCTCGCCCGGTTTGAGGATCACGACATGGGAGGGCCGCGAGTATGCGGAGATGTCGGCGCAGGCGGCAAGAACCTCCGCGGGGGTGACCGTTTTTTCCTCCCGGGATTCCACAAAGGCCATGATCCCTTCGCTGAACACCTCGTGTTCGACACCGACGATGGCGACCATGCCGGCGCGATCCTTCAGTTTCTCATGGATGTGGCTTTCCACGTCCTCCGGGAAGACCTGGTATCCCTTCGGTTTGATGACGAGCTTCGCCCGGCCGGAAAAATGGAGCCCCTTGTCGTCGTAATACCCGACGTCGCCCGTGTAACAGAATCCATCCCGTGAAATCGTCTTCGCCGTGTTTTCCGGATCGCCCAGATAGCCCAGGAAAATCTGGGGGCCGGTGAAACAGATCTCCCCGACCTCGCCCCGCGCCTTTTCCGCCCCGGCCGATCCATCCGCTCTCATGTAATCGCGAATGCTGATCGGACAGAGCGGCGAGTCGTAGCCGATCCCCTGGGCAAGCTCCTCCACGTCGGCGTTCACGTTCGTATAGGTGCAGAAGCCGGCCGTTTCCGTCAGCCCCAATCCCGTTCCGATCCGGGGCGCCATCGCCTTCATCCTGACCAGGAATTCCCGGGGAACCGCCTGGCCGCCGTAGATCGCGAAGCGCAGCGAGGATAGATCGTACTTCTCGTAACCGGCGAGGCGCCATTCCATATTGAAGAGGGCCGGGATCTGGCCGATGATGGTTACCCGGTGTTTTTCGATGGCCTCCAGCGAGAGCTTGGCATCGAAGATGTGGAGGATCACCGCGACCCCGCCGCCGAAGAGGACGGTTCCGAGCTGTTCCGTCGTGCAACCCACGTGGGACGGGGGGAGATTGATCAGCATCCGGTCGGATGTTTCCAGTTCGAAGCCGGCGCAAAGACCGATGCTCTGGACCAGAATGTTTTCGTGGCACAGAAGCGCCGGTTTCGGGGAACCGGTGGAGCCGGTGGTGAAGATGATCAGGCAGGCATCGCGCTTGCCGACGAGGCGGCGCGCCTTTTTCACCCGGCCCGTTATGAGATTCAACAGATAAACCTTCTTGATGTCCTTCGTGAATTCAGCGACCCCTACCGCGCCGTCCATGATCAGATCGGCCTCTTTCTGGAACTGCACCCAATGCCGGATCGAGGGACAGGCGGCCATCACTTCCCGGATGAGGGGACGAAAATCGGCGACCGGCGTCTTGCCCAGGAAGAAATAGGCCTTCGGCTTCATCTTCTCCATGCAGGTGATAATCTCCTTGGCCTTCAGGCGCAAATCCAGCGGGGCAACGATCAGACCGATCCGGTAGCAGGCGTAGATCAGATAGACGTGCTCTTTCAGCAGCGGCAGGCTCGTGGCGACGATGTCCCCCTGGACCAGGCCGATGGAGAGAAGCTTGGCCGCGAAGGCGGAGACGGAGGTGTCGAACTGCTTCCAGGTGACCGTCGCGCCGGTGTTGTGTTCGATGATCGCCGTCTCTTTCGGACGCTCCTTGGCGTACAGCGCGACATAGTCCGCGATGTTCGGGAGAAGATCCCGATACATCCGGCGGCAGCGTTCGTCTTTCTGAAGATCCTTCATCGTTTTGCCTTTCTGTTTCAAAACGGAAAAAGAGCGGGCCACGGCCCACGCCTCAAGACCCCATCTGATCGGACAGTCTTCACCGGCGGGTCGGGGGGCCCTTCAAACGGGCCATGCAGTACCCGAAATGACGCTTTTTTGTCAAGGATTATCCGGCCCGGCGCCGGAACCGGTCATGTCACCCGACCCAGCGGATGAGGATCCGGATGATGAGCGCCGCCGCGAAGATCCAGATGACGACGATGACCCCGGCGGCAATTTTCCCCGCCCGCGTCGCCTTGCCGACGATTTCCGCGGAACGGACGCGGCACTCCGCGACCACGTCCGCCGGAACAAGCCGGATGATGAGCATGACCCCCAGCGGGATGAGGATCAAATCGTCCAGGTATCCCAGAACGGGGATGAAGTCCGGGATCAGATCGATCGGGGAGAGGGCGTAGCCGACGACGATCAACGCCAGGAATTTGGCGTACCATGGGACGCGCGGGTGGCGGCAGACGAAATAAAGGGTGAAGGTTTCCCGTTTCAGCGCACGAACGCGATTTTTCCAAGAAACCAAGGACATCATCCGTTACCCGGCAAGGCAGGGGTTCCGGGCCGCCGCCGTCTCATCGAGCCTTTTGACCTTGCAGCGGGTCGGCGCCTCCCGGACGACCGCGGGACTCTCCGCGGCCTCCCGGACGACGGAGCGGAAGGCCGCGATGAAAGCGTCGAGATCCTCCTTCGTCTCCGTTTCGGTGGGCTCGATCATGATCGAGCCGTGAACCACGAGCGGGAAATAGATCGTCGGCGGATGATATCCGTAATCGATGAGGCGCTTGGCCATCTCCAGCGTCGTGATCCCCGTTGGCTGCTGGTTTTGGTCGGAGAAGACGCACTCGTGCATGCAGGGGCTTTCGAAGGCCAGGTGCAGAACGTCTTTGAGCTTTTCCCGGACATAGTTGGCGTTCAGGACCGCGAGCCGGCTGGCCTGCTTCAAGCCGTCCGGCCCCATGCTGAGGATGTAGGCGCAGGCCCGCAGCAGAACCCCGAAATGGCCGTGAAAGGCCAGCACGCGGCCGATTGATTCCGGAAAATCCTCGCGCAACTCGTAGGCCCCGTTCCGTTCGACGACGCGGGGAACGGGGAGAAACCGGGCCAGATCCTTCCGGACGGCCACCGGACCGGCGCCGGGACCGCCTCCCCCATGGGGTGTGGAAAAAGTCTTGTGCAGGTTCAGGTGCAAAATGTCCACGCCGATCTCCCCCGGCTTCACGATGCCCATCACGGCGTTCATGTTGGCGCCGTCGCCGTAGACGAGACCGCCCCGGTCATGGACGATCCGGGCGATCTCGCGGATGTTCGCCTCGAAAAGCCCCAGCGTGTTGGGATTGGTGATCATGATTCCCGCCGTTTCGGAATCCATGAGCGCCTCCACGGTCCCGGGGGCGATGATGCCGTCCGGACCGGAGGGGACCGGAACGGGGGCGTAACCGCAGATGGCGGCGCTCGCCGGATTCGTGCCGTGCGCCGTGTCGGGAATCAGGATCTTGGTCTTCTGTTTTCCGCGGAGGCGGTGGTAGGCATGGATGATCAGCATCCCCGTCAGTTCCCCCTGCGCGCCGGCGGCCGGTTGGAGCGTCAACGCATCCAGGCCGGTGATTTCGGCCAGAAACCGCTCCAGTTCGAACATCAGTTGCAGCGCACCCTGGGAAAGTTCCGCCGGCAGCAGCGGATGGGCCGCGGCGAATCCCCGCAGACCCGCCAGCTTTTCGTTGATCTTGGGGTTGTACTTCATCGTACAGGAACCCAGCGGATAGAATCCGGTATCCACCCCGAAATTCCAGGTGGAGAGCCGGGTGTAATGGCGGACCACCTCGATTTCGCTCAGATCCGGGAAATCGGGCCCGCCGCCCGTCATCTCCAAGGGCAGCGGACGGGACGGAACGTCTCTCTCGGGCATCGAGAAGCCGCTGCGCCCCTTTTTCCCCCGCTCCCAGAGGAGCGGTTCGTTCAGGATCAGCCCGGTGGTTCCCAAGGCTTCGCTCATGTCGATACCTCCTCGACCAGGCGGTCCATCTCCTCCCGGCTGCAGGTCTCCGTGACGCACAGGAGGCCGCAATCCGCGAGCTCCGGGTAATGGGCGCCCAGCGGCAACCCGGCGACGATTTTTCGGTCGAGCAGCCGTCGATACCGGGCGTCAAAGCCGCCGGGGAAGCCGACGACGAATTCGTTGAACGTGGCGCCGGAAAAGCGGATCGCGCACCCCGCGTCCCGCAATGCGTTTTTCAGATATTCCGCCTTGTCGTGGTTGAGGGCGGCCAGTTCCCGGATGCCGGTCCCCCCGAGGGAGGCCATGGTCATCGCGGCGGCGAGCGCGTTGAGGCTGTTGTTGGAGCAGATGTTCGACGTNNGCCTTCTCCCGCCGGATGTGCTGCTCCCGTGTCGCCAGCGTGAGAACGAACCCGCGCTTTCCGTCCCGGTCCTTCGTCTTTCCGACGAGGCGGCCGGGAAGATTCCGCATGTGTTTCCTAAGTCCCGCGAGCATGCCCAGGGCCGGCCCGCCGAAGGAGCGGGGAATGCCCAGGCTCTGCCCCTCTCCGGCCACGATGTCGGCGCCTTCGCTTCCGGGACTCTTCAGCAGCCCGAAGGCCAGCGCCTCGGTAAACCCGGCGACCAGCAGCGCGCCGACCGAATGGGTCTTTTCGGCCGCTCCCCGGATATTTTCGATGCAGCCGAAGAAGTTCGGCGACTGTACCGCAACGGCGGCCGGATCGGGAATCTCCTCCAGGCGGGAGAAGTCGGTGAGGCCCGTTTCCAGAATGGGAAGCTCCAGGAGCTCATACCCGGTGGGCGCGAAGTAGGTCCGGACGACCTGACGATAGTGGGGGTGGATCGCGCGGGAGAGGACCGCCTTTTTCTTTCCGGTGATGCGGACCGCCATCAGCAGCGCCTCGGCCAGCGCCGTCGCGCCGTCGTAGTGGGAAGCCGTGGCGACTTCCATCCCCAGCAGGCGGGCCGTCAGGGTCTGGTACTCGTAGATCCCCTGCAGCGTTCCCTGGAGCATCTCCGGCTGGTACGGCGTATAGGAGGTCACGAACTCGGAACGGCCCAGAAGCGAAGAAACCGTCGCGGGGATGTAGTGGTCGTAGCTCCCGGCGCCCAGAAACATGGCGTATTCCGGGGAGACGGCCATCCGCCCGGCCATTTGCCCGATCCGCCGCTCCAGTGCCGATTCGCTCAACGCCGCCGGCAGGTCCAACGCCCCCCCGAAACGACAATCCGCCGGAACCGCCGCAAAGAGGTCGTCGAGACTCCGTGCGCCGATCGCGACGAGCATCGCGGCGATATCCTCTTCCGTGTGGGGCAGATAACGCATCTACGCTTCCCCTTTCAAACGGCCTCGGTAGCCCTCCGCCGTCAACAGCCGCGAATGAGCCGCCGGATCATCCGGTTTCACCAGGATCATCCAGCCGTCGCCGTAGGGATTCTGATTCAGCAGAACGGGGTCGTCGGCCAGCGGGCCGTTTACCGCCGTGACTTCCCCGGAAAGCGGCATATAGCATTCGGAAACCGATTTCACCGATTCCACCGTGGCAAAGACCGCCCCCTGCGCGATATGCGCCCCGACGGACGGCAGTTCGACATAGACAACATCGCCAAGCTGATCCTGCGCGTAGTCGGTCAGCCCGACGCGCGCCAGCTCTCCTTCCAGCCGGACCCATTCGTGGTCGGCGCTGTAGCGGAGTTCCTCCGGCAAATGGATTTCCTCGATCTTTTTCATGGCATCTCCTTATGATTTCCCAAAGTTCCCTATATCAGCCGGTGCAGCTTTTCCATCAGATCGGCGAACATCTCTTCCGCGAAGCAGTAGCGCATCGTCAGGAAGCGTTTCCGGAAGGCCGTCATCTCTTTTCGGATCGACCGGCCGCCCGCGACAACGTCATGGATGCACTGGGCCAGCGTCCGGAAATCCTCCGGCCCCATGCCGAACCGGGTCATCTCCTGAACGCCCAGCCGCAGAGCGCCGGCCGCGGTAAATCCCTCTTCGTCGGGCGCCGCCTGGTAGTTGCAGATGATGTTGTTCTCCTCGAGCCGACGGGCCGCCTCCACCGCCCGGGCATATTCCACCTTCAAGATCACCTGATGGGTCTCCGTAAAGGAGATCTCGGGATCGCCCGCCACCCGCAAACCCGCGTCCCGCAGCGCGCGGGCGAAGGCCTTTGCATTCCGGATCACCGCCTGTTGATAGGCATCCCGGAAACAGTTCATCTCGTAGGCGGCCATCAGCAATCCCAGCAGGGTCCCCAGATGGTGGTTGCTGACGCTTCCCGGAAAGGTCCGGTTCTCGACCGACTCCCAGAGCGCGTACTGTTTTTCCTCTTCCCGCCAGTTTCCGGCCACGATTCCCCGCTGGGTGCCGAAAAAGGTCTTGTGCGTCGAGCCGGTGACCAGGTCCGCCCCTTCGGCGAACGGTTCCTGAAAGTAGGGCCCCAGCAGTCCCAGAACGTGGGCCATGTCGTACAACACGACGGTCTCGATCTTTTGCTCCCGGAGGAAATCCCGAATTTCCCGGACGGGCTCGCGGTGGAGGACCATGCTTTTGCCGAAGATGATCAGCTCCGGGCGCGCTTCGTCGATGATCCGGCAGGTTCCGTCGATGTCGATTTTATACGGATTTTCCGGCAATACCGGGAAGTTGACCACGGCGGGCTTCTCCAGCCGCCGGTCATGCCCGACGAAATTGTAGAGGGCGCCCATCGGCTGCGCGCTGAGATGCCCTCCGCGGATGATGTGGTTGTTCAGAACGGAGCGGATGCGCCGGGGTTCCGTCTTCCGATCGCCCCGGTTCAGGTAATCCACCAGGCCGCTGAAGACCACGGCGTTGGCCATCTGTCCGCTCATCACCCGAACCTCGACCTCCCGACAGCCGAGATAACGGCTCATCTCCTCCTTGAGCAGCGTCTCCACGCGGTCGATGAAATCCGTTCCCTGGTAGTAGAACACCTCCGTATCGTAGTAGGAGCGCAGCGAGCGGTGCTCGGCGTAGCGGAACGCGGGATCCATTACGGTCAGACGCCGCACCATCGGGGAGACGGTCTGTTCGGAGGGAATCAGGTTGATGCACTCGGTCTGGCGCCATTGCGTATTTTGAATCGCCCGCTCCAGCAGATCGAAGGTTTTTTCGTGCCAGGCGCCGGCGAGCGGCTTCTCCCGTTCCTCCGCGGGGCGATGCAGGATCGGCATCGCGTAGGGCGGCGCATCGGAGCGCAGATGCCAGGGAACCACGACCGCGTTGACCCGTTTTCCGCGAATTTCGATCTCCACCGGATCGTCTTTTTTCAGGCGGCTGTCGGCCATCATCAGGCCGATCGCCCGCATCTCGCGTTCCCCCGTGAAATGCGTCGAAAGACCCGTTCCGGCGGTTTTCCAATAGGGAACCATCGTCCCGCTCGTCACGAAACCGATCTCTTCGGCCCCTTGAAAGACGCGGAATCCCGCGCGGGCAATTCCCTTTCCGCGGAGCGCAAACGGAACGACCCTTCGCGGAAGATCCTCCAACGAGCTGTAGTCCTCATCCTGAATCTTTTTCAGCGCCGTGAATTGAACGGACAGGGCCTCGCGGCCGACGAAGGCCCCCTTCAGCGGCGACAGGCTGACGGCGAAACGGGCCAACGGACAGGCGAAGATCGGAATTTCGCTGCCCGACGGATCCTTCCCCAGTTCGTGGCCGAAAAGCGGGAGCCCGGCCTCCAACCGCAGCGTGTCCCGAGCCCCGAGTCCCACCGGGACGGCCCCCTTCTCCAGGAAAAGATCCCAGAGCCAGGCGGCGTCGACCGATGCAATGAAGAATTCAAAACCGAGGGGCTCGCCGGTGTAACCGGTCCGGGAGATGAGCACCTTCTTTCCGTCAATGGAGGCGGTGCGGATCGCATTCTTGATCGGTTCCGGCATCCCGCCCGCGCCGATCAGCTCCTGGAGCATGGCCCGGGAGGAGGGCCCCTGCAACGAGATCATGGCCATCGATTCGGAGACGTCTTCCAGTTGGGCTGAGGGGAAAAGAGACAATATCTCCTGCAGATACCGACGATCGGCCTCCCGGTTGGCGGCATTGACGACCAGCAGGTATTCGTCCGGCGTGAATCGGTAGAGGTAGGCGTCGTCGATCGCCGCCCCGCGGTCGTTGGGGATCATCGTGTACTGCGCAAAACCGGTATCCAGCGCGGCCGCGTTGTTGGATAGGACGTACTGCAGGAACGGAAGCGCGGCGCTGCCGCGGACGATAAATCGGCCCATGTGGGAGACGTCGAAGAGCCCGGCGGATTTCCGTGTGGCGAGATGCTCCTCGACGATTCCGGTTTTGTACTGGATCGGCATATGCCAGCCGCCGAAATCGACCATCGTGGCGCCGAGAGAAACATGCTTTTCATGCAGAACGGTTTCGTGAAGCTCATTCATGATGCTCTCTTCCTTTTTCCTTCCCCGGATGCCGCCGCGCCGACGTCCATCCGCATGCTCACCGCACGGGATCGCCTACAGGATGTACGGGACCCGCAGACGGTAGCTTTTATAGACGACGAACGTTTCGGCGGATTGCACGTCTTTGACCTTCGATACCTGCTCGGTATAGAAACGAAGGAGGTCATATTCGTCGTTCAACAGGACCGTGAGGAACAGATCGTACCGGCCTGTAACCACGCATACGGATACGACATTCTCCAGGCGGCTGAACTCTTCCCCCTTGTTCACCAAGTCCATCGAGTTGAGTTTGATTCCGACCAGCGCCAGACGGTGACCCTGGATCGCCTCCGGGTTCACCAGCCCCACAATCTCCAGAACCCCTTCCTCGACAAGCTTGCCCACCCTCGCCCGCACCGTGTTCTCCGTAATGGAGAGGTCATCGGCAATTTTTTGAAAGGATTTTCTTCCCTCCCGCAGATGCTTGATGATGGCTAGGCTGGTGTCGTCAATTTTCATATTTTCACCTATGCAGCAATTTACATGAAATTGGCTAAATTATCAATTCAATATTTATATATTATTGTATCCATAAAAAAACCGTGATAATATTCCCGAAAACATATCTTTTTGTATTCAAGCAGGAGGTCTGTATGCCCGTATTGGATATTCTGGTGATCGGGGCGGGACCGGGCGGTCACGCGGCGGCCGTTCGGGCGGCAAAGCGGGGATGGAAAGCGGCGATCATCGAGAAACAGGGGTGGGGCGGGACCTGCACCCACCGGGGATGCATTCCCACGAAGGCCCTTCTGGCGTGCAGCCGGCGTTACGCGGAGTTGAAGAAACTCGGCCGGATGGGGGTGAGCGTGGCGAATGCGACCTTCGACTATGCCGCGATGAAACGGCACCAGAAGCAGATCGTGAACATCTCCGCGCTGGGGGTCCGGAAATCGCTTCAGGAAGCCGGCGTGGACTTGAAAGAGGGAGAGGGGCGGATTCTCTCCCCGGGCGAGGTGGAATGGACCATGCCGGACGGCCGCCGCGAACATCTATCCGCGCGAAACCTATTGATCGCCTGGGGTTCGGAACCGGCCCTGCCGCCCGGCGTGCAGCCGGCGGAACGGATCCTGACCTCCGACGGCGTCCTGGCCCTCGAGTCCCTGCCGGGAAGCATCCTGATCGTCGGGGGAAATGTGATCGGCGTAGAGTTTGCCACACTTCTGGCCGAACTCGGCGTCCGGGTGACCCTGATTGAAATGATGGAAAGGCTCCTTCCCGGAGAGGATGGGGAGGCGGCAGCGCTGCTGACGCGGGAATTGAAGAATCTGGGGGTCGTCGTCCATGCCGGGATGCGGATGAAAGAGATCCGGGAGAACAGTTCGGGCGTGCAACTGTCTGCCGTTTCCGGTCCGCCCGTCGAGAAGATCCAGTGGACGCAGGCCTCTCCCGGCGCGCATCCGCCGGGCGGTGGCGGGAAGGATCCGGACGCAACCCGGTCGGCGGGAAGCGTGCGGCTCTCCGCCGACTATGCATTGATCTGCACGGGAAGAAAGCCCCGTCTGCACGCGGGGGAGCTCGACGCGCTGGGGGTCGGTTATGACCGTCGGGGCATCGCCGTCGATGGGCGACAGATGACGACCGTCTCCGGGATCTACGCCGTCGGCGATGTCACCGGCGGGATGATGCTCGCCCACCGGGCGATGCAGCAGGGGAAGGCCTTGGCCGACCGCCTGTTCGGCGACGGATCTCTCGTGTACGACGAGCGGTGGGTTCCCTCGGTCGCCTACAGCCATCCTCAGGTCGCCCGCGTCGGGATGACGGAGAGGGATGCCCGGGAGCGGGGGCTCCCGGTCGAGGTGCGACGGGCCGATTACGCCGCAAGCATCATGGCCCGGACCGAACTCCGGGGACCCGGATTCGTCAAGGCCCTCTTCCACCGGGGCCGGCTCGTGGGGGCCACGGTCGCGGGCGAGGGCGCCTGCGAGCTGATCGCCCCGCTGGGACTCGCCCTCTCCCAGGGGCTCGATCTCAAAGCCCTCCGCCAGTGGATCCTCCCGCATCCGACGCTGAGCGAGATCCTCTCTTTTATATGACGAAGCCCCCGTCCGCGGGAACCCTCCCTTTCCACAACGGAACGGCCGGCTTCCTTCGGCCCTGATCAGAACCCCCGACTTCGGCCGGGCCGTCTTCGTGACCTCCTCCTATGTCGATCACAAGTTCTACTACGATCATTACGTCAACGCCCGCCTGGAGGATATGCCCAAGGGCTTCAAGTCAGTGCCACAACCATTCCGGCGAATTCATTGACTTTATTTTTAATATTCAAAGTCTTTACAGCCGATTTTCTGTTTGTGTATGATGCATTGATTATTCATTGTCCTCATCCCTCTTGCTCTCCTAGTAGATTTCTCTTGTGAAGAATGATAATCGGAAGCGAAACATGCGGTGTCGTAGATAAAATTGTTGAAAAAATACGGGAACGGCTTTTAAAACGGTAATTAGAGACATCTGACTCGTGCCGCTCAAGTCCAACATCATTTTTTCAAATGCAAGTCCTCAAGGCGGCCGATCGGGCCAGGTCATTGAATGCTGTTTGAAGCGTGGCGGGCTGACCCGTGAATTTTCTTAGCTCAAGGGGAAAATGTAGGCTTCCTGCGCTCAATCATTGCCGGATTTCGAGAATCATGTAAAGATACAAATGTTTATCAGGCAACTAAGGTTGCATTGATTTGTTCCGGACTTTTATGAAAAAGTTTCTTTCCGTCCTGTTGTTTCTCCTCTGGATACTTCCTCCCGGCTTGGCTGCTGCGGCTGCATCCGACCCGGATAGGCCGTACCAAGGCATCGCTCTCATGGGCGACCCCCATCTCCCTGGAAAGAACCTCCCGGAAAAGGAGGAGGTTATCCGAACGATCAATGGCTGGGGGGACATCGATCGGGTGGTCGTCCTCGGGGACATCTGCAAGGAGACGGGCACGGTCGCGGAATACGCCGCCGCGAAGGAATTCTTCAGCCGTCTCCACAAACCGCTCCGCCTCGTCGCGGGGAACCACGACTACATTTACGAAGACGAAACGAACAGCGAAGGACGCAAAGTAAAGGCCTCTCCGACGGCCCGTCTGCTGAAGCTGGCACGATTTTCCGAAACCTTCGGGATGAAGGAGATATATGGCTCGGAACGGGTCGGAAACTACCTTCTCGTCTATCTCTCGACGGATGACCTTGAGAGCGGTCTTCTGGCGAAACTTTCCGAAGAGCGGGTTGCCTGGCTTAGCGACACGCTCAGTCGTAACCGGAATCTGCCGACGATCATCTTCTTTCACGCACCGCTCGCCGGAACCCTAAAAACCTACAACGAATACGCCAACACGCCCAGTTTTGTAGCCCAACCGGCCATCAGGCTCCATGATCTGATCCGGAAAAACCCGCAGATCTTCCTCTGGGTATCCGGACATCTGCACGTCCCGGCGACGAACGAAAGCTACAGCTCCCCCGTTAACGTCTACGAAAAGCAGGTGACGGTCATCCACAACACCGACCTGGAACGCAAGCGGTCCTGGACGAACGTCCTTTATCTCTATCCCGAGAAGGTTATTGTCCGGACTTACGACCACGGGCAGAAAAGCTGGCGGC
The DNA here is from genome assembly GCA_002424545.1 of Syntrophaceae bacterium UBA5619. GTDB lineage: Bacteria > Desulfobacterota > Syntrophia > Syntrophales > UBA5619 > UBA5619. Next base: position 28,244 of record DIKL01000071.1, read on the forward strand.
CCGATCTGGAGCGAACGATCCATCCCCCGCGCCCCTAAGATCGTAGTGACCCTGTTTCAAAAGTAGACGGCTTGTTCTCCTCTCATGAGATGCGGAAATTGCAGCCGCGAATATCTTGCGGTAGGTTGAAAAATATGGACACCGATGTTTTGGTAGAGCAACCAAGAGCGCCTTACCACGGGAACCAATGATCAGCTAGCTTCTTGACAGCAACGATCATTCTCTGTAGGGTGAATTTGGTATTACCAGCAGCCACTGGAGTGTTCTATGTTCGAGTTACTCGAACCCATCAGGGTTAACCGACTGAAGGATGAGTTCATTGGTCGCTTTGAAAATCTCATCCTGTCTGGAGAAATACAGATAGGCCAGAAGCTTCCTTCCGAAAGGGATCTGGCGTCCCGCCTGGGCGTAAGTCGCCCCGTGGTGCATGAAGGGCTCCTGGAGCTTGCCGCGAAGGGGTTGGTGACCATGAAGTCCCGGGCGGGCGCTGAGGTCAATGACTACCGTCGACAGGGTTCGCTCCCCCTCATCTCTTCACTTCTGGAATACGGCGAAGGCCGGCTCGACCGCCATCTGCTGGAAAGTATCGTCCAGTTCAGGTCACTCCTTGAATCGCCTTTTGCCCGCCTGGCCGCGAAAAACCGCTCCGAGGAGCAGCTCGCCGAACTTGAATCGATTGTCGCGCGGGAACGGTCCACGGATCGGGCGCGAAAAGATAGTATCGTGGCTCTTGATTTCGAGTTTCACCTTCTCGTTTCTCTTGCCTCGGGGAATCTCGTTTTCCCCCTTCTCATCAACTCCTTCAAGCAGGTCTACACCAATCTAACGGGACAGTTTTTCGAGATCCCCGACGTGATACAAGCGGTCCATGATTTCCACGAACAACTGCTGGTGGCGATCAAACAGCGTGATCCCGACAGGGCCGAAAGGGTCATGAATGAAATGCTGGCCCACGGCGAAACCATGCTCACGGCCATGCTTGATTCACAGGACATAGGGCGCGCGGCATCGGAATAATGACACAACGGCGTTGGATTATGAGGGCGGCATGACATGAATCTGCTTATCAAGCCCGCATCATACCTGTGCAACCTGGACTGCGATTACTGTTTTTACAAGTGCACCAAAGAGATCTATCCTGACGGGAGCCCGCGAATGACGGTAGCGACCGCCCACGTTATGATTCAAAAGGCGCTTGAGCTGGGGCACAGGTACAATTCTTTCTGCTGGCAGGGCGGGGAACCCACGCTCATGGGGCTTGACTTCTTTCAAAGAGTACTGAAGCTTCAGTCCCGGCTCGCCGGTCCCGGGCAGGTGGTGGAAACATCGATCCAGACCAACGGCCTGTTGATTGATGACGACTGGGCCGGTTTTCTTACTGAAAATCGCGTCCTGGTGGGCCTCAGCCTGGATGGTCCCCGGGAAATTCATGATCGGAACCGCAAGGACAGCCGGGGCCGGGGCTCCTTCACGGCAGTCATGAAGGCGGCGGAAACCATAAAGCGATGGGGCGTTGAATTCAACATCCTGACCCTCCTGACGACAGACAATGTGTCTCGGCCCGATGAACTCTATGCATTTTTTCTGGATCAGGGCTATACCCACCTGCAATTCATTCCCTGCGTTGACCTGAATCCCGACACGGGACTGCCCGCGCCCCGGGCAGTCAGCGGCAAAGCCCTGGGCCGATTTTATGCCCGACTGTTCGATCTCTGGCTGGAAAATGGCTTTCCCAACGTATCAATCCGTCTCTTTGAAGACCTTCTGCTTTATATGCTCGACGGCGTTCGCGCCTCCTGCTCGTGGCTCCCGGAATGCGATTCGTACCTGGTAACGGAATACAACGGTGATGTGTATCCCTGTGATTTCTACGTGGACAGTCACCACCGGCTGGGGAACATTCATCTGGATGCATTCGAGGATCTGCTGAATGCACCGAAGCGAAGGGCATTTGCACGGGCGAAGACACGGTGGCCGAAGAAATGCCGCACCTGCCGGTTCGCCCCTTTCTGCCAGGCCGATTGCCCCCGCCACCGGGTGGACGGGCGGAGCATGCTCTGTGAAGCCTGGGGCACGCTCTTCGAGCACCTGGAAAACCACCCGGTGGATATCCGGGCGAGGGCCATGGAGGCCCGGCGCCAGTACCGGGAAGGGGCGCTATGATGCGCCGTGGACTCACTACGAGGAAAGACGAAGCTTATACGCCGGGGAGGCCGACATGAATGAAGCAACAGCTCTGAAATATGCCATAAAGGAACCCTCGGGACTTTCACCGCGGATAACATGGTTCCGGGATTATTATTTCCGGGGAAATGACCGGGCCTGGAACAACCAGTTCACGGCCTGGACCACGGGAACCCCCTGGGACAATCTCTTCAACGAGACTACCTTTTACATCGTTCCCGAAACCTTCCTGCTCTTCTCTCCCCTGAGCGGTTCATTCCTTCAGAGCGCGCGGAAGATACCCCTGCATCGGGAGTTCTGGACCTGGAGTCTTCCCGAAAGACGGGCATGGTTTGTCAAGGAGGTCATCGTCAACCAGGTGCCCCGGGAAATACTGCCCGGCGACCTCATCGCCGGGGCGCGTTTCAACGTGCAGACATCGCTGTGCCTCAACGAGAGAGAGGCGGAGGAATGGGACCGCCTGGTGCGGGGAAAAAACGGGGCACGGCGGCAGGTAAAATGGTTCCACGACCACGGTTACGGCAACGCCGGGGCCACGAGCGGTCACCTTGTTCCGGGGCATGAACGGATTCTAACCCTGGGCTGGAAGGGAATACATGACGACCTCCTGGAACGATACAACGCCATGGTTGAGACGGAACAGCAGGGATCGAGGGGCAGTCAGTTAAGGGCCATGCTCACCGCCTCGACCATGGCCCGCGACCTGGCGCGGAAGTACAGGGATCTCTGCCGGGAGATGGCGGCCGCCGAAGGCGACGCCGGCCGTAAAAAGGAACTTGAACGGATGGCGGCGAACCTGGAACGCGTTCCCTGGGAACCTCCCGCAGACTTCTGGGAGGCCGTGCAGGCCCTCTGGATCAACCACATGCTGGTCATGACCGATGAGAATTATCCCGGCGCCGGTGTCTCCTTCGGGCGAATTGACCAGTACCTGCTTCCCTACTACGAACGCTCTCTGAATGAGGGCATGGACCGGGAATTTGCGAAGGAAATCCTCAAATGTTTCTGGATTCACTGCAACACTGCCTACGACGCAATGATCACCAACGGACACCAGGGAATAACAGCAGGATTCGGCCAGCTGCTGACTCTTTCGGGACTGGGAAGGGACGGCAGTGATCTGACCAACGACCTTACCTATGTTATCCTGGAAGTCATCGACGAGATGTCTCCCATCCTGGAACCAAAGCCCAACGTGCGGCTTCACCGGAATTCGCCCGAAGAACTGCTTGACCGATGTGTCTCCATGATCGAATCGAGCCAGGGTGCGCCTTTCCTGCTGAATTTCGACGAACGGTCTATGGCGGGCATGATTCACCAGGCGGAAAAAACGGGACTGCGTCACCTCATCAACCACGAGAATGTCCACGACTACGCCCCCGTGGGCTGCCTGGAAAACACCATGGTCGGCAACGACCGTTCGGGAACCGTGGACAACAACATCAACCTGCTCAAGGCGGTGGAGCTGACCCTGACCGGTGGCCGGGACATGATCCCCTTCGTGGATCCCATGACGGGAAAAACGGAAAAGGTCAGGCAGGACGGACCCGCCACGGGCGACCCCCGCCGGTTCGCCTCCTTTGAAGAATTCTGGCAGGCCTACGAACGACAAACGGCATTCATCATCAAGAAATGCGTTGACCTTTACGAAGTATCTGAATCCATTCGGGCACGCTATTTTCCCACACCCTATCTTTCCTGCATGGTCAAGGGGTGCGCCGAAAAGGCGATGGATGTCACCCGGGGTGGAGCCGAAATCAACTTCGTCACCATGGAGGCGGTGACCTTTGCCACCACCGTTGATTCTCTCCTTGCCGTCAAGTACCTGGTCTTCGACAAACAAGCCTGCACCATGGCTGATCTCATTCAGGCACTGCGGGACAACTGGGAAGGCCACGAGGTGATCCAGGCCATGGCAAAGAACAGGGCTCCCAAATACGGGCGGGATGACGACGAGGCCGACCATATGGCGAAGCGGGTCATGGACCTCTGGTGCGACGAAACATGGCAGCACAAAACAAAATCCACGGGCCGCCAGTTTCGTCCCGGCATGCTGAGCTGGAACTACTGGGCCGGTGACGGCTTCATCATGGCGGCAAGCCCCGACGGCAGGCCCCGGGGGCAGTTTCTGTCCAACGCCATCTGCCCCTCAAACGGGGCCGACATCAAGGGCCCCACGGCCAATACGAACTCGGTGGGAACGGTCCTGGGCGGAAAGGCAACGGATGGCGCGGGCCACTGGGAGGAGTATCTCAACTTTCTTCCCAACGGCGCGAGCCACACCATCACCTTCAATCCCTCAATTATGCGTGACCAGGAGCATCTTGATAAATTTAAGGCCTTCCTCCGAGGCTACGCCGTCAACGGCGGAACCGCCCTTCAGGTCAACATGCTGGACCCGGCAATGCTGAAGGACGCCCAGCGGCACCCGAAAGATTACCGTCATCTGCTGGTTCGCATCACCGGCTATAACGCCTACTTCGTTACCGTGGGCAGGGAACTGCAGAACGAGGTAATCGAAAGGATCAGCCACGGAAGGTTTTAGGACGGTACAATGGCAGCCATCGAAACGAAAAAGCCCCTCACGGGCACAATACTCGACATACAGCGCATGTCCACCGAAGACGGACCCGGCATACGGACCACGGTTTTTTTCAAGGGATGCCCTCTGGCCTGCGGCTGGTGTCACAATCCCGAAAGTATTCCTCCCCGGCCCCAGGTTCAGTGGGTCGGGGTGGGCTGCATCGGGTGCGAAGCCTGCTTGAAGGTCTGTCCGAAGCAGGCACTCTCCATGGACGGAAAGGGCATTCATATTGACAGGGAACAATGCGACGGCTGCGGCGCCTGCGCCGGAGAATGCCCGTCCGGGGCCATGGAACTTCTCGGAACAGCCTGGGACGTGGATTCCCTGGCCCGGGAACTGGTCAAGGACCGGACCTTCTTTGAACAATCCGGGGGAGGAGTCACTCTCTCGGGAGGCGAAGCGGCCCTGCAGACGGCGTTTTGTCACGCTCTTCTCGAAAGGCTCAAAAGCGAAGGAATACAGACCGCGCTGGACACCTGCGGGCAAATGTCCCGCCGCAATTTCGAAAGTCTCCTTCCCCTCCTGGATGTGCTGCTTTTCGATGTCAAGGAAATGGACCCGGAACGGCATCTTCATTTTACGGGATTGGGCAACGAAACCATTTTGGACAACCTGGCCTTCGCCGGAGCCTGGGTTCGAGAATATCAGCGCCTCCGGCAGTTCTGGGTCAGGACGCCCATCATTCCCGGGGCTACCGCCACGGCGTCAAACATTCGCTCCATCGGCGCCTTTATAGCGAAGCATCTGGCCGGCGCCGTCGATCGCTGGGAACTGTGCGCCTTCAACAATCTATGCGGCGACAAATATACGCGCCTCGGCCTTCGGTGGGACTACGCCCATACCGCCCTCCTTTCGCCGGAGCAGATGGATAACTTCGCCTCCATGGCGAAGGTTTCCGGTGTCGATCCGGCCATCGTCTCCTGGAGCGGAACCACGCTGGCAGGAAAGGGAGGAATGGCGACGACATCGGCGAATCCTGACCCGGACAGGAAGGAAATTTCCCATGGCAGGGGTATCTCCTGCTGAAAGAGAGAAAAAATCCATGAAAGAAAAACGAAACAGGTTCAGCGAAGAAGAAACCAGGGCCTTTGCTCCCTCGGAAAAGATCGGCATCGTGGCCACGATTCCCGAAGAAGGGCCGCCTCACATAACCCTGCTCACCTCAATCATGGCGGCCTCGCCCGACAAAGCGGTCATCGGTGAGTTCTGCAGGGGTGAGAGCAAGTTCAACATGGCCGCGAGGCCCGCGGTCGCCTTTGCCGTGGTGACCCTTGACAAGCGGCTCTGGAGAGGCAGGGCGCGCTGGACCCATCTCATGAAGGAAGGTCCCGAATACGATATCTACAATAACCAGCCCATGTTCCGTTATAATACCTACTTCGGCATCAATACGGTGCACTATCTGGACCTCGTCGAAATAGGGGGCGGTAACCCCCTTCCCATGGCCCCCATCGTGTTATCGGCCCTGCTGACGAAACTGGCAAAAAAAGGTGCGGGCCGCGCGGGAACTGAACGGATACTCACCCACTTTTCCGAGGGCCTTTTCAACCGCCTCGATTCACTTTCATTTTTGTCATACATCGGTGATGACGGGTTCCCTGTCATCCTGCCCGTGGTTCAATGCCAGGCCGCCGACAGCGGAAGACTTGTTTTCCACCCCGGCGCCTTCGGAAAGGAACTGGCAGAACTGACACCGGGAATGAATATCTCCGTTTTCTGTGTTTCAATGCAGATGGAAAGCGTCCTTGCCTGCGGCGTTTTCGAAGGATTCCACCGTCACCGGGGGATCAGGCTGGGCCTCATGGACATAGGGAGGGTGTATAATTCCATGCCCAGTAACCACGGATGGATTTACCCTGAAAAACCGCTGGAGCCGGTGGTTGATTTCTGAAACCGCCGGCGGGTTGTGGCCGTTACTTTTTCAGTGATGCGGACATCATGAACTGAGGAGGTACCACCATGAAGAAGAAAAGCGTCTTCCCCAGGGGAAACCGTTTCACCCGCCGGGAGTTTCTTAAAACAACCGGCAGCATTGCCATCACGGCGGGCTTGGCCGGGACGGGGCTGGGTATGCTTGCCTCGCCCAGGGCATACTCAGACTACCCTGCTCGCCTGACTGCTCCCCGTGACCTGTACGTACCCGCGAGTGTCAGGCTTCGAAAGGACAAACCCAACATTGTCTTCATCCTCACCGACGATCACCGATGGGACCATTTCAGCTGCATGGATCATCCCTTTCTCGAAACACCCACACTCGACAGGATTGCCGATGAGGGGGTGATGTTTGAAAACAGTTTCGTCACCACGTCGCTCTGCAGCCCGGCTCGGGCGAGCTTCCTGACAGGGCAGTACGCCCACCGTCACGGTGTTGTGACCAACCACACGCCCTGGAACAATAACAATACCACATTCATGGAATACATGAAGGCCGCGGGATACGACACGGCATTTATCGGGAAATGGCACATGCCTGGCAGGGATCTCCCTAAACTCAGGGGCGTTGATCAATTTATCACCATTACCAAAGAGGGTGGGCAGGGAGTCTATTACGACTGCCCGCTAGTCATCGACGGTGTGGAAACCTCCCGGCCCGGCAAATACATCACCGACGATCTGACGGATTTCGCGCTGGAGTTCATACGACGCCCGCGGACCAATCCCTTCTGCCTCTATCTTTCCCACAAGGCGGTTCATTTCGGGTTCAGGCCCCCCAAGCATCTACGGGGCACCTACCGGGATGTCGACCTCCAGCTTCCGCCGGAATCGAACACCTTCAATACCTATACCAACAACCACATGTTCGTGGGCGCTCCCATCCCCATGAACACACTCTACCGGATGTACTGCGAAACCATTCTTTCCGTGGACGAACAGACGGAGCGGCTCTTCTCGGCACTGGAAGCGATGAACGCCCTGGACAATACCATCATCGTCTATGCCGGCGATAACGGCCATTCCTGGGGCGAACGGGGACTCTACGACAAGCGTCATCCCTACGAAGAGTCCATCCGCATTCCCTTCTTCGTCCGGTACCCGAAGGGCATCACCGATCCCGGCCGGAGAGTTCAGCAGATGGCGCTCAATATCGACCTCGCCCCGACCCTGCTCGACATCCTGGGCATACCCATACCTGAGAAAATGCAGGGACTAAGTCTGGCACAGGCGCTTCGTGACCGTGCCGCCCACATACGCTCAAGCTTTCTCTACGAGCATTTTCCGGTCTTTCCCATCCCCATACCGGGCATGACGGCGGTGCGCACCGATGACTATAAATACATCACCTATCACAACAACGTTCGACCGCACGAACTCTACAACCTAAGGAACGATCCAGGTGAAACAAATAATATCGTCAAAAGGACCGATAAGCGGGGAGTGCTTTCGGACCTCACCGCGGAACTGGAGAAACTTAAGCGGGAAACGGGATACCGTTATTATACCCGGGGATGAAGACGGACGGAATCTGTCCTGCATGAGGGAGGCACAACATGGAACAACACCATCTCCTCAAAAGAATGATCCTCCCGGCGGCCATTACGCTGGGAGTTATGGTCATTTCCACCAATGTCTACGACTTGTCTGGAGGCATAAAAAACAGCAGCCTTGAGGCTTTCGTTGTCTATGTCTCGACACTGCTCATGTTCGCCAGTATATGGTTTGGTCCGCTCTTTGTGAACACCTTTGCCTTTTTCAAAGGAGCGTCGGGTCCCGAGCGCCTGGCGGCGAGTTTTGTCGCACCGGTGGCTTGGATAGCGAAAACCTACACCTACTTTGTCGGAATCTATTCTTTCGGCGAATTGATGTTCCTGATCCTGCATCCGCTGTTGCTGGGAAACATCGGGGTCAATCTTTTATGTGTCGGGGTATCGGAGCTGTTCTGCCGACGGCGTATGAGGAAACGGGGTGCGACCATCCGCCTTTTCGCGGCGCCCAACACCGCGGCTCTCGTGGCGGGACTCCTTATCACCTTCGCAGGATTGTGGAACGGCGGACACACCTATTATTATTACTACATGGACGTCTATTCCTGGCTGTTCATGTGATCGCTGCCTCAACGGAGGAAGGCCTGAAAGGACACTTTGGATTGCCTTTTCTTGCGAATTGCCTCAAATAAAATGTTACCGAAGGGGTGACTAAAAAGGGATCGTTGACTCATAATTGGATGTTACCGAACATCGATTCCCGGAAGGAGGGAAAATTATGAGTCCACAGTCCAAAAGGGAGTATCGGGAGACAGTCCATTTACGATATAAAAATGCCCCCCGTCATGAAAAAACCGCCATCCTGGATGGATTCTGCGCCATCTGCGGATGTCACCGCAAGCATGCCATCAGGGTTCTCAAGAGATTCAAACGCTTTACCAAACCAAAGCCAGGAAAAAGAGGGAAACCGCCTGTCTATCAGAGCGCGGCGATCATCACCCCTCTGAAAGAAATCTGGCTTGCCGCGAA